>JAYTPA010000159.1:0-2350 GCA_043747495.1 Bdellovibrio sp.
TTAAAAACTATGTCTAAAAAGAATTCAAGCGTAACAAAAATACGAGCCAAAAAAGTGACTGCAGAAATTGTTGATGTCGATTCTGTTGAAACGTTATTGCCTGCTGTTCAAGATACTGGCATTGCTAAATCGCGCGATCCACTGACGACGTATTTAGCTGAAATACGAAAGTATCCCGTTTTAAGCAAAGAAGATGAACTTAAATTAGTTAAACACTACTTTGAAACAAAGGATCCCGAAGCCGCACAAGCCCTAGTTCGAGCAAATCTTCGGTTTGTTGTGAAAATCGCAGCAGAATATGCACGCTTTTCTTCACGCATGATTGATCTGATTCAAGAGGGCAACGTAGGCCTAATGCATGCTGTGAAAGACTATAACCCCCACAAAGGCGCACGTTTGATCACTTATGCAGTTTGGTGGATACGTGGTTATATTCAAGAATACTTAATGCGCCAATTTTCGATGGTCAGGATTGGCACAACAGCGAATCAAAGAAAGTTATTTTACCAATTACAAAAACAAAAAGCAGAGCTGGAAAAAATGTCATCTCAAGAAAGCACAGCCCTGTTGTCGCATCAACTAGGAATACCTGAAGATGAAATCAATGAAATGGCCCAAAGATTATCCATGCGTGATGTCAGTATCGACAAGCCCCAAAACGCTAACAGTGAATCAACTGTTTCAATAGGCAGCTTACTTAAGCAAGATGATGGAAACCTTCCACTTGATGAGCAGTTAGCATTAGCCCAACAAATTCAGTTTCTAAAAAATGCTATCGATAACATTAAAGATAGTTTAACAGATAAAGAAAAAATTATTCTTGAAGAGCGTGTTTTAAATGAAGAACCCTTAACTCTACAAGAAATCGGTGAAAAATATAAAATCACCCGAGAAGCTGTTAGACAGAACGAAGCCCGCCTGATCCAAAAGATTAAAACTTCTTTAAGTCTTCTTATGCAGAAGAAAAAAACTTAAAATCCGAATTTCGAATTAGCCAGAATTTTTGAGTTGCCGGATTAACTCTAGCATCTGTAGCTTTACACTGCCCGATTTGCAATCAGTGTAGCAAGTGCTCTCGAATTCAATAAGTTCATTTGTAGTTAAATTAATTTCAAAAAGAAATTTTTTATCAAAATAATATAAAATTTCATGTTCATTTTTTTCAACAAGAATTCTAGCGTAAACTGTATCATTTCTGTGACATCTTTCAATATTTGCCTCAATGAAGTTGTCATCAATACCACTAAAAATTTGAGCTTTAAATTCAGTCGATGTGTAAAAATCAAAATGGATATGCTTACAGTTGTAAGGTCTTATAAAATTTTTTAAAATTTCGATATTTCTTAAACTAGTCGCAAAGTCCATAATGGCTTATCGGCGGCTAGGTGCAGGTCTTAAAGATCTTGATAACTAGACTAAAGTTTTGAACTAAATCGCTTCAAGTTCGCCGGCTTCAATGGAAGCTGACAATTTAGCACGAAGTCTTAAAACCGCTTGCGCATGTAATTGTGATACGCGGGATTCAGTGACACGTAAAACTTGGCCGATCTCTTTAAGATTTAAATCTTCAAAGTAATAAAGTGATAAGACTAAGCGCTGACGCTCTGGCAAATCTTCGATGGCTTTAGCCACGACATCTTTAACGACTTTGACATTTAATTGATTAAAAGGACTTGCTGATTTTGCGCCTTCCAATAAATTCACAATTGATTTTTTATCTGAATCACTGAATGAAGGCTGATCATCGATAGATAATAAACTAACAGGGCGCACTTGATTAATTAAGTCATGGAATTCTTCCATCGACATATTTAATTTTGTACAAATTTCTTCGTCTTCAGGAGAACGACCTAATTCAGATTCTAAAGCTGTGATTGTGCGATCTAAAGCTTTTGATTTATCACGAACAGAACGAGGAATCCAATCTTGCGCACGCAATTCATCAAGGATTGCTCCACGAATTCTAAATTCAGCATAAGTTTTAAATTTATTATCACGAGTTGGATCCCATTTATCAATAGCATCCATCAAACCAATAGCACCTGCAGATATAAGATCATCAATATCTATATTTGGTGGTAAGCGCACTGCGATTTTTTGTGCAACGAAACGGATCAGCGGAGCGTATTCTTTAATAAGCTCTTCTTTTTGTTCGCGCTTGATAACCTTTTTGGGTTCGTCTTTAGAGTATTTTTTCAGTAGATTTGCTTTTGACATTAAGATTACCCCTCACTTCTTTATTCTACCGAAAACTCAGGGGTTTTCGATAGTCCAATATTTATTTTATGAATTAAGCATGACCTGTGGCTGGTTTAAAAATCGCTTCTAGGCCTTTAGTCGGCCCTGAGTA
>JAYTPA010000160.1:0-3375 GCA_043747495.1 Bdellovibrio sp.
GTTTTTAGAATCATTTTTAGTTCGGGTTCTGCAGTTGGAGCTACAATTTCTGGTAATTTCACTTCTTTTTTTTCTGCAACTTCTTCATTGATCACTACTGGTGCAGGTTTTAGTTTAATTGTGTACTCGCTTAAATGTTGTAAAAGTCTTCCATCCTCATAGGGCGATGTGTTCCAAGCAGTGACTTGTTGTTCACAGCTAAATGGAATTCTAAGCGTATTTCCTGGTGAAATCACATTGATGTTTTTTAAATTATTTAATTTTAGAAAATTATTAAGGCTTCCGTTATTGCCAAACACAGGATTTAAACCTAATTTTCTTAAAATAGCCGCGACGTGGTCACCTTTTTTAATTCTGTAGTACGTTGGCTGTGCCACTGGACTACAGTTTTCCTGAGCATATAATGTCTGGGTGAATGCAATACAAAAAAATAAAAAGATAAACAGGTGATTTGTTTTCATCTCTTTCTATTATTTGATGATTTTATAACTTAATCAAATACTGATCAGTTTTACGGCTGCTCTAGACTAGCCGGAAGTCTATTGCTACCTTCTTGATAATCTAAACTTTCTGAATTTTTAGATTTATTGAAATAATCTAAATCATTTTTTAAATTTTGATCAATTTTCAGAGCCAGGGCTCTATTTTCATAATCATTTGATTTACTAGGTAAGGTATTTTTTTGATATATTTCAGCTAAAGCCTGCGCATAAAATAATTCATCTGGATTTTTATCATAAAATTCTTCAAATAATTTAGCTGCTTCTGACAATTTGTCTTGTTGAAGTAAAGCCCAAGCTAGTAACGGTTTAACATTTTTATTTTTTGTGTCAAGCTCAAGTGCTTTTCTAGCTAAATATTCAAGCTCACTATGCGATTTGTTTTTTTCATACCATAGCTCAGACATGACTGCGTAAATTTCAGAATTATTCGGATTAATACTTTGTGCCATTTCAATTTCTTTTTTAAAACTTCGCATATTGTTCAATTTAAAGTGTACATAAGCAGCTAGAATCCTTAATTTGTCGTCTTGCGGGTAAGCTCGCATTCCCTGTTCGACTAAAGCGATTGATTCTACATAGTTTTTGTTCCAAATTAAATACTGGCCGTATTCTTGATAAACTTCTAAAGAATCGGGGCGCAGTAACTGAGCACGACGTAATCGGTTAATCGCTAAATCATGCTTGTTGTTTTTCCACTCTAAGCGGGCTAACTGAACTTGTGCTGCAGGGTAGTATTCAGACCAGGAAGCTAAACTTTCTAACGAAGCCGCAGCTGATAGTAAGTCATTTTGTAAAAGATGAATCTGTGAAATATAAAAAACAGATTGATCAGATTTAGTCAGTTTATAAAGCTCACTATATAGTTCTTCAGCATTGATAAAATCACGCTTTAAAAATAACACGTGAGCAATTTTAAATTCAATCCCAACAGACGTTGGATCAAGTTCTTTTTGCTTCTTAAGCTCAGCAATAGCTTCATCAAACTTTTTTGTTTGAATACAGGCTTGAGACATTTTTTCAGATATATCTAAATTGAAAGGATGATACTTGCTGTATCTGGAAGCATAGGCAAAAACCGCTTCCCAGTCATTGTCTTCAAATTTATGATTAATAATTTGTTCAGTCACTAAAGCATCATAGGGCTTAAACTTGTCAGCTAAAAAAAGCTGTTCAACTGCAGCAATTTTATTTTTTTCTCTCAAATAAATTTCATAGCGACCCAATAAAATTTTAAATTTATCTTCTTTATTTTCCTCTAACAAAGTCAGAGTTTTCATTGCTTGATCATATTTTTTTATATTTAAACTCATGTGATAAATTTTCCACAAGGGCCAATTTTCCTGAGTACTTTCATAGATTTTTTCATTTACCGCTAATACTTTTTCATAGGACTGAGCTTTTTCATAGATGTCAGACATAATTTTTAAACGGGCAACTTCAAAATTTTCTGAATCACTAATTTGATCTAATTCAATCAATGCTAAATAGTTTTCATTGGTTTTAAAATAACTGGCTGCTAGCCAATAGCGGGCTTCTTGATTATTTTGATCGTGTAACAAAGCCAGTCTGAAATGTTCAACGGCTTTTGGATATAATTTTTCATTATAAAATCCTAATGCGATATCTTTGTAGTATTCAGTTCGTGAAATTTCGTTTGGAAACATATCCGAATAAACTGTTCTCTTTTCAACACTTTGAAAAGAGGCACACCCTGCTAAAAAATAGCAAAAAAGAAAATAGATTTTTACTTTTTTTATACTGTTCATCACGACTTATTATCGGTCTAAACCGTGATTTTATTGACTAGACCTAAGTCTCAGAACTACTTTTTATCAATGCTGATAGCGAATTTCTTAACTCCTGCAGATTTAACAATGTCTAAAACTGAGACAACACGGCCATGAGGCACGTCCTTATCTGCAGAAATGATCGCTTGAATTTCTGGGTTTACAGCTACTTCAGCTTGAGCTTTCGCTTGAACTTGCGCATCTTCAACAGCTTCGCCATCTAAATTTAATCGTCCATCAGATCCTATTGTAATGTTTAGTTTGCTTGGCGTTGTCGCTTCACCAGAAGCCGCTTTCGGCAAATTAACATTGATCGACGGCTTCATAATCATTGGTGCCGTCACCATAAAAATAATCAATACAACAAGAATAACATCGACCATTGGAACAATGTTAATTTCTGATATAATTTCATCATTCTGATCTGATTTAAAAGCCATATAAACTAACCTTTATTCTTAGAATAAGCGATACCTAATTCTTTAACTGATTCAACACTTGTTAAAATAGCTTTCACTTTTCGTGTAAAGTAATTGAAAAACATTCCTGCAGGAATGGCCACAAAAAGACCAGCTGCTGTTGCCACCAGGGCCACTGAAATACCTGCCATCACTGTTTGTTGACCAGCATCTTGAGCTAATGCCAAGTCATTAAATGCTTTCATGATACCTAAGACTGTTCCAAGTAATCCGATAAATGGTGCATTTGACGCAATCGTTGCTAGTACGGCTAAATACTTTTCAAGATCTGGTTTTTCAGTTAATACAAATGTGTTAAAAACTTCTTCAAAGCCTTTATCGCCGTTTGTTTTTAAGTGTTTAATCGCTAGCCCTGCTGCGCGTCCTTCTATAGAAATTGGATCTTTCGCGATATCTTCAAAATCAGAAATTGAACTTGTTTGTAAAGCCATTCTAATGCGAGCTCTCATACGGTGACTTTCGTTTGAAATTCTTTTCAAAGTCGCAAATCGTTCAATGATCATTGCTACTGAAAGTATGCTCATAATAGCAAGTACAATAAGAACAACTTGGTCCGCATAATGAGCAACCGCAAATATTTTTTCCGCAAACATGAAAGCTCCTTTA
>JAYTPA010000161.1:0-21557 GCA_043747495.1 Bdellovibrio sp.
CCAAAAAAAGCCCCAGCCACACTGTATGGCAGCGCCATTAAAATCGTCACAGGATCAATAAACGAATTAAACTGGGCTGCTAAAATCATATAGGCCACAATAAGTCCTAAAACCAAAGCGAGTATTAAGCCCTGAAATGATTCTTGTTGGGACTTCGATGTCCCGAATTCTTCGATGAAATATCTGGGTTTTAATGTTTCTTTGGCTTTAGCTCTGACAAAACCAAAAGCTTGATCTGTTTTGATTCCTTTTTCTAAGTTAGCAAAAACTGAAATCGATCTTAATCTATTTTCGCGATTAATTTGTTGGAGTGTTTTTTCATTTTTGAATTCAACAATGCGTGACAACGCCACAAAATTACCGCGCGTGTTAGACACGAAAAGTTTTTCTAAATCTTTAACTTGATCATTATTTTTCTGTAGCTCAACACGGATATCGTATCTTTTCCCACCGTCTGCGTACTGACCAACACGAACCCCACCGATCATGGCATTGATTGTTTGGGCGACGTTATTAATACTCACACCAGAGGCATTGGCCAAATCACGATGAGGTAGAATCTGAATTTCTGGTAAACCCAATTGTAAATTTGTATCTATATCTGTCATTAATCCACTTTTTTTCATTTCTTCAATCAACTGATCAGCTTGGGCAGATAATTCATTCCATTCAGGACCCTTTAAAACAAATTCGATCGGATAACCACGACCACCGCCACCAAAACCGCGGGCTGTGGGATCTTGGATCGAAATACGGCTACCTTTCCCGATAATTTTCATGATTTCAGTTCGCGCTTCTTTGATAAAATCTTCCTGAGAAATTTTTCTGTCTTTTTTAGGTATCAGGGACACAAACATCATCGCAACGTTTGATTCTGAACCGCCGCCACCAAAGCCACCAATACTTAAATAAACCTGTTTTACATTCGGATTAGAAAGTAGATACTTTTCAATTTGTTGTGATTTTTCATTAGTTACTTGAAATGAAGTACCCGTTGGCAAATTCAAACGTGCGCGTAGTAAACCCGATTCTTGTGAAGGCGTAAATTCTTTTGGAATGTATTTAACAATAGCAAAACTTGCAGCCATCAGTATAAACGACCCGATTAATGTTTTCCAACGATGAACCAGGGCCCATTTAAGACTAACTTCATATATTTTCTGCGTGGCTTCCAAAATCTGATCAAAGGCCCGACCAATTTTCGTAGTCCTAGCACTGTGCTGAACAAAAGTCGCACAACGCATTGGGGTAATTGTTAAAGCCTCAATTAAAGATAGAAATACCGCAAATGAAATCGTGATCCCGAATTGAAGAAAAAATTGACCAATAATTCCGTCCATAAAAGCCACAGGTAAGAAAATCGCAATAACTGCAGCTGTTGCAGCTAGCGCCGCAAATGCGATTTCACGGGCACCGATAATGGCTGATTCAATTTGATTTCTGCCTTTTTCGTTGTGTCTGAAAATATTTTCTAAAACCATAATGGCATCGTCAACCACAATACCGATAGCTAATGTTAAACCCAGTAAAGTAAAAGTATTTAATGTGAATCCTAAAAAATAAAGTGCAATGAATGTTCCTAAGATTGAAGTGGGAATAGACAATAAAACATTAATTGTTGCTGTGAAACTACCTAAGAAAAACCAGCAAACAAAAGCTGTTAAAATCACAGCTAGTATCAAATGCGAATTTAATTCAGCAATCGATCTTTCGATAAACTGGGTAGTATCAAAATTAATACTGATTTTGATACCAGGTAATAAATTGTTTTCTAGGGCTGTTATTTTTTCTTTAACAGCACGGGCTACAGCAACTGCATTTGTGCCCCGTTGTTTTTTAATACCAATACCAACTGACATTGTCTTATTAAATCTTGAAAGCCTTTTGTCATCTGCTAAAGCTAATTGAATGTCTGCCACATCTGACAAACGCACACGATTTGCCGGATCAGTCACAGTTTGCCCTGCTCTTTTTGAAACTGTGATGTTTCTGAATTCTTCAACCGTTTTTGCTTCACCTTTGACACGAACATTAAAAACACTTTCGTTGTTATCGACTTGGCCGCCAGGTAATTCGTTATGCTCGCTTTGAATAGTGTCAACGACATCTAAGACTGTAATATTATATTTTTTTAATTTTTCAGGGATGACTTGAACTTTTAAAATGGGATCGGTAAACCCACCCAGAATAATGTCCCCAACACCTTTAACAGATGTGAACTGATCTTTGAGGTATTCTTGCGTGTATTTCATTAATTCACGACGATCACCTGATTCGCTGGTTACAGCCAACCACATAATAGGTTGATCATCAGGGTTTGATTTAGAAATCACCGGCGGGTCTATATCTTTTGGTAAACGTCTTTGGGCTTGTGAAACTTTAGTTTGAACTTCTTGAACAGCTGCATCGATATTTCGATCTAAATCAAATTCAATCGATATACTTCCATTACCACTGCGACTCGAAGAACTAATTCCTTTTACTCCTTCAAGTGTTGTTAATAAATCCTCAATAGGTTCAACAACATTTGTTTCAATCACTTCTGGCGAAGCTCCTTCAAGGCTGACTGAAATATTCACTGATGGAAAATCTACATCTGGAAATTGGCTAATACCTAATCGCGAAAAAGAAATAGCGCCGAAGACCATCAAAAACAACATGATCATCCATGCCATAACTGGATTTTTAATTGAGATATCTGAAAGACGCATGCTAGGCTCCTTAGTATGATTCTCATTAGTATTAGAAATAAAAACAAATTAAACAAGAGTTTGCGTATGAATAAAATAAAATATTTTTCTATTCTATCTGTCTTAATGTCTCTGTACTTAGCCCCAATTGATCTATGGTCAGCTGTGAATGAAAAAATCGTTGTTAATGATAATAGCTTATTAAATATGATCAACGCGCAAAGTCTTTCACAAAGACAAACGGAAATTAAATTATTGAATCAAGATTATGTCACCGAACAGTTTTTACAAGATTACCGCTGGAATTTAGGGCTCGATATTTACAACGAAAAAGATAACACAAAATCCACATCATCTTTTATTCCACTGAACACTCAGCGGGATTACTATTCTCTATTTTTAGATAAGAAATTTATCACAGGAACAGATTTTACCGTCAGCTACATTCGCAACAATATAAAACGAAATGCTTTTGACACAAACATATCATCAAATAAGGCTGCACAAAATTCTGTCCTATTCAGCCTTAGCCAAAATGTATTCCCGACTTTGTTTGCTGCGAAAGATTATCTGAGTTATAAATCTGTCCAATTCGCCTATGACACAGTGACTTTACAAAACAAATTGGATCAATTTGAAGTCCAAAAAAATATTGTCGATTTATATTGGAAAATTAAAGCTATTCAAGTGTCTGTGGCTGAAAATGACTTTTTAATGAAAAACTATGACAACTTGGTCAAAACTATTCAGCGACGTAAAAGAAATAGCACGGCAACAGCTGGAGAACTTGAACAGGCCCTAGCTGAATACGAACTTAGAAAACAAAGTTTACTTGCTGATAAGCAAACTTTAGAAAAATATTTGATTGATTTCAAAACTGAATTAAATATTCCCTTAAATCAGCCTTTATTAATTGAATCAAAAAATTCATTCGTGCAATTACCTACAGATTTTAACGGTAAAATTGAAAACTTAACAAGATACAAAATTCAAAAATTAAAATCTACATCCGCAGATGCGGATTACAATGCGAATAAATACAATAACTATCCAACTTTAGATGTTTACGGGGAATACACTCAAAGTGGCGTAGACCCAGACCAATCGCAATCGATAGAACAATTAAGCGAAGGCGATCAAAATAAATATCGAATAGGCGTAAAGTTGAATTATTTTTTCAACAACAAAGCTGCCGATGCCGAACAAAAATACCGTCTATCGTTAAAGCAATTAGAATCCGACCGCCTAGTTCGTTCTTCAGACGATTTAAAAAATCAAATAACAACCTTAAAAGACAAATTAGATATCGCTTACAGCAATATTAAAACGACAGAAAATATTGTTAAATACAGATTTGAAGCCGTTCGCCAAATTACAATTAATTATAATCAAGGCCGAACCGACATTAACTTTCTGATCGATGCTTTTAATAAAAAAATAGCTGCTGAAGTTGCAGCTATTAATGCTTACGGCGAATACGCTAAAACGCTGATTGAATATAAAAGCTATACTGAATAGATTAAACTTACTTTCCCCAAGATTTTAAAAGGTCAGCTTCTTCAGACTCAGAAGATACTTTTTTAAATTTTACGCCTGAGGCGCCTTTAACCGCGGCTTCACACTGCGACCATGCATCATAGCGGCTGACAACTCCATTTTTTAAAACCATGTACCAACTTTTTTTAGGCGTGGCAGTTTTATCTTTTTTCCAGTTACTTTCTTTTATAGGCTCTGTCGGTGGAGGAATCAAAATATCAAAAAAGTAATGTGCACCAGCCCCCTGATACAAATCGATATAATCATTTTTTGAAAAAGCCACTGCGATTTGATCACAACGTTCATTACCGTGTGTGCCCATATGACCGCGAACATAATCCCATTTTATTTTTAATTCTGTTTTTGATTTTAATTCACGTAAGATTTCGTCTAAATCACGCCATAAATCTTGATTTGTCACATCTTCGCCGGCCGCATTCTTCCAGCCGTTTTTTTTCCAGCCGTGAATCCACTGCGTGGCACCTTTAATCACGTAAACTGAATCTGTGTAGATTTGAATTTGACAGCTAGCTACATTGATTAGCTTTTTAGAAAGCTTAACCAGCGGCTGAATAAGCGCTTCCATCTCCATGCGGTTATTTGTGGTTTGTGCCGCGGGCCCACCTAATTCGTCAATAACAACATCATTTGTATTTGTGTAGGTCGCAAAAACAGAACCCCAGCCACCAGGGCCAGGGTTACCAGAGCAAGCTCCGTCTGTGTAAATAATAACTTTTAATGAACTCATGAAATTAAGCCTACTACGAAGCAGGCATAATTTGAATCAATTCTTGTGTTTCCTCGAAAGTTAATCCTAAGTTAATAAATTGCTTT
The DNA here is from genome assembly GCA_043747495.1 of Bdellovibrio sp. Classification (GTDB taxonomy): domain Bacteria; phylum Bdellovibrionota; class Bdellovibrionia; order Bdellovibrionales; family Bdellovibrionaceae; genus Pseudobdellovibrio. Next base: position 5,061 of record JAYTPA010000161.1, read on the forward strand.
AATAAGCTAATATCAATTGTCCAAGCTGCGGTTTGTGCAACTGATAAACCAGTCTCAGGAGCAGTCTCGCCTTTTTCCCGTGCTTTAGCGATTGTTGATAACTCATCAACTTGTAAACCTAATAGCGCTTTTGCTGTTTGTGCATTTTCAATAAGCACCGCAGCCATTAAATTTTTCTCTGAATGGGCTAAGTATTTCGTATTACCGATATCAATTTGCAATGCCGATTTAATATTTGAATTATCAGACAAATCTGATGTGTGACGAATACTAAACTGATCAACCATTTCACGGCCTTTAAACTGTGAAGCTGGCGTGCTAGCCATTTGCGAAGCTAATGTCTGCAAGTATGTTTGCATAAAATAACTATCGTTAGCTGGCACACCCATAGCTTTAGCAACATAAGGTGATATTAATTCAGGAATCACATGAGTCTTAAATGTATCAACATTAACTAAACCAGAAACTAAAGCCATGCCTTTTTGATCCCTAATGGTCACTTCTGCAGTGGCTTTATTTAATAACATCATCTGACTTAAATCTGTCAGCTTTTGTTTGAATTCAGGCATATCCGTATAGTTATCTGTGTACTTATCAAAAGTAAATGAACCTGTTTTACGATTAAAAACATATTTAGCTGCTAAAACTTTATCGACCCAAATACCACGCACATCGATTTGATCAATGTAAGCATTTGTAGATAATGTACTTTTACGTGATTGAAATGACTTACCAAATTGACCAACGACCACGTAGGCTGGGTTAATATCAGTTTCGTAACAACTCGCAGCCCCTTTAGTCAGACCATCAACTGGCACTAAAAATTGCACTTGATCAGGCGTAGCCGCAGGCGCTACTGCACATGTTAAATCTGGCGTTGTTAAAACTTTGATAAAGAAATCACCAGAAATTTTAACAGCATCATTTAAATCTTTTAACCAAGCAATAGATTCCCACTCAGGAGCATCTTCTGCTAAGCCAAATTGATTGACGATTCTTTCACGAACTTCAAAAAATGTTCTTAAGTTGTCAAAAATATATTCCATTCTTTGGGCGTACGTAATATCACCAACTAGACTAAAGTTTAATCTGTGGTTACGTAAATTTCTTAAATAGTATTTTGATTCGTAATCGTTAACTAAATGCTTGGCAATTTCTGTATAAGTCGATCCAGCATCAAAACGCTTACAACCTGCATTTGCACCAACGTTTTCATCAGTACAGTATTTGTAATCTTTTAATTTGATAGTTGCTGTTGCGCTAGAAGTCTTAAAATTTTCAATTGATGAATCTAAAGTGATTAGATCGCCACCAGCTTTTTCAACTTGGCGGTTATAACCGTAACGTAAAGCTGCAATATCGTAACTACCCATTGTTGGTAAAAGATTTAATTCACTAGCGCCGTAATCCATAACTGAACTGTACGGAATATCATGGTTTACGCCTATTTGACTAAGTTGTTCTGCTTTAAAGTAATTATCTTTATCTTCAGAACCAGAAAAATTATGTCTTAAACCTAAGTTATGACCTAATTCATGAACTAATGTCGGAATCCATGCCACTGGCATTAAAATATCTAAAACTTGTTTTTTCTGACTTGTTGATAAATCTTCCCAAGCAGTTAAATCATTACCCATAACTTCAACAACATCAGCGCTGACTTTTCCATCGACGCTGATGGCTTCAGTTGTGTAGTAGCAATGCTTTCCAGATTCATAAATAGATAAAGCATCTTTTTTAATTACTTTTACATTCTGAGTGTAGTTTTTTAAACTTTTCTCAATCGCTTTTAAATCTTTAGTTAAACCAATATTATTTGGAACTTTAGTTAACATAGCTTTTTCAGATGATTTGATTGCGGAAGCTTTAGTTTTTGCATCAGCTTCTGGTTGTGCAATTTGCATAAGGTGTGCGGGTATTTTTAAAGCAACCATCTTATTGCTTTTTGCATCGTTCAACTTTGCTAATTCACCACGACGAATTTCTTCGTATGAATCTTTAATATATCTTTCTAATATACCTTTATACATTACAACACGGGCACTTAAAATTTCGCCAGTTCTAGGATTAGTTATTGAAGGGCCGTAGCCTAAAACACCAGATGCAGATGGATCTTCAACCAGCACGATCATACTACCAGTGATATCACCTGCTAACTGCTGATTTTCTTCAGCCTGAGTCAATTCAATTTTTAAATCAACACCAGCAATTTTTAAGCTGTCGTTGATTCTTTGCACTGACAATTCAGTAGCATTTTTAATTTGTGCATTTTCACGCTTAGCGAATTCTGGACTTAAAAAATAATTAATCACTTTACGATTAGGGTTCCAGTGATTCATTAAAACAACTTTGTCTTTTTCAGATGAATTGTTATCAATATTTAAATTTGTAAATTTAGTCGTAAAAAAACCAAAAGTATTTTCATCCGTTGTTGGGTAAGCAACTGGCTTGAAATCAGGTGATGTTAATTTAGATAATTTTGCAAACGAATAATGATACACTTGACTAAATGTTAAATCAGATAATTTATCTAAAGCGTTCACACAGTTAATATTCGCTGTAAATGTTTTTTCCATTAAAATATTAATTTTGTCGTCTTTAATTTCATAACCGACAAGCTTGTTTGCTGAAGACTGGTAACATCCTTGATTAAATAAATTTTCCAACTCGACTGGCAACATACTGACTTCTGTTACTTTCATATTTTCGAAATCAGGCTTAAACTGTGATCTTTTACTCCAGTGAATTTTTTTATTTATTTCTTCTTTATTTGTGCATTCACCAGAGCTATCAGCAGCACAAGAGTATTCAAGATGCTCAACAGGGATAGACATAATTAATTTATTATTTGTTGAATTTTGTTGAAAGCGTTCTTCGCTTTCAACTTCTAAAACATCTAATGAGTTTTCAGTGAATTTAAATTTAATGATTTTTTCTTCACCCTGCCAGTATGGTCTCGCCACATCAGAAGAGCGGCTAGAATTTGCAGTCGAGGCAGTATACAAATACTCTACACCTTCTTTTTCAGACTTTCTAAATTGATCAGAACTGTGGTTCTTTTCTTTTTCTAAAAGTGGCTCATAAGGAGTTTTTTTAGTACACCCTATGAACACGAACCCCGCCGTCATCAGCAACATCGCTGTTCTTAATAAAGTTGTCTTTTTCATACCCTCTCCTGTTCCACTAACTTTCATTAGTAGGTGTAACCGATCCCAGCACTAAGCTCAGATGTTTTTTCGTTTAAAAATTCTATATTTGAATCAACGCCATTGGCTTTTAGCGCATTGCCACCATTTGATAACCCCACTGATGCAGAGAAATTTTTTGTGATTTGGTAGCCTAATCCTAAAACTGTTTCAAAAGCGTATTTCTCAGCATTTTGGTAAGTTCTGGCCATGATATATGTGCCCTCTATAGATAAACTTAATTTTTCCATAAGGCTGAACTCTAAGGCCAAGGCTTGGGTCGCTGTGAATTCATTCAATGGTGCACCCGTCGTGCTGTAATCAAATTCATGATAATTCCTGGACAAACCCAAACCTAAAATGGCTGTCGTAATGTCACCTACATATTTTAAGGAAGTTCCGATTCCAGTTGTCGTGATCAAACGATCAGTTAATTGCGATTTACGATTCGATGGAATAAAGCCATCAAACCGATTTGACCAAGAAATCTGATCATTTAACTGAGCTGTTAAATACGAAAATCTGATTCGCGTGTTCGTCATTTCAGTATTTTCTTCTTGTGTGTGGTACTTGGTAATATCTGTGCGCAAACTTGAAGTCAGTTTATCAGTGATTTTATAACTAGGTATGATCGTCAAGTTCGTATACGACGTTTGATTCGTATCACCTTCAGCGTACATATTTGCATTGTAGGATAAATCTAATGATAGACCAAAAGCTTTAGTTTCTTCTTTTGCTGGGATTACTGCTGTTGTCATATTTGTTGTTTGGGCAGCGTAAGCCACATGAGCCATTGCCGTTGTGATTAAAACAACTTTAAACAGATTCGATCTTAATTTCAGAATACGTGCCAGAAACTTCATATTGTTTAAACCCCAAAAAGATGAGGTCTCCCAACTAAAGTCTATAGCAAGATGTTTTCCAACTTTTGTCGGCCTTAAAACGATTTTATGGGATTAGAAGGCCTTTCTGGAGCCATAATATCCCGATTTGATCCATTTAATGCTTAGTCGTCAAAGACTTAAACACTTAGGTGGTTGCAGAAAGGACCAAAATTGCGATTAAAAATATTTTAACTGTTTTGTTTAGCGCTCATTTTATTTATTTTTTGAGCCAGCGAATGCAAGTGATCATGAGTTCTAAAATTAACAATCACTTTATCAGTTTCTTTATTTAAATAGCGGTCGATTTCTCTTTCTAATCTAAAAAGTGGTCCTGCAAATTTATTGGAAGTATAAAGAACAATACATAGACCTATAATTAAATTTAATACCATCGGGATTAAAATAGCTGCGTAAAGAAATATCTTCCATGTGCCTAACACACGGTAATCAACAACTAATGAAATATCTGCCGCGACCTGATTAGCCATCCATTTCATAGCTAAATAAACTCCTAATGCTTGAATCATCGATAATAAAGTCAGACCAAAAAAAACTTGCTTTAAAAGTGGCTTTTGAATTTCAGGATAGATAAAAAATTGTCGTTTAAAGATATTCATTTTTTCATCTCCATTTTAATTTTTTCTAGGTCCTTAAATTTAATTTCTTTAATCTTTACAACTTCGTCTATCGGGTAAATCACCACAAGTTTTATTTGATGTGATTCTTTCAGTAGACCCATTTCTTTTAAGCAAAATGCATAAAATTCTAATTGAGCATAGGCCTTATCTAAGTATTTCTGCTGACCTGTTTTATAGTCAAGAATATAGAAATCCGAACCTAAAATAGACCAGGCATCGATTTGTCCTTGAATCATTTTTGATCCCACTTGTAGCCCAAAACCCCATTCGACGTGACCCGTATCAAGTATTTGAGTCAAATTCACAATTTTTTGATCCAACATCCAGCGAACAGCTTTTTTGTCCTTGTCTGACAAATGAAGAACTACTTCATCAAGACTTAAATACTTCAAGGACTCAAAATAACGGTGAAGACCTGTCCCTATTTCAGCTTTTTGAAAAGCTTGAACTGTATCCACTGCGTAACGATCAATTTGATCAGTATTTTTTAAATCTTTATTTTGATCCACGTTTGCTGACTGAGTATCTGATAGCATATGAGTCACACCTGATGATTCTATTGAATCAATATACTGTTCAGAATTTAGATTCAACTTTCTAAGCTGTTGAAATTCCGGTTTTTCAGCTTGTTTGATTTCGCTGATTTCTGGATTTTCCTCAGTGAATTTCATTTTAAAATTTTGGCTGTCCTTAAATAAACCCAAAGCCCACGGAGATCTCTCAAACCAACTGTTTTTGGGGCTTTTAACTTCCCCAAGGTCTTTCACTTTGTTAATTAGTGTTAAGCTTTTTTGGGCTCTGGTCATGGCCACATATAATAGACGATCATTTTCACTTTTTTGTCGATCTGCGTATTTTGCAATCTGATTGACTGACCACACAGACATCTCTAAAGACTCCGAATCATCAATTAAGCACTTCAAACTGAAATATGAGTTCTCAGTGCTAAATGTGAGCTGTTCATGAGTTTTCAAACTGGGTTGCGATGAAAACCCTGGAAGGATCACATGTTTAAACTGCAAACCTTTTGACCCATGAACTGTCATCAGTGATACCCTATTGGCCTCTATCAGTGGCACACCTTCACCATCACCAGACGTAAAGTCATTTTGAATCGATGTCAGTTCCTGATAAATAAATTTATTAATATTAAAATCTTTTTGGCCTTCGGCATTTAAAACCGTTTGTACGAATTTCCAGATATTTGATTCTCTTTGTGTTGTGGGATCCAAATAATACGACGATTTTAAAAACACAGTTTCTTTTAAAAATGTGAGGACAGCTTCGGATAATCCCTTTTCGAAAAATATTTTTTCATAGATCTTTAACAAGTTTACAACTTCATGTTTTTTAGCCTGCAATTGAAACCAAAACGAATACTCAGAATTATCTCGGATTTGAAGAATTTCGTTATCAGTTATTCCCCACCATGGCCCGCGTAGTAATAAAATTAAATTTTCAGTATCATGAGGGTTAGCTAAAAACTTAATAAAGCTGACTAAATCTAAAATTTCGCGTTTGTTTTCATACCCACTGGCCACTTGAATTTGAACTGGAATATTAAATTGATCTGAAAACTTGGCAAATTTCATGATGTCTGAATTTTTTTTGAATAAAACCACAATATCCGAAAAGTTGACTTTATCAGAGCTTTCGCTTGTCAGTTTAATGATTTTACGACATGTCGATAAAAATTCATGAGTGGTTGTGACCAGTTCAGCGTCTTCTTCTGGGTTGTTTTTTAAAATGTCATCAGAAGGGCTCATTGGCTGAAACTGCGATGAATAATGATTAAAAAAAGAATTAATAAAATTCATGAGCCTTGGGCTTGAACGATAATTGGTCATTAAATTTTCAGTTTTATAGCCTTTATCTTGAATTTCTTTTTCTTTATTAAAAAAGACTTCGGACCTAGCCCCGCGGAACAAATAAATACTTTGTTGTGGGTCTCCGACAACAAAATGTGATTTATTTTCCATCATCGCATTTAATATTTTAACTTGTAAAGGCGATGTATCTTGATATTCATCCACCATAAAATAATCAAACTGTGATGAAAACTGTTTCATCGAATCTGGGTTCTTTAAATAAATCTGATAGGTCAACAATTCTAAATCAGCAATACTGATTTCACCAGTCGTTTGAATATATTTTTGCCGCAACGTAAATGTATCCTTAACTAAATCTAAGAAAATTTGGTTAATAAAATTAAACTGCTCTTGGGCTTGATCTGAATGTAAATGACTGATTGGATTTTTCTCGAACACTTCTTTAATCAATAAATCTATTTCAACTGGTATTTCAGGGTTTTTCTTAGTTAAAGTCGGTTTACGGGGTTTGTTGTCATAAGCCTCAGAAAGCCCATTAAAGTCTTTTTGGACTAAACAGCTTTTGTAGTCAGAGACAAAGATTTTATATTCATCCCACTTAGTTGGTAATTTTTCAGCTTCATTCAAAAACAAATTTATTCTTTCAATGACGTCCTTGATTTCATTTTCAGCCTCTGATTTCAATATATCTAAAGGTGTGGCCTTAAAATCTGGAAATTCCACTAATAACTGATGCCCTTTATAAACAAGTTCACACAAATGCTTAAAGCTGTAATTATCTAATAATCTATGATAGTCAGATTTTCTTTCTAAGGCTGCTTTAACTTCTTTTTTATAATAGCTTAAAACTTTACTATCATCAACAACACGAATATCTGTCGATAAACGTAAAACTTCACCGTATTGCCTTAAATAAAGACTTAAGATTCCGTGAATTGTCCCGATCTGCACCATAGATCTTTTATTAAAATAATGAAACAACTCTTCATTTTCGTGCTTCAAAGCTTCTAAAAGTAATCTTTCTTTGATTTCTTGCGTGGCTTTTTTAGTAAATGTCGTCATCACTATTTTGGGATAACGCTGATTTTTTATTTTAAACTGATGGGCAAAATCAATACATGTCTTAATCAACTGTGTTGTTTTACCAGCTCCTGCACCAGCACGGATAAACCGAATGTCTAATTCAGATGGGGCGCTCTGCATAGCTTCCTCCAATCACAGGTTTGACATTCTTTTTCATCAATAGGCATTGCTCTAAAATTATTTGCCTCTAAACGATCGAATATAACTTTTAATTGATTTAAGAAGTCCGTCTTAATATTTGAAAATTCATCTTGTGACATCACTGAATTCTTTTTAAGTCTTAAAGATTTTTTGTAATTAAAATCCTGTTCTAAAACATACCCCATATGATGTTCATAGTTCTTATAAAAATAATAAAGAGCCCCAAGAGACTTATAACCAAAGGCTTTTTCAATACACAGGCTATATAATAAAAGTTGATATTCATTATATTTCAGCCAAGACTTCGCCATATGGGTACCTGTATTTTGTGCTGATTTGTAATCAAATAACACAAAGCTATTGTCATCACTCATTAAATCAAACCGGTCAAACCGACCTTTAATTTTGATTGATTCAGCAGACAGTGCTTGTTTTTCAAATTGAATAGTTTCTGGATTAAAATAAATCTCGATCGTTTCTTCTAAACGGTGCTGAATATCTTGCACCAAAGCTAAACGCTGTTTTTCAACTTGGCTAAATTTAAACCCAATTTCAATCAATTTATTTTTTTGGGTCTGCCAGAATAAATCCATTAATGGAAATAATTTTTTCTGAATACGCTGCTCTTCTAAATACGCATCAATATCGTTCTTAGAAACATTTAAATAATTTTTATCAGTAATAATGTACTTAAAAAGATCATGCAAAACTGTTCCCTTTTGACGTGCATCAATATCCACACCAGTGATTTGATACTGACGTAGTTTAAAACCTTTTTGAGCCAATAACTTAAAACCACAATTAGCGTAGTTTTCAATATCTGAAGGGCTTAATGAGTCGTAGTTAAAATGACTAATGACATGATGTTGGTTATCTTTTTCAATTTGAAATTTATCAATTAAAACAGATTCAGCACTATTCAAAGCTGCAGGATTAAAATCCCGCTGGATAGAATCGACAACTGTATTGTAATCAAAATAAAGCTGCGTTTGCTTGCAGTTTTCTAAAAAAAATAATGAGGCGTTTAAGGGTTCACCTAAATTTGAAATGTGTGCTGAAGTAAAAACCTGTTCTTTACAATCAGACATTGAATACCATCTTAAATTAAAATCTGAATGACTTTCTTCAGGGTATTCAAGTGATAAATCAAATGTTGATTTCAATTCTTCAATGTCAGAAACGGGCAATAGTGTTTGATGTTGGCTTTTAAAACCCGAATCATCAAGCCCGATCCATAAACGGTGGGTCACATTAAAAATTTGAGCTGAATTGACAGGCAACACATGCACACCATTTTGCTTACTGTTTTCAACTTTAATTTCTTTTTTGGCTAATCTGGTTTGCAATAGATCGAACCACTGATTAAAATAAAGTTCTGTTTCAATCGTTTGAGAAATAAAATCTTTTACTAACTGCAAAATAATGTTTTCACCAGTTTTTTCAAAATCAATTGTTATCCAATTTTTCAGCAGTTGAATGACAAACTGATCGCGACCTATTTTTTTATAAATATCTATCTGCGAATAATAAGTTTTTTGAATATCATGACTGCGTTTAAGGTCTTCCGCATCAAACATTTCCTGAAACAAGGCCTTAAACTGTTCAAAGTTTTTTTCGGCCTGTGGCGTTTGACTATACGTCAGTTCAAGATCTTCCCAACTGGTTTTCTGAGTTTTGACTTGTACAGCCGATAACCACTTTTGAACGAGGCCTAAACTCATTGCGGAACTGACGAGGTCTTTTTGTAGCGGGATACCCTCTTCATCAAAATGAAACTTAATCATGGGCCAGTAATCTTCGATACGTGGTGATAAAATCACGATGGCATCTGGTTTGATCCCTGATTCAATCCATTGGCGAACTTGATGAGTTATAAATTTAACTTCTGAAATTTCTGTAGAAAATCTAAAAAAGTTTTCTGCTTTGATATTTGCAGTTTTGTGTTCTTTTGTTTGAGAATTCGTTGCAGCGGACTTTCCGAAACCTGAATAACTCATATAAGTTTTTAAAAGATAATTAAATTTATTATTCCAGGACTTATTTTGCGGAATTTGTGGAACAATAACTTCAATATCATTTCTTCGCGCTAAAATTTGTATAAGACCCATTTCTAATGAAGTCATTTTAGAACCTAAATCAAAAATAATCTTATTCGGCCAAATAATTTTTTCGATAGGCTGACTTTGCAAGTAGGCCGAAATCCACGAACTTTCGAGACAGTGATGTGTTTTAATAATATACTGAATACAACTTTGAGCAATAATTTCCCAGTTCATCCACTGCGGTTCTGGTTTTTTTGATTGCATCCAGTCTTTCAATGTTTGATGACTTTGTTCGTGCAAAATCAAAGGTGCTAAGTCAGTCATGTACTTATATAAAGTTGAAGCTTCTTGTTTTTCTAGGGCTAATTGTTCACCGTAAATTTCGATGTAGTTTTTAACAAGTTCTTTAATAAATTCAGATGAAACAATTTGTAAATGCGGACAAAACCGGCGTATCCACATTTTCCAAAAATCACTGATTCTTAGAACTGATTCGTCTGAATAATAATTTTGCTGATGAATAGCAATTTTTTGTATTTCTTGCTTTGATTTTAAATCAGAAACAATCCAAGTTTCTTTTTGGGGATTAAAGTTTTTTAATTGATCAACGACATCGTCGGGATGATGTGTAAATTTCCAACTTAGCATACCCAAATAGCATAACTATCTTCTCAGGTTAAGTCGCCTTTTTTTTCCATTCGCTGTTTGAAGTTTAAAGCTTTGATCCATGTCAATATTTAGACTAATACTGGCTTGATAGCGATCACTTGGAATTTGTCCTGCATTTGCACCAAGTTCATTGGTGTAAGCAGCAACTTCTGCTCTAAAAAACGAAAGATCGAACGCTGCACCGTAGCTTAAATAACCTTGTCCATACCCTGCTCTTAAATCGAAAAGTGACAAGGCTAATTCTGATCCTAAATGGAGTTTTTTTGTAATATCGCCATCATTTCTGATGTATTTGTATTCAAACGCATTTGTCCATGTCATCAGACCAAGTTCTTTTTGTGTAGAAACGCCAAAAATTAAATTATCTTCCTGTCGTTCCGGGCCATTACCAGAAGTTGTGCTAAAACGCGTGTGCCCTAAATCCCGCCACACAACTGCGACACTGGTGTTCCAGGAATTTTCAAATGTTGCAAGCATGGCCACATCCAAAGCATTCCCTTTACCTTTATCTTGCAGTTTTTGTTCAATTATATCTTGCGGGCTTGATCCTAATAAATCTGTGACTAAAATTTCTTTATTACCAGACCATCTTTTAACATGGCGACCAGAAACACCAAATGATAAATTTTTTGAAAGTTCAAACGCTCCGCCAATAATGTATCCGTAATCACTGACTAGATCGACATTGTAAAACGGAAATGATGGATTACTAAAAGACTGTGTCGCTGTATTGTATGAATAAGCTCCAACACCAAAATACGGAAAAACTAAACCACCCTGAAGCGAAACATCAGTAAATATTTTTTTTCCGTAAAGTTGATCAAGATCTGCAGCTGTGAAAGAAGCCCCTGTTGTTTGTAAAGTTGAAGCTAAATCAATTGCATTTGTTGAAAGAGCCGCATTGGCAGAAATCAAATTAAAACTAAAACCTTCAACTTTTGCAAGAGCCGCTGGATTTGCAAACAAAGCATCTGGTCCGCGAACAAAAGCGATTGATGTACCACCCATGGCAGCTGAACGCGTCGTCATACCCTGCTGAAAAAGTTCTAGAGCCTGGGCATTTAACGTAAATAAAATAATGAGTAAAACGATCTTCATATAAAATTTCATGGACACGATCCTGGTATATTTAAATCATTGCCACCTGTTGAATACGGTCCGATTCCATATTCTTGAGTATTAACTAAATCTCGAATAAAAGAACGCATAGCTGGCGTAATATCAGTTGATGTTTTAGATGCACAACTAGGCCCTGCTGCCACATCACAAATTTGAACTATCTGATCAAGTGAATTTAAAGAACTCGATCCCAATAAGCTTGCAGAAACATAACTAAAGTTCGCTGTAAAATATCCGAAACCAATAATGGCTTGATCTAACTGCGCATCTGTAAGACCTGTACATAAATTTATATCCGCAGTTCCATCCCCGTTTGTCGGAAAAAGATCTGTATTAAAACGCAGTGATGCTCCGATATAGACTAAACCAGTTACAGCCGTAAATGCGTTTTGATTAATCGTTCGTTGAGATTCATCACCAATTGATTCCATAGTTTCTAAAGCTAGACCGCAAAAACTGGGATCTACAGCTTCACCAATAAATGGCGCCATCACGTTAGCAAATGCACTTCCAGATGTTGATGCCGCTAAATCAGTTGTATATTGAACAAAGTTTAACCCGCATTTTCCTGCATAAGCGTTGGCTAAAAGTTCCTTAACAGAAATAGTGGCTTTCGCTGAATTTGAAATTTGGTTTAATAAAATCTCAATAGCTAAATCGTAGTTTTGTGCATCATTAGCTTCACGAGCTTCAATAATTAAATACTCATCTGTCGTTTTTGACGATAAGCCGTCGAATAAATTCGTCGGCGGCTGGCACGAAAAGCTCCAAAATATAAGTGATAAAATAATTAATTTTATTTTTTTCACTTTTAGAACCTCACCATAATTCGAGTAGCGTATCTGCGGTCTTCTTTAGGATCTTCTTTGGTGCCGATTTCTTCACCATAAGTGGCTAACTGCCAGCCCGCATTTTCTGATGCAATTTCAAAACCAGCCGTATAATATCTTTGATTCCAACCAGCACGAACAAAAAAGATGTCACGAATATTAAATTCAGTTCCAAAATGTATACGCTTCATATTATCGTCGTCATCTCTTGAATCCGTGATATCGCGATATTCTAAAGTCCAAATGCTTCGTATTTTACTAGCATGAATCGGAAATAAAGAAAGTGCTGCATCAACTGATTGCTTCACTTCTTGGGGACGGCTCGTTGTTCTTCCGCGGACGCCATCTTTTTTATCAAAAACTGTATTACCCAAATCACGGCCTACAATCGCCAACGAAGGTAACATGGCCACAGGTAACTGAATAATTATACCACCTGTGTATGAAATGGCCGAGCCCTCTTGACCAATTGTTGGAATATCAAACGGACCTGACGTTGAAACAGTGCTACTAACAACTTCTAAACGGTTAAAGGCTTTTGCGCTGGCGCCGATTTTAACAACACCACCAAATAAGGATTGATTAACGCCTAATACAACACCAAAATCGTTTTGGTATTTCATATTTGTTGTAGCACCAGTGGCATCAGCAAGTGCACTGACTTCTTCGCGATAAACTACACCTAAACCAAAATTTCTTGTGACTAACGAAGGCGTAAATTGCTGACGTGAATGAAAATATTCATTCGGCATCTTGGCTAATTTTTTTGAGATTGTTTCAACGCTAGAAGCATTTGCAAAATCACTGGCCGTAATAACATCGGTAAAATTAGCTGAGCCTTCTGCTTCAGGATCAAAAGCTGTTCCAAAAATTCCGCGTACACTTCCTAAATTTGCTGGATTTCTATATAATGATGTTTCATCACTTGTTAAACCGATAAGAGCTCCGCCCATACCTAATGAACGAGAATTACGGTATGATTCAAACCATTCTTCTGCTTGCGCAAATGAAGAAACTAATAAAAATAAAAATGTAAAAAAAACTTTGGTACTTCTTGCACCCATAAAAAATCCTTTTTTCAATTTTGAAAAAATATCTATATATGTCTTATCGGTTTTTTTAGGTTAAACTTGAATTATTTTGAGACGCTAAAACAGCACACAGTGTATCAACTTGATGCTCTAAATCACTGACGTCAGTCGAGTTATCAATACAAAAGTGAGACTTTTTAATTTTTTCTGGCATAGGACTTTGGTTTTTTATTCGCATCTCAGCTTCTGCCAAAGTCAGGTGATTTCGTGCTACCAATCGTTGCTGCTGAATCTGTGGTCCGGTATAAACTAAAATGATCGCATCGAATTGGTTTTCTAGATTTTTTTCGAATAACAAAGGCACATCATAAAAACACATTTTCATATTTTGATTTTTATAATTTGTTCGTAAAGATTGTACTTTTTGTTGGATTAATGGATGCAAAATAGATTCGAGTTTAGCTTTTAATTGGGAATTACTAAAAATAATTTGGCCTAGTTTTTTACGATCAATATTTTGATCACCATCTAAAATGTCTGGACCAAAGTCTTTAAGGATTTGCAGGTAGCCTGGTTCATTTTTCTCAGATAACTGGTGCGCGATTTGATCGGCATCAATCACTACAAAACCTCGACTTTGTAGCAGTCTAGCAACAGTCGATTTACCAGTCGCTATACCGCCTGTTAATCCATACCATTTCAATGGCATCTCCTTTAAAGAATTGGTTCATAATAACCGATGAAGTACAAGATGTCTAACTTTGAAAAGTTCGGTAAATACTTATTATTAGAGAAACTAGCGGCCGGCGGTATGGCTGAAGTGTATTTAGCGAAGTCTGCAGGCGCAAACGGCGTCAATAAATTTGTCGCTATTAAAAGAATCTTGCCCCATCTTTCAACGAATCAAGATTTCGTTGAAATGTTTAAACAGGAAGCCAAAGTTGCTGTTAATTTAAATCATTCAAACATTGTTTCAATTTATGAATTTGGCATTGAAAAGGGTCAATTTTTTATTGTCATGGAATTCGTCGAAGGACGAAACTTACGACAAATAATTAACGAACTTAAAAAATCAAACAAATCAGTTCGAATTGAAGAGGCGATTTACATCGTCAAAGAAGCCGCCTCAGGATTAGACAATGCCCATCGCTGCGTTGATCAACATACTGGACGACCTTTAAATATTACACATCGTGACATGTCGCCGCAAAATATTATGATTTCTTTTGAAGGCGAATCTAAAGTCATCGACTTTGGTATCGCAAAAAAAACTGAAGACACCAAAGAAGAAACTAAAGCTGGTACTTTAAAAGGTAAATTCGCCTACATGAGTCCTGAACAGGCTGAAGGGGATGATGTTGATCCCCGTACAGATATTTTTGCATTAGGTATCATTCTTTGGGAACTTCTAGCAAACGATCGTCTTTTCACAGGAAGTAATGAAAATGCAATCCTTAGAAAAGTTCGTGAATGTCAAATTCCTCAAATTCGAAAAATTAATCCTCTTGTTCCACAGGAACTTGAACGTATCGTTAATAAAGCTTTAGCTAAAGATAGAAATGTTCGCTATCAAACTGCTGCAAACATGCAAAAAGATTTAAATCGTTTTTTAAATACACAATACCCAGATTTTTCGACACAAGATTTCAGTAAAACAATTATTGAGTGTTTTAAAAGTGCTTATCTAGAAGGCCGTGAAAAATTAATTGTTTATTCAAAAGTAGATAATCCACCACCTGCACCAAACTACGACGATTCTGATACAGTGACTGCAACGGTTGATGAGAAAAACCAAGTCTTACTGGATTTGCCGCCTGTTCCTAATCAACAACAGCAAAAAGCAGCTGCTGAAGTCAATGAAGACAATAATGAAGTTGAAAATAATACTTTAATGAATGATGTCAAAGTTGAACTAGATGGCATCAAAGATGCGATGAATAAATTTGGTAAAGCACCTACGCATCAAGTTCTTAATACAAATAGACAAGCCCGGATTCTTGGCGAAGGCACAAGACATACTCAGTTTTCAAAAATATCACAAAAATCACAAATTCGTAAGAATCAATCTGGTGATTTATTTGCAAAATTTATTTTATTAATAGCTCTTAGTTTTGCTGGGTATTTTTCATATGAAAAATACTACTTGCCACATCAACAACTTGTGCAAAACAATTTGAATTTTAAAAATATTATATCTAAAGTGCAAAATCAAATTCAAGGTCAAAGCCAGAACCAGGACGTCGCCCAAGCCCCGAATCAAGATCAACCACTCGTCCCTGTTCAAGGGCAATTTGAACTAGCAGCTACAGCCAGTGTTAAATTATCAATTACCAGCGAACCTATGGGCGCTCAGATTTTTGTCGATGGACAAAATACCGGACGCATGACCCCTGCTATTATTACTTTAACAGCTAATAAAGAATCTATTATTTCTCTTAAAAAAGAATTCTTCTTTCAATATGAAAGTATTCAAAACCTTCAGCAAACTGGTTCCTTAGTCGCCACACTACAACCGATGCCTAAAGCAGCCTATTTAAATATTAATGTGCAAAATGGTGGATTAAATCCAATTGTTTTTGTAAACGGTCAACGTCTGACTGAAAAACCGCCGATCAAACGCTACACTGTATCCGCTGACACAGAAATAATCGTCAGTGCGATAAATCCTGTCACACAGTTTAAAGACCAAGTTAAAGTCAAAGTGGGCGCTAATGTTGAAAAAAATATTGATTTAATCTTAGGGCGATCTCAGCATAACAGAAACATCAGCAATGACCTTGAAAAATAAAAAAGAAAAACAATCTGTCGCACTTTGGCTTGAAAAAGTATATGCGCAAAAAACGCAGCGGGCCGTACGCTATTCAAAAGACAATTCCTGGGTGGATTTAAGTTATGACGAATATCTTAAAAAGATTTATCATTTTCAAACTTTAATTAAAGAACATAAAATTAAAAAAGGGCAATTTGTAGCCCTTATTTCTAACACTCGGTGGGAATGGGCCACTTTTGACGTCGCTACTTTATCAATGGGTGTTGTGCTTGTTCC
>JAYTPA010000162.1:0-6692 GCA_043747495.1 Bdellovibrio sp.
TGCCTGAGACTCCACCGACGCAAGTTGTATCGATTCGTTTACCCAGTCAGTTATTAAATCAAATCAGAGCATTAAGCTCTGACCGTGATATTTCATATCAGTCTTTAATTAAAATTTTACTTGCTCAAGGTGTAAAAAACTTTAAGTAAAATCTTTCACTTTAAGATCTTTGATCGGAAAATCGATCCAATCTTCGTTTTTGGGGAATCCTTTAGGACGTGATTCTGTTAATTTTTTATATTTTAAGAAGGCCGTAAAACCACACAAGAAAGCTTCAAAAGCGTGATTGTTTTCAATCATGCTTTTTGTGTCTTGGTGATAGATAAAAGCAATGTCGTTTTCATTCAAAGCTTGTAAAAACTGAGCGCGGGTTTCATCTCCGCCAAAAGCTGCCCTGTGATCGACGATTTGAGATTTCATTAATTTCAACGCATGACCTATACGGTACAACGACAAATGAGGGAAGACTTCGATGCATTCAAAAGGTAATCTTTTTTGAATAAAGTTTGCGCGTGCCAATAACGGCGCTACATTAGCACCTAAAGCATGATGGGCATGAAAGCTTTCTTCAAGGTCATTAGCCAATACCATTTCAACTGCACGCTGAGTATAAGGCGTAAATAATTTTTTTGGCTTTTTCTTTTTCAGACGATCTTCTTCGTGCTGCCACATCCATTCGATATGGGGCTCTCGACAGACCTCGTAACCAGGGCATTTTAATTTACATTTTATACAAGAAGGTAAATTCCACGGGGTATCGAAAGCGACGTATTTTAAAGTGTCTGCATTTTGCAGAATCAATTCATGGATTTTTAAATCGCCAGATATTTTTTCATCGGATTTAATTTTTTCAAATAACCTAGATAAAAATATCTTTTTATTATCTGGGTAATACTCAAGAACCGCTAAACAGGCTTTATCTGATTTACCACCGGCTAAAGATAGTCCGATAAATCGGACAACGGACTTACTGGTCTGGCGTTCAGTGACTGAAACTTTTCTTTTTCGCATGCCTCGATCACTTTCTGGCGATAGGCGGGCTTCACCCAGATCAGCACACAGCCTCCACCACCTGCTCCACATATTTTAACAGCCTCAGCCCCATTTGATAAGCCTATTTCGTGTAATTTTTCGATTTCAGGACTGGTAAATGCTGGTGTGAGTTGTATCCGCGCTTTATATTCGGCCTGAAACAATTCTGGAATAACTGACCAATTTTTATTTTCTAGTGCAATTTTCATTTGATCTGCGATCAATTTAATTTGTTGTAAAGCATTCATCACTTTGTGATCTTTTGTCACTGCTGATTTTAAAACTTCAAAGTTGTTTAGACCACTGTGGTGGGTTCGACCTGTGTACATCAGCAAAAAATTATCATACAAAGGAGAACCTTGTGTTTCTAAAACTTTTTGTTCGATGCCGTAAGTGCTATACTGCAATTGATTTAACCCACCACTAATTGCTGGATAGTAATCCTGTGTGCCAGTTGGTGTATTTAGTATTTCAGCTTCAATGTTATGAGCCCAATGAACCATTTCATGTGAATTTTTAAATTTAAAAGAAAAGGACTTTGCAAAAGCTTTTAAAAGAGAAATAACCAAACTGCTACTTCCACCTAAACCGCCGCCAATTGGGCTTTCAGACTGGGTAACCAACAAAAAACCTTCATTTAGTTTTTGTGTGAAATTTTTTTCGAATTTAAAAATAACTGATTGATATAATTTTAATTTAGGATCTGTTGATGTTTTGAAATCTTGATAGTTTTTAAATAACCATTTTTCTTTTAGATCTAATGATTCAATTTGAATTGTTTTATCTGTATTTAATGTAAGATCTACACGCGTCCATATATCAATAGCTACATTAATTGTCGTAGCCCCACCAGTAAAGTTATACAGCGGCCACATATCAAGCGTTCCGCCGGCCAAATCGACTCGTGTCGGAGATTTAATTTTTATCATCTAATGCCTTCTTCATTGGTTTATAATCAGTGTTTATAATTTGATCTATTTTATTTTTATCTATACCAAAAATAAAATCTGATAACTGAGTCCTTGCTAAATAAATTTCTTTTTCTTGACCATCAATAAACTTTTTAAGACTGGGACCCCAATTTAATTGTAAAATAAGCTGGTCATCATCACTTTTTAAAATAATCATGTCACGCCCGACAAATTTTTCTGATTCTCCGTTTGTCAGGAAAGAATCAATTGTCATGTCATGAATTGTATTTAAAACATTTTCAACTTTTGAAGTGTCTATTTCATTATTAATTTGGTTTGAATCCGTCCAACTTTTATTATTCTGAATAAATTTAAGTTCTGTTGAATTAAACATGAGTGTCATATTTTTTACTTTAGAAATATCAAAGCGAAGGGCCTCTTTGCGATTTCGCAAATTGTCTAAATTCAGATTTGAAAAGAACTCCCACTTTGATAAATCCAGCTTAACTAAATAAGTTGGACGATCTGTCATCGCATAAAGAGATCTGTCCACATCATGTAAGTTTAAAACAACAGACCATTGGTCTTTTTGTGTTTTAAATTGAAGCTTAAGAGCTTCTTTAGAATTTATCTTCTTTTCTTTAATTTCTGTTTTTGAAATTTCACCCTCAGCTAAATAGTCTTGGATTGAAGTGTCGGCAATATCTTTAATCAGTTTCCGCACAAGATCTTGATCTAAAATATAATCGACATTGTCTGGCGAAATCCAAATTCCGTTTTGTTTTTCTAAAGTGAATTCACTATTTAGTGACTTCACTGTTATTTGCTCAATAGCTACAGCTGGGCCACGATAAAGTCTTTTGTCTCTGTAATAAACAAGCTTCTGGGTCGCATTGTTTAGCCACTGCTGCTTAATGACAAAAACTTGATTGTTGTTGTTTACTCTGGCGTAAGAAAACCCTTCAAAGTTTTTCAAGTCACTAATTTGTATTTTTTGTGACTGGCCTAAATTATTTTTAAATAAATAGCTAGCTATCGGTTTATCTAATCCAAATTCGGACCAGTTAATATCAACACCTTCTTTGGCGATAAGAACGTACTGATCAGAAGTTAAATTCTTAATGACATCTAACATTCTAAAATTATCTGCATCATCTAGAACGGGTTCTTGAATCGACCAACCAGCTTCACTTTTATGAAAAACAATTTTTGTGTCACGATTGTTAAGTTCAATGTAGTTAATCTGATCAGGCTCTAAAAAGATAATTTTTGATTCATTTTGAATAATTTCATTTATATGGTTTTCTTTAAAAAGAGTCACGTAATACACAACAAATGAAAACGCCAAGGTTATTAAAGTGAATAGAATAGTTTTTTTATTTTTCACAAAACCTCACGCATGTCGACGCTTCATCCATAAAATGATTCCTATTGCTAAAAATATAAATGGACCCGGTAAAAATAAACCCATCACCATAAATTTAAAAAGTTGAGAAAATTCAACAGGGTTCATTTTCATAGTTGTTAATCCAACTGTTTTAGGAGCTATCGAAATCAGATCTGTTTCTTCAGTTAAATAAGCTATGGTATTTAAAGAAATATCACGATTTGCATTTTGCCCTAATGTTGTATTGGCAATAAAGTTGCCATCTGCAAAAACAACGGCTTTAAAGGGTTTTGATTGGCTATCAATTTGTCCGCTGACTTCTGCGCCGATGATAAATGATCGTGGTTGGCCTTCATAAGTTTCACTTGTTAAATTTTTAAGTGCTACTGAGGCTTCAGGAGTTTTAATAATGGGTTCAGTTTTAACTAAAGTCGGAGTCGAAAGTAAATCTAAAGCATTTGGTCTAATAAAAACTGAAGTGTAATTGGGTGAAAACATTTTTGTTATCGGGCTTATTGGTGAATAATCTACAGCGACTGTAGGCTCAGCAGAATTCACTACTTGGCCCATGGGTGTTTTTAGAATATTAAAAATATAATTTTGATTTAATTTCAAACCAAATTCTTTGAGCAAATCTTCTAAACCTGCTGGATTTTGATCATCTAATGAAATAAACAATGATCCACCCTTTTTAAGGTAGCTAATTAACAGATCTACTTCAAATTTTTGAAAACTTTTCTCAGGTGCTGCGATAATAACCACATGCGCATCATCTGGAACATTAGCTTGGCTCACAAAATTGATTTTTTTAACTTGATAAGCGTTTTTTTCTAATAGTTGTTTAAAAGAATAAATTCCCTTTTCATTTTTTTCATCTTCAAATTCTTTTTCGCCGTGACCTTCAACAAAATATATATTCTTTTTCTGTTTTCTGGTTGCTTTAATGAGTGCATTAGTAACTTCTTGTTCGTTATATTTCTGTCCCAATTGGCCAGCTGACTGAGATTCTATACGAATTTTCTGATCTTCGTATTTCACAAAAGCTTCGCCAGTGCCCTTGTTGGCAGCAAATTCTAATGTTGGCTTAGGGTTTTCATTCATTTCAATATTTTCAATAACTACTTTGCTTGAAGCTTCTTTAAATAGTTGTGCCATCTGATTGAATGATTTTTTTGTACTATCAACATTTTCTGATCCCGATTGATAGAAAAACTTAAATTCCACCTTAGATGTTAATGCTTTTAAAATTTGTTCAGACTGTGGTGAAATCGTAAACTGGCGGGCCACTGAAAAATCAAAGCTCTTGTTTTTTTTGACTGCCAGGAAATTTAGACTGATTAAAAAAACCAAGGTCATTAAAGTTAATAATCCCAAACTAAGACCATGCTTAGTTGTTTTCATATTAAAGAATTCTAAAAGTATTTTTTGATCGATAACTATCCATGATAAAAAAGTGATTGCACTTGTACCTATTACAACCCACATAAATGGCATCCATGCCTGAATCGCAAAATACAAACCACCCAATATAATCAGTAATACGAATGAAACTCCTAAAAGAAGTCGACCTTTGTGACTCATGGTTAGGCCTTCCAACGAGATGACTCAATCACCCGTTCCGTTAAAAAACAAAATAGCACAATAATACTTAAGAAATAAATTAAACTATTTACGCGTACAACGCCTTCGATCATCGCTTGCAAGTGGTTATTCAAAGAGGCTTGATCCAAAGTCGCTTTCAGCCAGACCGTATCAACCACGTCACCTAAACCACCAATAATCCAAACACCTAAATTGAGAACTATACCAATAAAAAATGAAAGCATTGTATTTTCAGTTAAACTTGAAGCAAATAAACTCATAGCTGAATACACTAGGCCTACTAAAAATATACCTAACGTTGCGATGAGGGCCGTATTCAATGCGAAATCAAAAACTCTTTTTGCTGCAAAAATATAAAGTAAAGCGACCACTATGATAGCAAGGACTACAAAAACAAGTGATAAAAATTTTCCAATCATGATTTCATAAGATTGAATCGGCGAAGTGAGCAATAAATCGAATGTTCTGTTTTTCTTTTCTTCAGATAAAAGTCGCATTGATAAAGCTGGCAAAACAAAAATAAAAATTAAATTCACTAATGATAAATGTGCAAGAAACACCATGTAGTGAATATTCTGCTGTTGTGGGTTTGATAATCCAAAATTCATCATTGCGTTTGATGAAATCTGTGCAAAGTTATACATTCCCATTGAAAAAGTAATACTCAAAATCAACGACACAAAGAAAATGATAATGTACACAAGTGGGCTTAGAAAAACGGCTTTGAGTTCTTTTTTAAGTATTGTTAAAATAGCTGCCATTAGTTTTTTGCTCCGTAAGTCAGATTTAAGAAAACATCTTCTAATGATTTTTTAGTGATTTTTAGTTCAAGTAAACCATAATTTTTTTCAATCACAATCTTTGCAATTTGATCAATCAATGATTCATCATTTTTAAAAATCAGCTTATAACTGCCATCATCTAGATTGACCATTTCCAAATCTGTGATGTGGTTTTTGAAAATAGACTGATCTGCAATTGGTTTTCTGGTTTTTAAGTTGATTTGAATTTTTTGTTCGCTCAGCTTTTCAATATTTTCAATTGAATCCTGGGCTACAATTTGCCCTTGGTGAATAATAATCACTTTATTGCAAGTAGCCTGAACTTCAGACAGAATATGTGTCGACAAAATGATTGTATGGTGACCACGTAGATCTTTGATCAATTGTCTAACTTCGGCCACTTGTTTAGGATCAAGTCCAACAGTGGGCTCATCAAGAACCAAAATTTCTGGATTAGATACTAAGGCTTGGGCTAAACCTACGCGCTGTTTAAATCCTTTAGATAAGTTACGAATAAGACGATTTTGTACTGATTCAGTCTGGGTTTTTAGTAAACTATTTTGAATAAATTCTTTTTTCTTTTTAGGATCAACCATTTTTAGATCAGCTACAAAATCAAGATAATCCACTACAGTCATATCTAAATATACAGGTGGAGTTTCAGGCAAATAGCCTATTCTTTTTTTGACTTCAATAGGGTGTTCGAAAACATCAAAACCAGAAACAAAGGCTTCACCAGATGTGGGCGCCATAAATCCGGTTATGATTTTCATTGTTGTGGATTTGCCCGCACCATTTGGACCGAGCAGTCCCACAACATCACCTTTTTCAATAGTGAAATTTAAATGACTAATAGCCGCACGATCACCATAATTTTTGCATAAATTTTTGACTTCAATCATTCGACAGCACTCCGTTGTTGTCTAACGATTTATTAGATCAAAGTTCTACACGGTAATCAACAACTCCCGTGCATGA
>JAYTPA010000163.1:0-22406 GCA_043747495.1 Bdellovibrio sp.
CCATTTTCCATTGCAATTTCTTGAGCACGTAAATGTTTTTTCACTGTCATCGGGAAGTATGTTCCCCCTTTAACAGTGGCATCGTTCGCCACAATCACACACTGTGTATTTTGAATTAAGCCAATGCCTGTAATAATCCCAGCACCTGGGGCTTGGCCTTCGTACATATCCATCGCCGCTAAAGTTGAAAATTCTAAAAATGAAGATTCTGGATCAACAAGAGCTTCGATGCGTTCCCGGGCTGTCATTTTCCCGCGGGATTTATGTTTGGCTAAAGCGTCTTTGCCACCACCTAACTTAACTTCACTGACTTTTGTGCGCCAATTTTGAACGGTTGCAGTCATTGCTGAATAATTTTTTTTGTAGTCTTCAGATTGTGTTTGTAAATTTGTATCAATGATCATTGAGCACCTATTCGCTTACGTTTAATTCAAATTTAATTTTTTTGTCAGTTTAACTTTAATTTGCAATTGATCACGACCTTGAACTGAAACTGTTAAATCTGTTTCAGCTTGATTATGCTTTTGAAAATCTAATAAAAACTGATCAATGTCGGCTAACGACCAACTTAGTGACAGTTCTAAATCTTTGATCCATCGATTTTTTTTAGTGAGATTAAATTCTAAGTTTTGAATTTGCCAAGACTCCGCAGGCCAGTGTCGGCCCAATAGTAATTTAACCAGTTCCATGCCTGCGTTAACAACTAGACCTAAATGAATTTCTTTTTGTGAATCAAGATTACTGGTTTTGTATGGAACAAGACCTTTGATAACTTGGTCCTCCATTGAAAGAACTTGAAAGCCTGTCCCCAATAATTCAGGAGCTAACCAGTCTAACGCATAGCTTAAAATAGGTTGTACACTTTGCGGACTGTTCTGCTGCAACCATGTTTTAAGGTCTTTAATTTTTTCAATATGTTGAGGCTTAAAAAAGTTTTTCATAGCTTGATTGATCAACGCTAACATGATGAAGTTAGCTTGTATAGCAGATAGCTAATCGCGAGGATATTATGGTTAAAATCATCAGTTTTATTGTGTTTGTGGCAGCATTTATTTGGACTTGGAATTTATTTAATAGTCGTTCAGAAATGGGAATTGAAGTACATGCCGGAATTCAAAGTAAACTGACGTTACTTATTGAAGATACATTAAAAAATAAAAAACCAACTCTTTCTGATTTCAAATTGATTAAAATGTACACGACAAAAATTGATGACCAAAAAGTTTCGGCTCATTTTGCGTACGAATATAGTGAAGCTTTGGCCGCTGATACGGCATCTGCTACAGCAGAAGTCATTACACAAAATGTTTCTGGCGAAGCTATTTTAATTCGTGGTTTGTCTGAAGACAAAACTGTGCAAAAATGGGTTCTTCAATCTGTGCGAACAGATGCTCAGACAGTTGATTTCAAAGATGGCCTAGTGATTAGTTCTGAAGATGAAGCGGCACCTGCTGAATCATCAGAAACCCAAACTGAAAATAAATAGTTTCCAATGGAATTTATTTCTGTTGATGAACAGGGTGATATTTATTTTACCGGTGAAGAAAAGCCTGTTTCATCAATAGATATTGCTCAAACTTTATTAAAAAATTTAAAATTGAATTCAGAATTTATTCTAGAAACAACTTTTGAAGATACGACTTACATCGTTGAATCTTTTGATCATCCTTTAATTGTTTACAAAGTCACATCGGCTCAAAATAAAATTTTAATACACACTCAACACCAATTAATCTTTGAAGCTGACATAAAAAAGTTCAGCTTAGATCCTTTTGATCGCATTTGTGGATTAACTACATCACAAGCCCCATTTAGATTAACTGAAAAGGCCCAAGCCCAACTGTTCGACCAATGTGACCGCTTTGATGACGATAGTTTTACTATCGGTGAAATTAAAATAAATACACCCAACTATTATTTAGAAAATTCAGCAGTATCAGACAGTGATTATTGGACACAAGTTTATACTCAAGAAAAAAGTCTAGGACAAAAACCAGGATGGGATCTAGGCGAAGTCGCAAATGCTTTTAAAGACATGCTTCCCCGTCTGAAGTTACCTAAATCAAGAATACTTGTTTTAGGTTGCGGAGAAGGCCATGACGCTGCTTTTTTTGCAGAAGTCGGCCACGTGGTTACAGCTATCGATTTTTCTGGCGAAGCCATCCGTAGAGCTCATGAAAAATACGGACATTTACATAATTTAACATTCATTAAAGAAGATATTTTTAATATTTCTCATGATTGGAATTACACTTTCGATATTATTATTGAACACACGTGTTTTTGCGCGATCGAACCAGATCGCAGAAAAGAATTAATCAAATTATGGCGCAGACTTCTTCATGAAGAAGGCCAAATCATGGCCCTCTTTTTTGCTATGCTGAAACGCTCAGGTCCGCCTTATGGCAGCAGCGAATGGGAATTACGCGAGATGCTTAAAAAAGATTTTCATTTTCTATTTTGGGGCCGCTGGCGGGATTCTGTTCCCCGCAGACTTGGCCGTGAACTATTTGTTCTGGCGAAAAAACGACGGAACCAAATTACTTAATACACAGACCTTGCATGTCGATCACATTAGTCCACGAAAAGAATCCATGGCTCGTTGAATACTGAGTCGTAATTCCCTGTATGGTTCCGTTCATACATTTTGATTGTAATTGTGCATAAGCTTGATCGACATAATTTGTATCATATACAAAACCCATGACAGTGAACTGTTCACCACGCGACTGAACTAAATCACCCGCTTGGTAAGATTTGTATGTGGGTGAAAACTCACTCACATGTGCCAAGTGTAAACTGTGTGTACATGAACCTAGAAAAGCGATGAGGCAAAGACTTGAAAGAAATTTTAATTTCATAATTCAACCTACTTCTTAGCTTGCAATTGCTGGCAGTAACCAGTGACTTTTAAGTTCTTTTTCCAAAAGATAAATAAAAAGTAGGCAATATTTTCATCTTTAGTTAACACGCCAGTAATTTTACCGTTTGGACATTGCTGTTTTAATTCATCAACGGCTGTATCAACAAAATCATTATCAAAATTAAAACCTAAAAAGATAAACTTGCTTTTTTCAACTTGAATTTGGTTGCTTCTGTTTGGTGGAATCGATGTTAACGATACGCTGTTAAGCGAAACACATCCACTAAAAAGACTTAATACTAATGCAATGATTGTGATTTTTTTCATAATTTATCCCTTATTTTTTTGTCGAGCTAATAAACAGTAGCCCGTTACTTTTACTATTTCACCAGACACAACTGGGTATTTTCTTGTTTCGCGAACTGATGTCAAACCTGTCACTTGTCCACTTGGACATTTTTCATAAATTAATTGAATTAAATTTTTGGCGTAATCTTTTACATAAACAGGATTACCCGTTCGTGGACCCATTTGAAACATGGCTATGGCATCAGCAACTTTTTGAATTTCTTGATTAGTCTGTTTGCTTGATAATATTTTAGCAACACCTGCAGCCTCTTGAATATTGACCCCAGTTTCACTGATTTTAATATCAAATGGTTTTGCGACAAAGTCGGCTCTGTTTTCGATTTCGCCCACTTGCACATGATGAAGTTGCGCACACGAAGTCACAAACAACGTAAGAACAATTAATTTAAAAGTTATTTTTTTCATTTAAAAAGGCTAAGGCATATTAGATGAATCCAATAGCCTTAACTCGACTTGTTAAAAAAAAGATGGGTCGGTTTTGCGATAAGCCGAGTTCTGTTCCTTGTGCTGACTCCCACATTGCCCACACAATTCGATAATCATTCCTCTGGGCCTTGCATTACTACAAAGCTCTAGCGATCTGACCCGGAATCTTCAGGCGAGTAGCCCTTATTTTCTAAAAACAAGCGAACCTGTTTTCAAAAACCATTTGAATTTGCATTCAGATGGATTCCCTATTTGATCTTGCTTCACATCGAGTTTGGCTGTTTTCACTCCAACGGCTCCCCTTAATTCTCCCGTTCCCGAAAAAAGGATCATAGCCTTGGATATTCTTTCTGTTCCACTGTTCCTCGCCTTACGACGGAGGGGAGTTACCCCAGATGTCACTCTTTGAAGCTCGGACTTTCCTCGAGATTTTTACATCCCGCGATCATCTGCAAAACCTTGCTCAAACTTCTAGCATTGCATCGGGCCTATTTTCAACAACAATCTGCTCTATCTGTTGCCCAGGGGTGCTCGAAGGATTAGATTATTAAAACTGACTTAGAAAAGAGGATTTTTATGAAGTATTTAAGTGCACTTGCTGTATTTTTTTTAGTTTTAGGTTTTAACGTCATTTCTGTTGCCGGCGATGGAGCCCATGATGGCGACGCAGTTGAAGAAACTCATGACAGCCATGGTAAGAAACACAGTCCAAATAAAGACTGGAGCCACAAACGCCAAGAACAAGTTGGAAAAATTTTTCCAGAATTAACAAAAAATGCAGATGCTTCCACAAAGCCATCAGATGTAAAATTAACTTCTCCTCAATTTTTATCTAAAGTTTCTGGCGCCCTTGTAAAACTGGAATGGACTGAAGCCCAAAATGCAGTAAACTATCACGTGCAAGTTTCTAAAGATGCAGGCTTTAACAATCGTTCGATGTACGCAGCTGAAGATAAATGGGTTAAGGGAACTTCCTTCGAAGTAACTAACCTTGAACCAGGTGTAAAATATTTTTGGAGAGTCGCTGCAGTTAATAAAGACAAAGATTCACAATACACTAAATCTTTATTCACCTCTTCTGCTTTCGAAACAACTGCACAGTAATTTTATAAATTTATATTTAAATAAAAAGGAATGACCACTATGTCTAAAGTTGATAACGAAGTACTTCACGCGCAACTGAACTGGCGCTATGCTTGTAAAAAATTCGATCCTACGAAAAAAATTCGTGAAGCTGACTGGAATATTCTAGCTGAATCACTTCGTTTATCTGCTTCTTCATATGGTTTACAACCATGGAAATTTATTGTTGTTCAAGATCCTGAAATCAGAAAACAATTACTGCCATTGTCTTGGGGGCAAACTCCGGTGACAGACTCATCACACTTTGTGGTTATTACTTACAAAGAAAAAATGGATGAAACACATATTGAAAAGTTTATCTCTGAAACAGCTAAAGTCCGCGGTACGGATACGGCTTCTTTAGCTGGCTACAAAGACATGATGGTTGGTGATTTAGTTAAAGGTCCACGAGCTCAAGTTATTAACTGGTGGGCTCAAAGACAGACTTACATCGCTATGGGGACTTTGTTAACGACAGCTGCTATGATGGAAATTGATACTTTACCTATGGAAGGTTTAGATCCTGCGGCTTATGATAAAGTTCTAGGCCTTGAAGGAAGTGGCTGGAAAACAGTCGCAGCTGTGGCCTGTGGCTATAGATCTTCTGATGACAAATATCAAAACGCGAAAAAAGTTCGTTTTGATATCAAAGATGTTATTAGCTACAAATAGTTTTATTCTTATTACGAATCATTTGTTCGAAAATCGGATCCCAAAGCTGAATCAATCACTTTGGGATTTTTTTTTGATTTGCATTGATAGCTTATATTACAAAGGAGTTATCAATGCGTTGTCTTATCCCACAGCTTATTTTAACAGTTTTCTTATTTGGTTGCCTTAAAGTCGAAAAGAAAAATCAAGACGCAGTAGATGAAGTTTCACCGAACGTTCAAGTCTATGAACAGTCTGAATATATTTTGGATGAATCGTTAATCCTCACAGAAGACACTATTATCAACGCTGAACGAGTTTATCTAACAAAAAGTGCAGCTATTTACACCCATAATTTTAATCTTGTGATCAATACTCAGATTCTGGAATCAGAACTAGGCGCCGTTATTACCCACTTTGGTTATGATCAAGTAGCAGCAATTAATCAAAATGGCCGCAACGGAGGATTGATAGAAATAAAATCTAACACGGCAACGGGGCATCTTGAACTTGTTGCAAATAGCGAAAAGGGCGG
Source organism: Bdellovibrio sp. (assembly GCA_043747495.1). GTDB lineage: Bacteria > Bdellovibrionota > Bdellovibrionia > Bdellovibrionales > Bdellovibrionaceae > Pseudobdellovibrio. The sequence continues at coordinate 5,967 of JAYTPA010000163.1, forward strand.
CTCTGGTTTAGGTGGCTGGGGGCCAACAGAGTTTAAAAATGATTTAGCAAAGATTATTGAAACCTGCACACCCGGCAGCGGAAAAAACAGTGGTCAATCAGGCACTATTCAGTTTGAAACAAATAATTCTCAACATTTTAAATTATTTAAAAAAGTTTTTCACAACTCTGGCGGTGACATTGGACCTATAGCGCCTCACTATCGTGCCATAACACCATTCAATACTCTACAACCAAACTATAAAGACCGTCGTCAAAATTGTTCCGAAATTTCCACTGTTGGTAAATCAGCCTATGGAGGGCAAATTTGCTTTAAACTACAAAACCAAAATAACTTTGAATGTATTAATTAGTTTTTTGAAAAATAGTTTTCGATTTTTTGCCACTGTTCAAAAGTCTGTTCGATAATTTGCTTTCTCCATGAAGTCTCTTGCGGGTTAAACATATCTTCGAACTGACTTTTTATTTTTAAATTAGATTCTGAACCGTCCTGCCCGTACCAGTAATTTTGATTTTCTAAAACCATTCGCCTTAATGATTCAATTGAGCCAAATGTTTTCTGGCTATCAAGTGTACCATATTCAAATGTAACCACAGCAGAATTGATTGCTGGATTTTGGCTATTGAGATGATTTAAATAGCCTACCATCTCGCCATTTACATTATAAAAGTTTTTTTCATCAGAAAAATTAATGCTCTTTTCTGAAAATATATCTATTAGGCGTTTTTTATGAGATTTGTTTTGATCTGCATTTAGTGAACTAAAATCATTAGATAATAAATGCAGCCGACCCCTTTCACCATAACCCGTGTGTAAATCAATTGCTAAAACATTTCTATATTGAGTCATATATTGATCATAAATTAACTGTAGAAGTTGCTGCTGGTAAGGATTCTGACTACCGCCGTAAAATAGTCCTTTTTCTTTTGTATACTGGCCTTGCAAAATAGATCTACGTAGGTTTTCAAGTTTATATTTAAAAATATTATAAATCGATAGTCCCACAAACTTAATTTTCCCATATATGAATGGATTGGGGCTATCTGTAGGGTTTAAAAAATCATCTAATAACAAGTAAGAACTATCAACGAATTTATGTTGTTGGCGATTGATAATGAAACTTCGATTTAGATCCATATTGTTTTCATTCACACGGCGTTTGTTTATCATGCCGAAAGGATTAAAGCCATGCACGACTAACAGATCGTAAGGTTTTGGGCTTTTACTATTAAGGTGGTTATCTAAAATATGGTTTTGCACAGCAGACCCCACAAAGCCTTCTGCCCCGTGCACGCCAGATATTAAAACAACCAGATTAATTTTTTGACTAGATATAGGCCAATACAAAATTGGAATCTGACTACTTTGATTTTCAAAATATTTAAGTTGGGCTTTCTGATTCGATTGTAAAACTTTGTCAGCAGTTTCAAGAAAATTTTTTGTTGATTCATCATAATCATTTTTAAAATGACTTTCATTTAACGTCTGTGCGTTTAATGTAATACTTGTTGTTAATATAAATAATAATATTTTTTTCATAATTCTATTTAATCATAAAATAAAACTGACACAATCTTAGATTTCAACACAACCCACAAAGTTGTCCACATTGTAAATGTTGATAACTCTATTGCAACGAGTTGATTAATATTAGTAGTTGAATAATTCATAATTAAAGATTTATTATGAATTTAAATGAGTTTACTCAGCCCCACCCTTGAGGCTTTTTGGGCAGTGACGCAAAAAGGAACTGTTCAAGAAGCTTCAAAAATTTTAGGTATTACCCAAACCGGAGTAACACAAAGAATTAGGTCTTTAGAAAAACAGTTAAAAATAACTCTTTTCTTAAGGTCAAGAACTGGCATGAAGTTAACAGCTGAAGCAGAAGTGCTGCTTCAGTATGTTCAATTAAGTAAAGAAAATGAGGGAGTGACCCTATCAAGGCTTCAGAAGTCATCTTTTGAAAGCAACATTGAATTAGGCATCTCAGGACCATCTCGAATTTTGCAGTCGAGGGTCATTCCCAAATTGTTTTCTTTGAGTCATAAACATCAAAACATTCAATACGATCTCATCAACTGTTCATTTGAAGATTCTTTAAAAAAATTAAAAGAAGGATCCAGCTGTTTTGCATTTCTAACCCCTGAACAATCGACTCGGGAACTTAAGACTAAAACGATTAAATCTCAATTCTATCGGTTATACGGATCTAGAAAAAATGGACGAAAAAAAGATTTTTTTAATTCCTGCCCGCTTATAGTTGATTCAACCCACAAAGTAATATTTGAAAACTTTTTGTCAAAAAATAAAATTAAACTGTTAAAAAATCGGAAAGTTCATTTGTCTAATGACTTAGCAATGACAAAAGATCTCGTTGAACAAGGACTAGGAATTTCTTTGTTTTCAGAAGATTTCGTAGGATCAAACATATCTAAAGATCTCATTCAAGTTTTGCCTGGTCACATTTATGAAGAAAAATTGATCTTGGGCTGGTATCACCGCTCTAAAATGCCTGATTATTTTAAAGCGATGATCGAATTGATATCTTAATATAACTATTGAGTTGTTTATTTTAAAACGTATTCCAAGTTAATATAGGTCTTGTCTAAGTTAAGGTTATTAACAACTTGTCGTTTACTAAACGGTCCATCAAGACCTAAACTGTAACACTGTAGCAATAAGCCTTCTTGAGTTTCTAAAACCATAATCTTGTCTTCAAAACCTCGCGAAGACACCACTAGAGCTTTTTTATTCGTATAATCAATACGGCTATCAGTTGGATTTTGCACGATGCAATTTTGATAACTTTTTTGTTCTTGAGGCTCAAAAGATTTTTGATTAAACCGACTGATATCTAAATACAGGTCAGCATTCTTTTCATTTAAAGTTGAAGTTCTTTGTGTGAATTCATAAAAATAAGTTCTTGCAGTTTCACAACGTTGTCTGATCGAACTCTCATCATAGATTTTAGTTTTCTGACAAGGGTTTTGCGTATGATAACTGATTAAGGCTTCACATGATTTTTTTGCAGCTGTTGACGTACTGTTCGCAGCTGAATCATATTTCCACTGCGACTTACTACCTAAGCGAGCAATATTTTTGTTGGCCGCATCAAGTTCAGCTGACCAAGATGATAGCTTTTGAAATTCACCCGTTGTGCAAGTTGGATATGTTCCCGCCGGAGTCTGTGGCTGTTGAACAACTGGAGCTGGAGTTTGCGGAACTGATGGCTCTGGCACAACAACTGGTGCATCAGGTTGTTTAACTGGTGGTTTTACTGGTTGCGGCGCTTGTGCTGTTTTGTATTGGTTATAGTATTTTTGAGAAAGTTCACATTCTGATTTAATTTTTTTGTAACTATATACAGTTTGAATGCCCTCAGCGATGGTTTTTTTGCAAGCTGCTGGTCTATGACGAGTTAATAGTTTTTCACATAACAAAGCTGACTTTTGTGATGACTGAAACACTTTAGAATTTAATGTCCATTTTTTCTGATCACCTAAAGACTTAATTTGTTGATCAGAATCAGTTAGTACTGTTTTTAAAGTTTTAAGGTCTGCGAATTCGTTTGCAGAACACTCTTTAACTTTGTTTGGGTCTTTGGCTTGATCAATCGGAGTTTGATCGGCTTCTACAGATGGGTTCGTTGGTCTTTTGTTGTTGTTTTCTTGAGCCTCAGGTGCTGCCTCTAGTGCTGGCTTTGCATTTTTTGAAGATCCACAACCCATTGAAAAAAGAATAAAAGCTGTACCCATGATTACCATAACTGTTAATAATGATTTCTGCTGATCAATTTTCATAATTACCCCTTTGAAATACCTCTTAGATCTGTGCAATTTAGTTCACTTTGTGCTATTTAAACAGTGTCAAAAATAAGTACAGGTAAAACTTACTAAAAATTCGCCCAAAATTGAAAAAAGAACTTGATCCGAATCCCCCTGTGCCCTACTTTGACCGCCTATGAAAGCATTAGGTAGCCACATTTTAGTTGAGTTCACGAACTGTAAAGCTGACGTTCTAAATGACGTGGGCCAAATCGAAAAAAGCATGGTTGAAGCAGCCCAAATTGCGGGTGCAACTGTCATCAATTCTACATTTCATCATTTTTCGCCTTACGGTGTATCTGGTGTTGTTGTTATTCAAGAAAGCCATTTAGCAATTCACACATGGCCTGAATACAAATACGCAGCTGTTGATTTATTCACATGCGGTGACACTGTTGATCCGTGGGTTTCTTTTGAATTTTTAAAAAATGCATTTGGGGCTAATTATTCGGCTTTAGAAATGAATCGTGGTTCAACTCAAGTGATAAAAAAAGGCGATGGCCAATTACAAGTTAAACCAAATGATGCTGATAATTATGATCCAAAAAATGGCTATAAAATTAATCGTAATGTTTGGTTTACTGATAAAGATGAAAACCAAGCTTTGTCTTTACGTTATACTGGCGAAATTTTATTTGATGAAAGATCAGAATTTCAACGTGTTCGGATTTTAGATTCTTGCTCTTACGGAAAAATGCTAGCTATCGACGATATGGTGATGTGTACAGAACGTGATGAATTTCATTATCACGAAATGATCACTCATCCTGCTGTCCAAGCGTTTGAATCAGTATCTGGTCCAATCAAAAACGCATTAGTTATTGGTGGCGGCGATGGCGGAACTATTCGTGAGCTATTCAGATATAAATCAATTGAAAATGTCACTATGGTTGAAATCGATGAAGCTGTTGTTCGAGCCAGTAAACTGCATTTACCAACGATTGCCCGTGAATTTTCAAATCCTAAATTAAATTTAATTATTGGTGATGGTATTAAATTCATTTCTGAAGCAAAACCAGAATCTTATGATATTTTGATCGTTGATGGATCTGACCCAGCAGGACCTGCAGAAGGTTTATTTACAAAAGATTTCTATGCACACTGTATGAAAGCTTTAAAACCAAATGGTATATTAATTACTCAAGGCGAATCACCCATGTTTCATTCAGAAACTTTTGTTGAGTTAAATCACTGTTTGAAATCAGTTTTTGGTCAAAACCAAGTTCACACAATGTTATTCCATGCGACGACATACCCGTCAGGAATGTGGAGCTTACAAATGGCTATTAAAGGTCAATACCATCCAGTTAAAGACTTTAAAAAAGCTCAAGCGACTAGTTTTGTGAATTCACAGGACCTTAAGTACTATAATGACGATCTACATAGTGCGGCGTTTACTCTGCCCACTTTTGTACGTAATATGCTGAATAAGACTTTATATGCTGAATAAGACTTTGTAGTCTTAAACTTACAACTTAGTTATAAATCACTCGAAAGGAATTTATATGTTTAAACTTCCACAACTACCATATGCGAAAACAGAACTTTCTCCGTTTTTAAATGAAGAACAAATGTCATTTCATTATGACAAACATCACAAAGCATACATTGATAATTTAAATAAATTTATTGAAACGGATGCTTCATTAAAAAGTAAATCTTTAGAAGAAATCGTACTGACTTCATCAGGCGGTATTTTTAATAATGCAGCCCAAATATGGAACCATACGTTTTATTGGTTTAATATTTCTCCTGCAGGGAAAGGTGGAGCACCTTCTGCAGAACTAGCTGCTGCAATAACAAAAGATTTTGGTAGCCTTGATGAATTAAAAGCGAAATTTGTTGATGGCGGCGTTAAAACATTCGGGTCTGGTTGGATCTGGTTATGTGTTGATAACGCAGGAAAGCTTTCATTAGTTTCAACATCAAACGCTGCTGTACCGTTTACAAATAATGGACCAACACCATTACTTGTGGCTGATGTATGGGAACACGCTTATTATGTTGATTACAGAAATGCGCGTTTAAAATATTTAGAAACTTTCTGGAGCCACATTAACTGGAATTTTGTTTCTGAAAACTTTAAATCTAAAAAAGTTAAAGAATTAACAAGTTCAATGATATAGTTTTTGATCTGACATAAAGAAAATAAAAAAGCCGAGATTATTCTCGGCTTTTTTTTTAGTCTTTAGCTTTAGTATTCAACCCGAAGAGCTAGAGTAGCTAGATAATTATCATACTTTGAATAGGCTGATTCATCTTTTAAATTTGTTTTAACAACATCAATCATCACATCTGATGAAGATGATGTCGGTATAATAAAATAGGCCTGCATAAATTTAGTTTCTGACTCAGTCCCACCATTAGTAGTCACGACTCCACTAAATTCAAGATCATAATCATCAACTTTTTCTTCACCGTAAGCTAAACCAAATTTTGTTCCTAAGTTAAACTGTAAATAGCCTTTCCACATGTTTCCTGAACCTGATTTGTAAGTAATTTCACCGTTTGGTCTTCCAATTTTTGTGTCTTGGTATTGGTAATACTTATACAAGCCCCCAACTGTGATTAAACTTAACGGGACACCGAAACCAGCTGTAGCAGCTAAGTGATCACGGTCATTTGCGCGCATAAATAAATTTGTGCCATCGTTGTTTGACGTTCTTTTTTCAAGTAATGAAGCTGCATACTGTAAGTTATAATAAAGATAAGTCTGTCCAAAATAAGCCAAACCTTTAAAGCCTAAAAATGTCTGAGAAAAAGTTTTAATATCAGTTTCAGTATTTGCAGTTGTGTTTTCAAACTTATAGCCTAGCATTGTTTGGTTTACAAAAAACGCAACTGATGATGAAAAGCCATAAGCATAACCTAAATTAAGTCCGTAACCAGATCCTTCAGTTTCAGTGGTTCCCGAAGTCGCAGTTGATTTAGAACTCAAAAGTGAAACTCCTAAATATAATTCCGATCCACCAGCTTTCGGTGCGTACATATCAATATTTGGTGTGGTCCCTGCGTAAACCGCTGATGACAATAATAAAGCGATAGTTATCATAATACTTTTCATAAAACTCCTTTGTGTAGTTTACTGATTCCAATAGTCTGTCCGAATTTCGGTTTTTAAGCATTGAAAAACTGCATAGACGATGGTCTGGTCTTTGCTTAGCTGCTTTATATGAGAAGCCTAATTAAAAACAGAAATCAATCCACCTACTTTCATCTTAATTTTGAATTTGAAGTTTGTCCGTTAATGGCTGTTTTAGATTGGAAATTATTATGCTATCAGCTGAATAAAATATCTAGTCTACATCAAATCGAACTGCAGGCCTTTGTGATGATGACAACGCATAGTCATTTGTTATTCAAATCCTATGCCCAAAAAGAAAATTACTTTACAGAGAATTTATTCACAAATCTGAAAGTTAAAACTGATTCGAGCAGCCTAACAGAGCCAATCAAGAATAAAACACAATATCTAAACACTTATAAATACATTTATAGAAATCCCGTTGAAGCAGGTTTATCCACAAAATGTGAAAAATATCCCTACAGTTCGCTTAATACTTTACTAGGCTATTCAACAAATCACTTAAATATCATTGATCCATTAAACGTAACCCAGAACCCATTCAAGATACTGAATTGGCTTAATCACACCAATCAATCTAAACTTTTCCAAGCCAGTTCTGTTTTTATATAGTTTTTTAAATCATCAATTTGTTTTTGGATTTGTTGATCTGTTAAGCTGAGTTGTTCTTTAAAGACTTGGGCTATATCTTTAAGATGCTGAAGACCATGGTCTTTTTCTGCTAAAAATAATGGAACACGACGTGTATAAAAATCGGTTAAATTTAGACACATCGTCGTGTGAATCGCCTGGCAAGCTTCTAAGCACCAATAGTTTTCTGTATAACCATATTTATCTAGTATAATTTGATTTTCTTTACCATACCGTTCAGCTAGTTTTTTCTGAACTTCATTTTCAGCACTGATTTGGGCTTCGTGATAAGCATCAACTGTTGTGTATTTATTTAATGCTTCGGTTGTCTGGCACTTTTTTAAACTGGTTTTTTTCTCGAATGATAAAAACTGAATACACTCGTCCACTATTTGTTCTGCCATTAACCTGTAAGTTGTGTATTTTCCACCAGCTACGAAAGTAAAACCCCGATTATCACTTTTAATAACATGTTCACGACTTGTTTTACCTTCATTTTCAGAATCATCTTTCACCAAAGGTCTAACACCTGAATAACACGAAATAATATCAGCTTCAGTTAGCGCCGCCCCTGGGAAGTATTGATTTGCTATTTCTAATAAATAAATCACGTCAGCTTTTTCAACTTTAACTGAATCTGGGTTGTCTTTAAAATCTGTGTCTGTCGTCCCAATAATAACCATTTCATGGCGTGGAATCGCAAAAACGATGCGATCGCTTTTTTGGGCTCCCATGACTACAGCGGATGTCAGAGGAATTCTATCTTTAGAAAAAGTTAAATGAATTCCTTTTGTCGGACGTAGCAGCTTTTTCCAATCATCAACTAGTTTTTCACCAACCAGATCAGTCCATGGACCAACACTGCAAACAACATGCTGGGCAGTAATTGAAAACTTGTCTTGATTTAACTGATCAACAACTTCAATTGATTTTATTTTTGTCTGTTGATCAATAGTTTGAAAATTTGATTTCACAGCGCTGACATAATTCACTGCGATCGCATCAAATTCATTGGCTGATCTTAAAGTTTCGTGAACCATTCGATCATCATCCATGTAGGCATCTGAATAAATAAACGAACCTTTTAAATTTTCTGATTTTAAAATAGGCATCCGTTCCATAGAATCATAAGCATCAAGTCTTTCGTGCATTTCTGGTGTTTGAAAAAGCGAAAGAGCATCATACAACCACATACCAAGACCCATTTTAAACATACCAACACGGCTATCAGAAAAAAGTGGAATCATAAATCTTAAGGGATGAACAAGATGAGGCGAGATTTCAAAAAGACGAGTTCGTTCGTTCAAGGCCTCAAATACAAGTTTAAATTCCATGTTTTCTAAATAGCGGATCCCGCCGTGAACGAGTTTGCTTGATCGCGACGATGTCCCGTAAGAAAAATCTTTTGCTTCAATCAGGGCAACTTTTAATCCACGAGCTGCGGCATCTCTGGCGACACCAGCACCTGTAATACCGCCACCAATTATCAATAAATCAAAAACTTCATTTTTAAGTTTTTTAATATTTTTTTCTCTTGTGTAAAACGAAAAATCTTTCATGAAATTCCTATTTAGTCGTTTTTAGCCAAACATAATCATTTGACCATTTTTGAAAAGGTAAACTTTTGTCGAAATGCAGAGTCGTTACAGAACTAGGTAGAATAACTTTTTGAAAATGCTTATCGCGTGATAGTTTGTAAGCAATTTCAGTCAGTTCTGCTTCAATTTTATAATCAACAGCCATAATAAGTTCGACCCATAAAGTTTGTGTTTGCCCTTCAAAAAAAAGAAACGGCTGGCCTAAAAAAAATCCTTTGAGAATTTCTTTTTCCCCTTGTTGCTCATAGGCCATAAAGCTCCAGCCCAGTTTTAAATAATGCTCGAGTGCTTCTTTGCGAAAACGTGATTCCCAAATTTTCATCATAAAATCCATTTCATTCATTTCAAAATGAAGAGATTGACTATCTTTGGGGGCTTGCTTTAAATCTGATCTCAGTTTGTCTTCAGCAAACTGATAAATGACTTCACTATCTTGAATTTGAGCTATTCTGTAACTAATCGACATATTTAGTATTTGAACTGATTATTGTGACATAGCCAAGACCTGATTATGACTTCCAGTTGCGTTAATTTAAAAGACTAATTAAAGTAATTTTATGAATTATAAACCATTCGAACCTGAAATCTGGGATCACATTCACAGTGCCATTGCACAAATTAAAATCCAACAAGCTGCTGGCCAAAAAATTTATGCAGCTTTTGATGCTGATGGTACGCTATGGGACACAGACCTAGGTGAAAACTTTTTCAATTATCAAATAGATCATGAACTAGTGAAGCTACCACCAGCAGCCTATGATCATTATTTAGAAATGAAGAAAATAAATAATGACCCTAGATCTGCTTATGTTTGGCTTGCACAAATCAATGCTCATCAAAAACTAGAAACACTTCGTCAATGGAGCCAAGAGGCTTTTAATAGCATAAAGCCGTCGCCTCTGTTTTCTGAACAAAAAAAGCTGATTGATCTACTTCAGGAAAATAATATTCAAATTTACATAGTTACTGCCTCAGTTAAATGGGCTGTCGAACCTGGAGCAAAAGCATTAGGTCTGACCGCTGAACATGTTATCGGTGTAGAAACAATTGTGACCGATGGAATTATAACTGATAAGCCTATTCATCCAATTACTTACAAAGCAGGAAAAGTTGAAGCGTTATTAAAACACACAAATAACCAGCACCCTTTTTTAGCAAGTGGTAATTCCACTGGTGATTTAGAAATGTTGGAATCAGCAACACACGTCAGGCTAGCTGTGAGTGCAGCATCCAGAGATGATAAGCTTTTTAAAACTGAAAATGAATTAATACTACACGCTGAAAAAAACAATTGGCTTTCTCACCGCTTCATTTAAGGGAAACAAATGACAAAGCTATTAAAAATTCTATTGTTAAGTTTTTTGATTGCTGCTTTTTTCTATATGATTTCCCAAAAAAATACTTTTTTGGGAAATCATATAGAAAAAAATGAATTGAAAAAACCTGCTGATTTAATTTTGACTGCTTTGTCGAAGTATAAGAGACCGGCAAGAATCGAAATTGAAACTTTCACAGATAAATACAAAGATGAAGTTAAAGAAATTCGTCAGATTAAAGTTAAACTCGATAGCCAATCAAAATATTATGCAATAATCCAACTTTTCAGTGATGATACCGATGAAAAATCACCACTAGTCGGACAAATTCAATTCAAGGACGCAAAGACAAACAATCTTCTCAATGAGGAAAGTCTTAACCTTAATTAAGACTTATTCATTAATTTTTCAATATCATCGACTTCTTTTGGAGCCAATGATGTTAAAACTTCGCAGCCCTTATCTGTGACTAGAATATTATCCTCAATACGAATTCCGATTCCACGTAGTTCAGCTGGTGCTGATTTATCATTTGCTGGAATATATAATCCAGGCTCTACAGTGAATGTCATGCCTGCCTGAATTGGTCTGGGCTGACCTTTAATCATGTATAATCCAGAATCATGAACATCCATACCTAACCAATGGCCGATGCCGTGTGGATAATATTTACGGTGTTCATTTGATTTAATGACGTCTTCTTTTCGACCAGACACTAAACTTAACTCAAGCATTAAGTCGACTAATAAGCTTTCACCTAATGAATGCAAGTCTTTAAAAAATATTCCTGGTCTAACGAAGGCTATAACTTCTTTTTGAATTTTCAATACACTTTCATAAACTTTTTTCTGAATTGGCGTAAATCGACCATTCACTGGGAATGTTCTTGTGATATCTCCTGTGTGAAAATTATTTTCACAGCCAGCATCGATCAAAAGCAATTCTCCACTTTCGCAAACTTGGTCATTAAAGTTGTAATGCAGTGTTGTTGCATTGTTGCCACTTGCTACAATATAATTGTAACCTTCTCTAGCGGATCCCTGACTATAAAACGTATGAGCAATAACAGCTTGCACTTGTCGTTCAGTGACCTGAGGGCGAACAAATTTCATAGCCTGAATGTGAGCTTCAGCACTAATTTCACAAGCCTTGCGTAAATTTCTTAAATCATGTTCATCTTTAATAAGTCGGTATTCACCTAAAAATGTATCTGCGTCTTTGACTGTCATGAGTCCGTAGCCAGACCGACCGTAAGATCTTTTAAGTTGCAAAAGAATATTCTGAATTTTTAAATCAACATCAGAATTTTTATACATTCTGTAATAAAGATCTTCATAGCCTTTTAATAGCTCAATTGATTTTTTTTCAAAATCTTCGATAGCGTAAACTGCATCAATTAAAAAATCTTTTTGAGTCGCTTCGGGTCCGAAACGAAATCCATCCCAGGTTTCACGTTCAATATTTTTTTTACGCACAAACATTACAGATTCTGGGTTTTGACCAGGACGTAATAATAAAATAGATTCTGGTTCTTCAAAACCAGTTAGGTAATATAAATTAGAATCCTGTCTGTAAGGATAATGAACGTCATCATTTCTGATCAATTCTGGATGTGAAGCCACAATCAATGCTGCCCCGTTTAGGCCAGCCATTACTTTTTGACGACGCTTTTTAAAAATTTCTGGATTTTCAGTCGGTTTTCTTTGAACAACAGCCATTTTTTTCAATCCTATAGTTTATATTTATTAGCTATTCTTTTAATAGCATTATAGCTGAGCTCTGCTGATTTAGCCATAATATCTGACTTTTTATTGAATGCATCGATATCATAATCACTTAAATCAATTTCTATCACTTCATCTAGACCCATGGCCTTCTTGTTTAAGGCTATAGACGCTTCTGTCCAGATCTGGTTTTCGACTGAATTAAGACCTTTGATAAATGCCCGATCATTTTTTTGCTGTAAAACATTAACAAGGATGACTTTATTAACGCCAGTAGCTTTTAAATGATTAACCAGCAATGCCACATCATTCATATGAGCTAAATTTGATTTATAAGGTTCAATCAAGCCTGCTGACGGAATACAAAACGAAAGAAGCTGTGCTACTGGGCCGCGATTTAATAAATAACTGGTTTTTGTTTTTAAATTATATGAAGGGCAAACAAAAGGGATTTTTAAACCGGTTGTGTTCTTTTTATCAAAAATTGTTGTCAGTGACTGATCCCAATCATCCATGTCGCGCATTTTAGAAAATTCCCATTCGACTTCATTAGCTGATGTGGACTGAGCATAAGATGCAGCGATAAATGCACCCCATTCAATTCCTGCTACACTTAAAATAGGAAATTTATATCTCTGCATTTCTTTTAAAACTGAAACATGTCCCCAAGTTCTAGCTCCACCTCCAGAAAATATAATCCCAAATTTAGGAACTTGAATATGCTGTGGACGAAGGATTTCAGGTTTAACCACTGGTTCTACAGGTTCAGAGCTTATTTTAGCTCCACCAACTGGGTTTATAATTGCATCAAGCGGATTAGCCTTCTCAGGTTCAACAGTCTTTGCTGGCGTCATGGGCTTAACTGTCTGTGACCTCTGAAACATTTGACAACTGGTTGTCATTAAAATAGCCACTAGTAAAATTAAATTTATTTTATTTTTGAGTATAACTATTTTTTTGACCATATACGAAAAACTCCCTGTTGCCGTCTTTGCCTTGAATAACACTTTCAAAATAAGTTGTTACTGCATTGAACTCTTTTTGACATATTAACTCAATATTTTTCTGTATACCGGAATAAATATTTTCATCTGTCACTAAGCCATTTTTGTCTAAGAAATCAGGCCCACATTCAAATTGTGGTTTCACTAAAAACAGAAATCGACCCTTATCAGACAAGCTCTCAGTAATGCGTGGTATTACTTTTGTCAGAGATATAAATGAAACATCACAAACTATAATATCAAACTTTTTACCTTTTAAGAGTGCGTGTTCTTGGATGTTTTTTACATTTAAATTTTCTATACAAATAATTTGATCATGATTTTTAAGGCGTGAATGAAGCTGGCTATGGCCAACATCTAAACCAATCACTTGAGCTGCTTGGTTCTGAATAAGATAATCTGTAAAACCGCCAGTTGACTGACCTACATCTAAAATAGTTTGGCCTACGATTTTTAAACCGCAATGACGAACTGCCTCTTCTAATTTGTAGCCAGCTCTTGATACATATTTATCTAATGTGTGAGGGTCTATTTCAATGCGATTAAAATCGATTTCTTCGATTTGGTGACTCGATTTTTTGAGATAAACTTTTTTATCTTTTTGAATATAAACTAAACCCAAATCAATAAGCTCTTGCGCTTTTGTTCTAGATTCAACTTTTTTATATTGAACTAAAAATTGGTCTAGACGCATATTTAGTGAATTCTATTTAAGTTAAATTGTATAAGTTCTTGTAACGAATGAGTCTTCATAGAAAGTTCAGTTAAATATTTTTCAGCTAATAGACTTAGTTTAGTTAATTCTGCCTGGGTTTTTTCTAAACCTATTTTTTGCGCAAGATTTTTATGGTCTTGTTCTTTTTCTTTTGCATCCAGTAAATCGTCTTTAATCTGAAAAGCAAGACCAATCGTCTGGCCAAAATCTTGTAAAATTTTTAGCTGTCGAGAATCTGTTTTGCAAATAATGGCTGCACCAGTCACAGAGATCTCAATAAGATCTGCTGTTTTTCTTTTATGCATAAGCCAAATATCATCTGCACTTGTTTCGGCATTACTTTTTATATCAATAACTTGTCCGCCGATCATACCAGCAAAGCCTACTTTATGAGACAGCAGCTTGATCAGCTGAAGACCTACCTGAGGATCATCACTGTACTTATCTGCCAAGATTTGAAAAGCTAATGTTAAAAACGAATCTCCTGCAAGTAGTGCAATATCTTCCCCGAACACTTTATGGTTCGTGGGCTGACCACGGCGAAGATCGTCATTATCCATACAAGGTAAATCATCATGAATTAATGAATACGTATGAACCATTTCGATCGCCAAACTAAAAGGTAACATTTGACTGAAATCTTTTTCAAATAATTCTGAAACTAAATAAGTTAAGTAAGGTCTAAATCTTTTACCACCGGATTTAAATGAATAGAGCAAGCTTTCGCTTAAAATTTTAGCTTGTGGCAAATTCTGAAAGTATTCATTAAAATACTTTTCAGAAAAAGCATCGAATTGATTTAGAAAGCTGTGACTATTCAATTGATTAGTCCTCTGTGCTAAACTTTTCTGTGATAGCTTTTCCGTTTTCGTCAACGCTGACAAGTTTTTTAACTTGTAATTCAGCCTGAGTCAGTTGCCCGTGGCAATCTCGTGAAAGTTTAACGCCTTCTTCAAAAAACTTAAGTGATTCTTCAAGTGATAATTCACCTTTTTCCATTTTTTGAACGATTTCTTCTAGTCGATTCAGTTTTTCTTCAAAATCCATAATCTTTCCTTTATTGAATAAAATCTTTAACTTCAGTAATTAATATTCCGTCAGTCATTTTAATAGTGACTTCATCACCTTTTTTGACTTGTTTAACTGATCTGATCACTTTGTCTTTAACTTTTGCTATCGAATAACCCCGATCAACTACTTTTAAAGGACTAAAGGAATCTAACAATGACATCATGTTTTTTATTTGACGATCTTTTGTCTGAATGTAATGTTTCAGCGTTAAATTCATTCTTTCGAAGTTTTTTTGCAGTCTCATTTTTTTATTTAGGATCGTATGTTCTGGCGAAACCATTTTCGATCTTAAAACTTGAATATCTTTTTTAAGTGCAGTGAGTTTATAATCAATTGCAACTTCTAAACGAGTATACAGATCGTCATTTCTTAATGAAAAGTCTTGCAATTTTTTTTGCGGGTCTACTAGGCGATGTTTAGCTAAAGCTAATTTTTGTTTTTTATTATGGATTAATTTTTGTAAAGAAATAACCAATAATTTGTGCAGTTGTCCTAATCGTTGAATCACTTCAGCGCTGCTTTTAGCAACAAGTTCAGCTGCAGCTGATGGCGTCGGTGCACGAAGATCTGCAACAAAATCACAAATAGTGAAATCTATTTCGTGTCCTACAGCAGAAATGACCGGGATTACCGAAGCAGCTATTTTTCGAGCTAATGTTTCATCATTGAAGCACCACATGTCTTCAATCGATCCGCCGCCGCGACCAATAATAATCACATCGGGTTTTAATTTTTCAGCTAATCCAAAACTTTCAATCAATGATGCTGCAGCTGATGCACCTTGAACCACAGCCGGAACCAAAATGACTTCAATATTTTTAGCACGACGATTTAATATATTTAAAATATCTTGTATAGCTGCACCCGTCGGCGATGTGACGATGGCAATTTTTTTTGGATAATGCGGGATTTCTTTTTTTCTGTCTGCAGAAAAAAGACCTTCAGATTTAAGTTTTTCTTTAAGTTGTTCAAATTGTTTTTGTAGTGCCCCAGCGCCAACAGGTTCCATTGTTTCGCATGCAATTGAATAAGTACCGCGTGGCTCGTAAACAGTAATCTTTCCTTTAATGATAACTTCTAACCCATCATGTGGTTTAAATTTTAATTTAGAATTAAACCCGCGGAACATCATTGCACTAATTTGCGATTTAGAATCTTTCAGCGAAAAATAAAAATGTCCTGAAGAATGTGGTTTAAAATTTGAAATTTCAGCTTGAATCCAAACTGTGCCGATATTGCCTTCTATAAGACTGCGAAGCTGATTATTAATTTGTTCCACAGTAAAGACTTGCGACATGCCAGAAATTTACCAATACAGAACAGCAAGATCAATCAAGAAAACCAAAGATTTTGCAGTGACCAAAAACCACCAATGAATACTGATAAAAAAGCGATTTTTCGATGTTTTTCAAATTGAGAATAGTAATAAGGCATCTCTTTTTGTGCAAGTTTAAGTAAAAATGGAATTTCAAG
>JAYTPA010000164.1:0-9210 GCA_043747495.1 Bdellovibrio sp.
TGGATCCCGCATATTCATGTTTGGCGATTTCATGTCTATTTTGGCACGAAGAACATGTTCGCCTTCTGCAAATTCACCAGCCCGCATACGTTTAAATAAATCTAAATTTTCCACCACAGTTCTATTGCGGTAAGGTGATTCTTTTCCTGGATTTGTAAAATCACCGCGGTACTTTCTAAGCTCTTCTTCGTTCAACGAACACACGTAAGCTTTGTTGTTTTCAATCAAATGAACAGCCCAAGAGTAAAGCTGTTCAAAATAGTCCGAGGCAAAATACAGATGTTTTCCCCAGTCAAAACCTAACCATTTGACATCGTCTTGAATTGAATTCACGTATTCAACATCTTCAGTTTCAGGATTTGTATCATCAAATCTTAAATGACAGCGGCCCTGATAATCATTCGCTAAACCAAAATTTAAACAAATTGATTTCGCGTGACCTAAATGCAAATAGCCGTTCGGTTCAGGTGGAAACCTTGTCACAACACTGGGTTTACCCGCAGCAATGTCTTTTTCTATAATTTGCTTTAAAAAATTGGGCCCATCTGTTGGACCAGCTTTATTTGTTTTATTCATATTCTTATTTCTGAATTGTTTTCAAATTTGATAATGACATCATTTGTTTCATCGTTTTTTCAAGACCTTCGCTTGAACCATCAAGAAAAATTGTATTTCCTTTTCCAGTTTCAGCAAAATGCTTGATAGCGTCTGTCCACATTGAAAATAAAATAAATGAACTATCAAGGCCAGCTAACTTCATTTCATCAGCGGCTTTCGACATACCACGAGCCACTTCTGCACGGAATAAAGCTACACCTTCACCACGCAATTTAGCTGCATTTTTTTCAGCTTCAGCCGAGATTTGAATAGCCAAACCTTCCGCTTCTGCAGCTTTAGTGATCTTAATCATTTGCGCAAGAGCTTCATTTTCAGCGGCAGAACGTAAATTACTTGAGGCCACAACTTGTGCCATTGAGGCCATAATTGTTTCATCAAAAGTAATATCGTTTAATTGCATATCAATCAGATGATAACCCCATGATTTTAAATCTTCGTCTAACTGGTCTTTAACTGTGTTCACAATATCTTTACGTAAAGATAAAATTTCATTTTGCTTTTTCATGGCCACAATTCCACGAACACTGCCTTCAACTGTACGGTTTAATGTTTGCATCAAAGATCCGAAATCAATAAATTTAAAAGCCACATCTTTAATCGTGTCTTCACGTTGATCGATCACAGAATATAAAAGCATCGCTTTAAAATTAACATTGGCCTGATCTTGCGTGATCGCTTGGAATTGTAATTCGACTGATTGATTTTGAATAGATACACGTCTGAAGACGACTTCCAAAAATGGAATTTTAATATTTAAACCCGGATACATAATCCGACGGTACTTACCAAACATCGTAATCACACCGATTGTACCTTGATTAATAGCTGTGAAAAGACCACCAATGATCGCTAAGAAAAAAATGATTCCAATAGTTCCAAAAAGACCAAATTCAAACATGCTTAACCCCTGTTTTAATTATCGAATGATTAGTTATTGAAAATATAGGAAATTGCCATGCTTGCCAACCATATCACGATCAACACAGTAGCCCAAAAACGCTTTTTAGAATAAGCTTTGTTCAAGCTTTCCGCATCTGACAAAGGCTGGGTCAAGCGTGACAACCACAGCGGAATGACTTCAGTTTTATTGATAAATCGATCTTCAAACTGTTTTTTAAGAGCTTCAGTGTCAAAATCCACAATCAGATAGAAAATCTGAGCCAAATAGACATCTGTTCTTAATTCGGTCCGAGCCAGCATATTAGCTGGATCGTTTCTCTGAAATTGTTTTTCAGTCGATTCGTCTTTAACCATTTGGAAGACGACTTCATTTTTCTCCATCCACTTAAGAATGAGATCAAGTTCTTGAGGAGAAAATGGACCGTATTTTACATTTAAAGTGCTCATACACCTCTTGCTGTTTTAGCCTGGTTTTATTATAGTCATATGGTAAAGAATAACAACAGTAAAAGTCCAGCAAAACGTAAAGGTATTAATCATGAAAAATTCTGAAGTTCGAAGCGCTTTTATTAACTATTTTAAAAAAAATGATCACACCGTTATCAGCAGCTCTAGCTTGATTCCCGAAAACGACCCTACTTTACTTTTTACAAATGCCGGGATGAACCAGTTTAAAAATTTATTTTTAGGATTAGAAAAAAGAAACTACACTAAAGCTGTCACATCTCAGAAGTGTGTTCGTGCTGGTGGAAAACACAACGATTTAGACAATGTTGGTTTCACAGCCCGCCATCATACTTTTTTTGAAATGCTCGGGAATTTTTCATTCGGTGATTACTTCAAAAAAGATGCTATTCACTATGCTTGGGAATTTTTAACTCAAGATCTAAAAATTCCTAAAGAAAAGCTTTATGTCACAGTTTTTCAAAACGATGATGAAGCCGCAGATATTTGGCATAAACAAGAAGGCGTACCATTAGATCGTATTTTTAGATTAGGCGAAAAAGATAACTTCTGGCGCATGGGCGATGTGGGCCCTTGCGGTCCATGTTCTGAAATTTTTTATGACCACGGCCCAAAAGCTGGCCGGGAATCTGACCCCTTCAAAGGAATTGTTGCCGGCGAAGACCGTTTTGTTGAAATTTGGAACTTAGTTTTCATGCAATACGAAGAAACGGCTCCTGGAAAATTACATCCCCTACCCAAACCGTCTGTCGATACAGGTTCAGGATTTGAACGCCTTGTGGCAGCAATGCAAGGGCAATTTGCTAACTATGATACTGATTTATTTTTACCAATGATTGATGTGGCATCAAAAATTTCGAAACAAAGCTATGTCTCTGATCCGTTGATCCTACGCGAAGACTTAGTCATCCGCGATCGTGTAGCAGCGATGCGTGTTTTAGCTGATCACTGCAGATCAACTTCATTTTTATTGGCAGATGGCGCGCTACCTTCAAACGAAGGGCGCGGTTATGTTTTACGTCGAATTATGCGCCGAGCAATCCGCTACGGACGTAAATTATCGCAAGATCAGTCTTTTTTAGCCCCGATGAGCGAGGCTTTGATTCAGTCCATGTCAGATTTTTATCCAGAACTTGATCAAAGAAAAGATCATATTTTAGCAACAATTAAAGATGAAGAAAGTCGATTTTTACAAACCTTAGATAACGGAACTGCTATCTTGCAAGACGAAATCAAAAAACTAAAGTCAAAAAATCAGAAAGTAATTTCTGGTGAAACAGTATTTAAGCTTTATGACACTTACGGATTTCCTGTGGATTTAACAGCTGTCATGGCGGCAGAACAAGACTTAACAGTTGATGAATCTGGTTTTGAAAAAACGATGCAAGCTTCTAAAGAAAAAGCTAAATCATCATGGAAAAGCAAATCGATGCAAGCTGATGAAAAGCATGTCATTGAATTTGGACAAAAATATTCATCAAATCCCACAAAATTTTTAGGTTATGATTCTTTGGAATCAAAATCACAAATTATGGCTTTATCAAATGGGATAACTGAAACGTCTGGACTGAAAACCGGCGAAACAGGTTATATCGTTTTAGATCAAACACCATTTTACGCTGAAGGCGGCGGTCAAATGGGTGATCAAGGTTTCATAAAAACAACAACAGCTGAAGCTCGTGTTCATGATTGTATCAAGCAAGGTCAAACATTTTTACATCAAATAGAAATAGTAAAGGGTGAACTTAAAAAATCTGATCAAGTGGAAACACATGTTGAAACAAAAGTTCGCAGACAAACAGCTAGTAATCATTCAGCGACTCACTTAATGCATGCTGCTTTGAGAAAAGCTTTAGGCACACACGTTACGCAAGCAGGGTCATTAGTTGACGAAACAAAAACACGTTTCGATTTTACTCATAACAAGCCTTTATCAACTGAAGAAATTCAAACAATTGAAAATCTAGTTAACCAAGAAATTTCAGAAGCTCATCCAGTTAAAGCTGAACTTATGACACACAAAGCGGCCATCGACAAAGGTGCCATGGCTTTATTCGGAGAAAAGTACGGCGATGAAGTTCGTGTTTTATCGATGGGATCCTTTTCGTCTGAATTGTGTGGCGGCACACATGTTAACAACACGTCTCAAATTCGGGCCTTTAAAATTATGTCTGAATCTGGTGTAAGCTCTGGCGTTAGACGTATTGAAGCGATCACTGGCGATGCTGTGATTGAATTATTCTTAAAAAATACTGACGAATTAAAAACTGCTAAAAATTCTGCAGGATTATCAACTGATAAATTACTAACTGAATGGATTGATTCTAAAAAAGAAGAGATCAAAGATTTACAAAAACAAATTAAAAAAATTCAGTCAGGCCAAATCAATGTTGATGATTTAGCAAAAAATGCAAAATCATTTAATACGTCTCAGGGTGTGGCGCAGTATGTATTGGCAGATCTGAATTTAGATGACCGAGATGTTCTAGCACAAATCACGGATCAATTAAAAAATAAAATTCAAAAAGGAATTGTGATTGTGATTGGCTCTGGTGAATCCACACATCCTGTGATTATTTCTGTTTCAAAAGATTTAACTACACAATTTCAAGCAGGAACATTATTAAAAGATTTTGCACAAGTTCTTGGTGGTAAAGGTGGCGGTAGACCCGATTTTGCTCAAGGCGCAGTCCCTGACCGCAGCAAAGTCGCGGAAGCAAATCTTTTGATTCACAATAAACTGGGCATACATTAAGTTCGAAGTTTTTTAATTAATTACTGACAACTTAATTGGTTTAAATTTTCAGAGATGGTTTTTATCCATGCTTTAATGGGTTCTGCATCACAGAAATCAACCATGTTACTACCACATGAATCTGTTGCATAACCTAAAGCTGTTTTACTTTTCTGCGTGATAATTTCAGCATAAGCCGGTTGGATGGCTTGTGCACAAAACTGCGTTGATCCAGCGTCAGCCGCTTTCGAGCACATTTGTGATTCAGATATGATAAGTTCTAACTGCTCTTTTAATGATTCATTTAAACAGTATTTATTCACTGGCGTGTCTTGGGCGTCGTATTCCATAAGTTCCAATGTACTTAGATTTAGACTGAACTTTGCTTTTGATGACATATAAAAGTTTTCGCCCTGATGATTGATGACCTCTTGCTTGTCGTTATAAAAGTTAAACCCAACAACAGATTCAGTTTTTGTAAACTGATCCGAAGTCAGCGACTGAGCCGGGCTTCCGAGCAAATTTTGGGTAGTACTTGGAGAACAGTTTTGAAAACCGAATACTAGCAATCCAGCGACTATAACTAAAATTTTAAACTTATACATAGGTTAATTATTGATGATTTGGATGACAATTTAAATAAAAAATTGATTTTTACTTATAATAATAGATAAAACGTATTGGTTTGAGACATTACGACATAATTTAAGGATGTGAATTATAAACTAAGCCAAGATCAGCTTCGAACATCTGATTAACAGGTGTAACAATTAATTCATCGGGATCAAGTTCTTTACCAATATCGGTTAAACGATCTTTAATCAGCTTTTGAATATGCGGGCCGTTTAAATTAAGTTCTTTCATTTTTTGTGGACGACCTACTTCTTGGCCTGTCACTGTTTTAAAAACTTTATATACAAGTTCACTGCAGTAAATTCTATCGTTACTAAATTCAAAATAAAGGTCGTAATTTTTTCCGTAATATTCCCTCAGAGTAGAATACAATTTTAGTTTCATTGTCTTATTGTTATAATATTTGAAACGATAAACACGAAATTCTGAATTTTTACCTCGGGCAACAAAGCTTCTGAGTGAAGTCACGGTCACCGGTTGAATAGCTTCTGCCACATATGTATCAGTTCCATTTTTGACTATAATTCCTACGTGTGACCAAGCTGATCCAGTCGCTTCAGCAATAGCCGATGATTGGCTACTTTGACTTTTATGAAAAATAATATCACCGTCCTGAAATTCCACGAAAGCATAAGAGCTGGCTTGAGAAATATGAAAACTAAAAAAAGCTATCATGAGAACTACAAATCGAGGGAAGAACTTCAACATCTTCTGATTTTCATTGATCTGAAATCATCACGCAATCGATTTGACCCTGTGTTATGACAATTTGTGTTTCATTGTGAATCATCTAGACAGATAAAGCGGCCGTAAATGCGTATAACTGACTTAAACAGTGGATTTGGACTTGCTATGTTATCAAGAGGATATAAATAACAGCAGAAAAGGACACATTTATGCGTACTAAAAAAATTATTATGGGCTTAGCTATTATCAGCGTAACTCATCAGTCATTTGCATTCAGTATCGGTGGTACACAAATCGGCGGTCCGAAACCACAAGCTCCTGCAGAACAGCAACCTGCCAAAAAGGTTACAACTCCTGTTTCCATTAAACCCTCATTACCGATTGTTAATAAATTAGGAAAAAATCCTTTTAATACTGATATCGCAGCAAAAATTGAAAATGCTCTTGGAAAATTTACCCAAGCTCCTTCTTTAAACCCCACTGTTGCATACTATGAAACTTTCCCCGCAAGAAACATTCTGCCATTAACTGATGTGAAAATGATTGATCGTTCTGACGATTCAGATTCAGTTGTTTTAACTGATTACGTATCTATTCCGGGACAAAGCGCAAACGGTTCGGCTTTAGGATTAAGAATGGCTTTGGTTCCTGAAGAATCACGCGTGAGAGCATCTCAGCAGATGGCTGAAAACGGTCTGATTAAAACAGGTGATCTTCTTGTTTCGACTCGACCGTTATTTGCGAATTCACTGCAATACTTAGCGTTACAGTTATTATCGACACATATTTCAATGGCCGTTGTTGTTAACGAAAATGGTCGAAAATTGCTTTACAATTTAGATATGCCAATGGATGACAAAATGATGGGTGGAAAAAATCTTGGCTTCGGAAAATCTGTCATGGATGCAAGCCATTTTACTGAAGACAACCCAAATTTAATGCTACATGTCCTAAGACCTCGCTTAGAATCTGAAACTCAACGACAAAATATTCAAAAATGGTTAGAAAAAGCTTTAGCCAAAGCTCGTGAAAAGAAAATTTACCCTTCAAAATTATCTTTTAATACTGACTATAACAGCCCAATGTATCGTGAAGTAAATGGAAAAGCTGATCTTTCGTTTGTCGCTGACACTGCAAGACTTATACTAGGTCAAAGCTTAACAGCTAACGATCATTTACAGCAATTTTGTTCAGAATTTGCATGGGTTTTATTATCATTAAAAAATTGTAATCCAGATGCAACATCTTCGGATTTTAAAAAAGGAAAAACACCAGCTTGTGTTTCGGAATTTTTTAAACCAATGCAAATGTTCGGCTCAGCATTTAGTTCTGGTACGGCTAAAGATGAAGATTTTTACGGTATGACTGACGGTATTCCCATGTTGATTAATCAAACTGGAGCTAATCCTCAATTAAGTATGCAGCTTATTGATTTTGCTTTACCTGGTAAAGACAAAGAAGCAAAAGGTTTATCTGTAGGACATAAAGGCGTTGCTACATTAATGGCACCGTTGATCAAGCAGACAAACGGATATTTCAAATTAACTTTAACACGTGATGCAAAACAAATTGATGGCGCAAGAGCACAATTAAATCCAAACAGTGCCAGAAATTATTCGCCAACTGGTTTTGTTGTTCATGCTGGAATGCCAGACTCAGTTAACGGAGTTAAAGTCGCACAGAAAAAAATGGACTACGTAGTTACAATTAAGTACGTACCAAAAGCAAAACTTAAAGACTTACAATCTAAATAATTTTTTGGAGATATTTATGAAAAATCAAATTTTAATGACAACTTTAGTTTTATTCACAGCTGCTGCAGGACACACTAATCAAGGCGAAAGCAGACTACAAAGCATCGGTACTATTTCTTGTGATACAAAAGATTTAGTCAGAGCTGTTAAGATTACAGCTGATACAGTGTTCTCAACTGAAAATAATTTAACTGTTTTAGAAGAAAAAATAGAAATCACTAAAGATCAAAAATCAACGGGTCAAATAGCAGACATCACAAATGCAAAACTGCTATCGGATGAAAAAGAATACTCAACTTCGTTAAACAAAGCCTATAAAATTAATCAAAAAGGCGGAGTCGGAATTACCATTCCTGCCTCTGTAAAGCTTACTTATAATGTAATCAAGGGCGATACAGTTCTTTCAAAAGGTGAAGTGCTTTCAACAGTGACATGCAGAGTAGAAACAAAAAAGAATGTTCAAGGTGATGATACTCTTAAACACTCAATGCAAGTAACTAGTTTTGAAATTACTAAAGGTTTTGAAGTTACTAAATAATATTTTTAGTCGGATGACTAGCTCGCAGAGCTAGTCATTTCTTTTGAATAAAACTTTTTCTTCAAATCCACTTCAACTTGCGCCACTGTGGCTTTTAACAAAACATCAAACATATCATCTGGATTTATTTTATATAAATTAGATAAACTTCTTAATGTGTTAAGTGGTGGGTGCGATATTCCACGTTCCCAATTAGAAATAAACTGTGATGTTGAGTAACCTAAATTAGTGGCTACATCTTTTTGTGATAAACCTGATTGAACTCTTTTTTCTTTTAAAAACTGTGCTAAAATTTCGACTTGTTCTGAATTTCCCATACTGTGTTCCTCTTTAACTACATATTAGTTTAGTAACTTAACAGTATTTTAACAAGTCTTTTTAAAACTAACTATAGTCTAGTTTTGCTAGCGTCGAAATCAAAATAAAAAACCCACTCTTTTGGAGTGGGTTCATATTTAATTTTAAGGTTGATTTTAGATGTAAGTCTAAAAAACAAAAATTAACGTTTTGAGTACTGACCTTTACGACGAGCGCCACGAAGACCGTATTTTTTTCTCTCAACCATACGAGGATCACGTGTAACAAAGCCTGCTTTTTTCAATTCAGCTTTAAATTCAGGGTTAAAAAGAATTAATGCACGAGTCACTCCGTGACGGATAGCTCCTGCTTGTCCTGATTCTCCGCCACCTGTAACCATAACGCGTAAGTCAAACTTATCAGTTTGTCCTACAGCTACGATTGGCTGCATGATGACCATTCTTGATTGTAAACGTGTTAAATATCCATCAGATGTTTTACCATTGATAGTTACTTTGCCTTTACCTGGTTTTAAGTAAACACGAGCTGAACTCGTTTTTCTTCTTCCAGTTGCATAAAATAAT
>JAYTPA010000165.1:0-1764 GCA_043747495.1 Bdellovibrio sp.
GTTTTACATGAAAAAGAAGAACAGATTATTTATCTTAAAGAAGAGATTTCTGATCTTAAAACACTTGTGAAAATTCTTGAATCTCACAATCAAAGAAATTATTCATCTGATGTTTATCAGATCGATAGTGATATCTAATTAAAACTAATTATTTAAAGTAGCTTTGGCACGTAGAGATTCTACGGGCTTCATTTTTTCGGTAAAGTTCAAAATCAGATGCTGTTTGTGGATGAGTATTATCTTTTACTCCACGATGAAGTAAACTCATTTCAAATTGGTGATCTAGACCACCCAGCAAAAACTTTCTTTGTTCGTTTAAGTATTTATCCTCATTGATTTCCACAACTGAAGCATTTCCTTTTTTACAAAAAACAGATGATATTGGGTTTTGACTATTTTTAGAGACCGCTAATACTAATTCGTTAATTTCTTTGTTCGACATTAATGAATTCACCATCAAATCAAGAGCACGTGACCCATAAAAGTGTCGATCCATCATAACAAGACCATTTAAACAAGAACTGTTCATTTTTTCAGTACAGTTAAAACAACCAAGTCCATTATATTTTTGTAAACATAATGCCACATTTTCTGATTTACACGAATCTAAAGATTTTTTTAAATAAAGAATTCCAAGCGTGCTTAAAAAGTCAGACCTTAATTCTTCGTTCGGGAAGGGCACAATAACTTCAGCACAGCAGTTTTTGATTTTCTGTGACGTTTGCATTTCGCCTAAAAACTCAAAAGACGGGGGCTGGCCAGGGTAAGTGACAAACTGGTCGGAGCAAACGCTGACCTTAGATAATTTTGAATTTGTATCGTAGGCCGAACTTAAATCAATCACTGGCGCAGATTTTTTTTGTAAATAATATTTAGAACAAAGCTTTGGTTGTTTAGCTAAAGTCATGGCTTCGCAGTAGACTTGTGTTAAAGCTACAGACGGATTTGTATAGTGAGAAGCGAGCTTTTTGTAAACCGGGTTATTGTTTGTGTGTAAATAACCTTGTGCAATCGGCAATCCAGAATATTCTTTGGCATAATTATTTAATTCTTTCGAATCTGTGATGACTGAAAAACTTTTTTATCTGTACTACAGCCTAAAGTATCGTAAGCAGCGACAGCATCGACAGGAAATAATCCATAAGATTTCTTGTATTGAGATAAATCCTGGCCAATAACTTTTAAAGGTGGTTTTTCAATAAGCAAAACCGAAAGGGCAGCATATGGGTCAACATCTAAAGCCAAAGCTAATTTAATCACTTTTTCTAAGTCTTTTCGGTAGTATTCGCCTGTTTTATTTTTATTAATACCTTTTTTGGAATAAGTAATTTTAATAAATTCATTTTCAATGGCTGCTGGTAGGCGTTCATTTTTTGTTGGCAAACACTGAGGATTGCTGGATAGAAAAAATTTATCATTATTTGATTCGATCGATATAAGATGTCGATTGGCACAGACTATTTCAAGGCTGTGTGCAAAAAAGGAAGACAACAAAATTAAAAAAAAGCCCAACCATGATAGGTGGGCTTTATTATTGGACCATAGAACTGGTCTTAAAAAATACATTTAAGCTGCAGCGCCTTGTGGCTTATTTTTCTTAGTGGCTTTATTTGTTGTGCGCTTAGAAAATCTTTCAGATTTTTCAAACACGACAGCAAACACTTCATCTAAGTTTTCAGCTAAAATAAAATTCATTTTATCTTTGAAAACTTGTGGGATGTCTTCTAGGTCTTTACCGTTTGCCATTGGAATAACAACAGTTGT
>JAYTPA010000166.1:0-1148 GCA_043747495.1 Bdellovibrio sp.
TGAACAAATTCAGAAAACTTTAAAAGATGCCCGGACAGTTTTATTTTTTCAACAATCAGTGGGTTGGCTTTGAAAATATTTTGCCCTTTCATTTCAGGGTAATCATCATTGAACTGACCTGATTCATTCACAGGGCATAAAACAGGAAGATTATATTTTAATCCCACTTTAAAATCGTCTGCGCCATGACCAGGGGCTGTGTGAACACAGCCTGTGCCAGCTTCTGCAGTGACATGTAAACCAAGTACCACAACTGATTTACGATCCAAAAACGGATGGTGGGCTTCTGTAAGTTCTAAATCGATGCCTTTGTGTTTTGATATTAAACTAAGAACAAAACCCGTTTCTTTTTCAAAGTAATCTTTAAGGCTTTCAGCGATCACAACATTTTCAGAAAAAGAATTTCCGTTTGGTAACGTGCCCGTGGCTGAAAAAACACCGTAATCTAATTCAGGATGTAAACAAATCCCCACGTTCGCAGGTAATGTCCAAGGTGTTGTTGTCCAGATCACGTAAGATGTTTTACCTTTTGGATTTCCTAATTTTTTTAATGTTTTTTCATCAGTGATATCAAATTTCACATAGATCGATGGCGATTTGTGATCGTGATATTCAACTTCAGCGTCAGCCAAGGCTGTTTTTAAAGTCCAATTCCAGTAAACTGGTTTAACACCTTGATAAATCACACCCCGTTTGTAAGCCCGTGCAAATTCACGAACTTCTTCGGCTTCATATTGTTTAGACATTGTTAAATAAGGATTTTCCCAATCAGCTAACACACCTAAGCGTTTAAATTGTTCACGTTGGTGATTCACCCATTTTTGTGCTTCTTCGCGACAGAGGGCTAAAATTTCCTGATCAGTTTTTTGTATTTTTTTATCAGCAAGATCTTTCATGACCTTGTGTTCGATCGGAAGACCATGACAATCCCAACCTGGGATTAAGGGCGCTGAATAGCCCTGCATATTTTTATATTTCACAATAAAATCTTTTAAACATTTATTAAGTGCGTGCCCAATATGAATTGAACCATTGGCGTAAGGTGGGCCATCGGGCAAAGTAAAACCAGGATTGTTTTTATTTTTTTCCTGCATTTGTTGATAGACCTGATTCTTTTCCCAGCCAGCAATAATTTGTGGTTCTTTAAT
>JAYTPA010000167.1:0-2171 GCA_043747495.1 Bdellovibrio sp.
CAGGAGTAATTTATGAAAAAAATGTCATACTTAATGTTATCAGGTCTTATCGCAACATCTTTTTTAACTGTGAACTGTCAAAAGTCGCCGTCAAAAAGAGGCATTAAATCTAAAACAGGAATTGAAGACATAAAAATTGATGTTAAAGCCGGTGAAAGACCTGCGCTACCTGATGCTGCAAAAAATACGACCAGAACTGCTTCACAAACTGCGACAACAGCAGAACAAGACACTGAAAAATCTAAAGAAAAAGTAATCACTCAGCTATGCAGTGATGCGACAAAAGAACTTATTATTGATTTTAAAACTATGAATGATGAAACAAAAGCATTGGTCGATTCAAAAGAAGTAAAAACTCAAGACGATTTAGATACAATTTTAGAAAACCGCAAGGCCCTAGTTGAAAAATGTAATATCGTTTTAACTGACTTGTCTAAATACACGGATGCGTCGTGTATGATTGGTACTCAGGGTATTAAAAAAGATTACATCAACGCGTCTTGTTTAAGAAACGGTGAAGCTTTAAAATCAGAAAGCAAAGTTGAAAACAAATTCGCTGTTTTAGCAGAAAAAGAAGTTGTCACTCAAAAAGCCACTGATAAATTTATGGAATCTAAATTTGTGATCACGGATCAAGGTAAAATTGTTCTTGATTCAGACAGTTTAAATTTTGCAAAATATATTTCAAAAGGTGTTATCAACTACACATCAATAGACTTAAACAAAGTTGTTGCTGCAAAAAACATCGCCTGTTCGTTTTCAGTAGCTGACACGACAGACGTTCAAGTTGGTGTTGAAACAGTTTTAGAATTAAAAAGCATTGAAAATGAAACAACTGCTGTACCAGAAGACTTCAAAGGTAAAGCCACATCTTTTAATTTCATCTCTGTTAATGACGAATCTAAAAGCCCTGCAGTATTTAACCTGGTTTGTTTAAATGTTGATTCAGAAAATTTAAACACAGCTAAGCTAAAATCAACTTTAGGTGAACTTTTAAAAATTAAGTAATTAACTAATACTGACTCGCAATTTTTCTAAGCGAGTCAGTTTCATCTGCCCAGTACGAATAAGTTCCAAATTCAGGAAATATTTTAGGAAAACTTGGATCTGCCCAGCGATTTAAAATCCACCCCGCATAATTAATCACTCGGTAACAGCGAAGCAGCGGCACTAAAGCCAGATCAGCCTCATCAAAATAACGAAGTAATTCATAGCCCTTCATAAATTCTTCATACTCTTTTGTATTCGAAAAATTTTCATCAGGAAAGATCATCCAAAAATCTTGAATCGGTGGACCATTCACAAAATCATCAAAATCGACGATGGTGATTTCATTATTACCAGCATCTAATAAATTACCTCGGTGCAAATCCCCGTGAATACGAATGTAGTTTTCTGGTTTTAATTGATCATCTAGTTTTTGAAACACATCTTCTGCGATATCAAAATAATCATTACGCACTTCAGGGGCTACGTGATCGTAAAGCTGATCCAGGATTTTCCATTTGTCACTCAGCTGTGGGCCTAATGATTCGCGGTGATGGGCAATTTTACGTTCCCCCACATTGTGTAGCATGGCCACTGAATGACCTAATTTAGAAAACTGACCTAGTAAAATTTCCTGCATCATGCGGCCACGGACTTTTTCGTAATAACAATATAAAATACCGTTACTATCAAACACAGTTTCATTGTCAGTCTTACGACGCAAAGGTTTACCGACTGACAAGCCTTCTTCATCTAGATCAAAACAGAATTCATGTTCATCTAAAATTGTTTCTTTGGTCCATCTTTTTGGTCTGAAGTATTTAGCGATGACAGAAGGGTAAGATTGATCTTGATCTAGTTTGATATCAAAAACGCGATTTTCATAGGAATTCAGCTGATGAATTTCACCCGTGCTGATGTAACCTTGAAGGTCCACATCAGATAAAATAATATTTGGATCTAATTTAAAAAAATGATCGGTCATAAAAGCTGACATCCTTGGTCTGTTCATCAAAAAGTTAGACAGTCATTACGGCTAATCTACTTCTATATTTGATATGAAGCTAGCTGAATATGGTCCTTGGCTTGCTGATTGTTATATTATCCACACTTGGAGGACGTATATGATTATTAATAAAAAAACAGTTCTTTTGGCTTTATCAGTGATTGCTATTGTTGGTTGC
>JAYTPA010000168.1:0-1431 GCA_043747495.1 Bdellovibrio sp.
CGTATCGGTGAAATTCAATATAAAATTTCCGGTGCTGAAGTTATCGAACCTGCTTTAATCAAATCAGATCGTATTGTTTTTGGAGCTACAGTTGTCATGATCGATCAAGACACAGATGAAGAATCAACTTACCAAATCGTTGGTGTTGATGAAGCTGATGTTAAAAATGGAATGATCTCTGTACTTTCACCTATTGCCCGCGCACTTATTGGCAAAAAAGCTGGTGATGTGGCGACGGTTCAAAGTCCAAAAGGTGACAAAGAATACGAAATCGTTTCTTTTAAGTTTGTTTAAGTTAACAATGAAGAAAATCAAATGAAAAGAGCCGTCATAGACCAAGCTGGTCTGAAAATAATTTTCACTGGAATTATAATAGCACTTTTTTTTGGTCTCATATTCAAATCACAAATTAGACCCAGCGTTGTTTCTGAACGACTCCAAAGGACTTTAGATGTTCTTAAGCGAGATCTTGTTGTTGATTTTGATTCAGCTCAAGTTAAGCTCAGTGATTGGGGTTTGCCAAGACCAACCGTTGAAATATCAGGGTTAAGATTAAGCCCAGTCATACAGAATTGCCAAAATAACCAGATATATATCGAAAAACTATCTATTCCTTTGAATCTTAAAATGATTTTTTCCAAAAACAAAAAAGATCAAGGTATAAACACTTTACGGGCTTCATTAATTGAAATTCGTCTGGATCGAATCAAAGATTGTTTCTCAAAAAAAGAGGGAGCTTCAGCGAGCCTTTCTAAAATAGCAGAGGAAAATGCAGAACATTTTGAAAATGCATCCATAACAAATAGTCAGAACGAAAATAAAAAAGAAAACTCTTTAAATCGCTTTTTCAATCATTCCACTGTTTTAAAAGAAGTGAGCATCGATCGATTAAGAATTATTGCTCCAGATATTTTTAAATTACCCATTGATTTAAATGCCGTACAACTCAGTATCGAATCTGACGAGAGTCAAATAAGGACCATTGATTTACAGGCCCAGATGCTATCTTTTAAAGATGCCACAAAAAACTTTTTTTTACTTAAATCTGAAATTAATTTAAAAGCACAAATGGATGCAGAAAATAATCAAATTGATATTAAAATGAATGCGAACGGTCTACTTATCGATCGACCGTTCGCCTTTGATATTCGGTATGATCAAAAAAAGAATTCGCTAGAATATATTGGTGAAATTAAAAATGTTTCAGTGAAAGCATTTATACAAATGTATCAACTTTTAAATAGTCAAAATTTGAAGTTAAAAACATCCGCATTGGGGTTCGCAGCTCTTTCAGGATTTATGTCTGGTGAATTCTTTCTGGATGAACACAAAAAAAAAGATCAATCAAATTTAATCTTTAAAAATATACAAGTTATTGCTAACACAGGCTTGATTACAGCTAGTGAAATTTATTTTTATAATTTGAATGAG
>JAYTPA010000169.1:0-1298 GCA_043747495.1 Bdellovibrio sp.
AAAACATTTTTTGCTAAAGATATTTATTTAAACGCACCGGTTATTTCTGCAGCCATGGACACAGTCACTGAACATCGCATTGCAAGAATTATGGCGCAAAATGGTGGGCTAGGAATTATCCATAAAAATTTATCGATTCAAGATCAAGCTTTTCAAACAGAAAAAGTTAAAAAATATGAAAGTGGAATGATTCAAGATCCATTCACTTTATCGCCAGATCATTATGTCAGTGAAGCTTTACAAATTATGGCGAAGTATTCCATCAGTGGGGTACCTATCACATCACAAGGAATACTTGTTGGTATCTTAACTAACCGTGATCTACGTTTTGAAACAAACATTCATCAGCCGATTAAAAATTTAATGACAAAAGAAAACCTTGTGACAACACATGAAGGGACTACTTTAGATCAAGCTAAACAAATTCTTCAAAAACACCGTATCGAAAAATTACCTGTTGTTGATCGTGAAGGCCGCTTGAAAGGTTTAATCACAATAAAAGATATTGAAAAGGCTGAAGCATTTCCTCAGTCCACAAAAGATCAAAAAGGTCGTCTTGTTGTTGGTGCTGCAGTCGGGGTGGGTAGTGGTAGTGTTGAACGAATTGATGCGCTACTAGCTGCACAAACAGATGTAATCTGTGTTGATACAGCCCATGGCCATTCTAAAAATGTCATAGAAACTGTTAAATATATTAAAAGTAAATATAAAGATGTTGTTGTTGTCGCTGGAAATGTTGTGACTGAGGAAGGCACTGAGGCCTTAATTAAAGCGGGTGCAGATGTTGTAAAAGTCGGAGTCGGCCCGGGAAGTATTTGTACGACTCGTATTGTGGCTGGTGTAGGTATGCCGCAAATCAGCGCTGTCGTCCAATGTTCAGCTATTGCAAAAAAGTTAGGTAAAACAATTATTGCTGATGGCGGTATAAAATATTCTGGTGATATCACAAAAGTTTTAGCTTTAGGTGCGAATACTGTGATGATAGGAAACTTACTAGCAGGTTCAGAAGAATCCCCTGGCGAAACAGTTTTATACCAAGGACGAACTTACAAAGTTTATCGCGGTATGGGCTCGATAGGCGCAATGGCTCAAGGCTCAAAAGATCGTTACGGACAAATGGATATTCATGATGAAGACAAATTAGTTCCTGAAGGCATCGAAGGCAAAGTTCCATATAAGGGTTCTGCTAGCGGAATTATACACCAGTTAGTGGGTGGATTAAAATCAGGCATGGGTTACTTAGGCGCAAAAAATATTGAAGAGTTACAAGCTAAGGCTCAGTTTGTGCAAATCACAGC
>JAYTPA010000170.1:0-2750 GCA_043747495.1 Bdellovibrio sp.
GTCATCGATGAAGTCGCGGGGTTCTTGATTACAATGATGTGGTTACCGATCACATGGCAAAGTGTCGTCATTGGTTTTATACTTTTTCGTTTTTTTGATATTGTAAAACCTGGACCGATAAAAATGCTGGATCAAAAAATAAAAGGTGGAGTCGGCGTGATGCTTGACGATGTTGCTGCCGGAATAATATGCAATTTAATACTTCAAATCGTTTATAATCAAACTTCATGGCTTGGGGCGCAAATCCAGACCTTCTAGAAAAAAATATTGATGATATGAAAATTCTATGTAACTTTATATGTAAATTATATGAAAGTTACAAACCTTGTGCAACATACAGATCCAAAGCTTACGCAGACTGAAATTGAATCACTGATTCAACAACAGTTGCTAAATACCATCGACGTTCTTCGTGACAAGAACTTCATGGTGGGGTTTGCTGAAAGCTGTACGGGCGGACTTTTGTCGAGTTTGATGACGGCACAATCAGGTGTTTCAGATGTTTTCTGGGGCTCAATTGTGAGTTATTCAAACGAAGCTAAGGTTAAATTTTTGAATGTGAATTCTGATATTTTAAAAACACAAGGTGCTGTTAGCGCTGCTTGTGCTAAAGAAATGTCTGAAGGTCTTCTTCTAAAAATGAAAACTGAAAAGGTTCACCAGGGATATAGAACAGTATCAATCACTGGAATAGCCGGTCCGGCAGGCGGATCAGCAGAAAAGCCAGTTGGCACTGTGTTTATATCTTGTAGTGGTTCAAGCATTGCAACTCAAGTATTTCAACACGAATTCACGAACGTTAACAGACAACAGATTCAGTCCTCTGCTGCATTGGCAGCGCTGAAACATTTGTCAGATAGTTTGAAGTAAAGAATTTAGAATTAATAAGTTAAAAAATTAAACGTAATACTAAGGAGAAAACAATGGCTACACAAAACACAACAATGAATCACGATCCTAAAGCTCAAGCTGAAAAATTAAAAGCTTTAGAATTAGCTGTATCAACGATTGAAAAACAATTCGGTAAAGGTTCAATCATGCGCCTTGGAACCGGTGACAGTCTTGGTAAAGATATTGAAATCGTACCAACAGGTTCGTTGTCTTTAGATATCGCATTAGGCATTGGTGGATACCCTAAAGGTCGTATTATTGAAATATTTGGCCCAGAATCTTCTGGTAAAACAACTTTAGCCTTATCAGCTATAGCTCAAGCTCAGAAAAAAGGTGGCGTTGTTGCATTCGTCGATGCGGAACACGCTTTGGATGTAAACTATGCTCGTAAATTAGGTGTTAACGTTGAAGATCTTTTGATTTCTCAACCAGATACTGGTGAGCAAGCTTTAGAAATTACAGAAACACTTGTTCGTTCAGGCGCTATCGACGTATTGATTATCGATTCAGTAGCAGCGTTAGTTCCACGCGCTGAAATTGAAGGCGACATGGGTGATTCACACATGGGTTTACAAGCTCGTTTAATGTCTCAAGCTTTACGTAAATTAACAGCGGCGATCAGCCGATCTAAAACACTTGTTATTTTCATCAATCAAATTCGTATGAAAATTGGTGTGATGTTTGGTAACCCTGAAACAACAACTGGTGGCAATGCACTTAAGTTTTATTCTTCAGTTCGTTTAGATGTACGTCGTATCGGTGCCATTAAAAATGGTGAAGATGTCGTAGGTAATAGAACAGCTGTCAAAGTCGTAAAAAATAAAATGGCTCCGCCATTTACAAAAGTTGAATTCGATTTAATGTACGGAGAAGGTATTTCTGAAGAAGGTGATATCTTAGATCTTTCAGTGACAGCAAACATGGTTGAAAAAGCCGGCGCATGGTATTCATACAAAGGTGAACGTTTAGGTCAAGGTCGTGATCAAGCTAAAGAATTTTTAAAAGCAAACGTGGCTATCAAGGAAGAATTACGTAAAGCGATCTTAAGTAAAAATGGAATCGGCCAATTACTTTTAACTGCAGATATGTCTGATGCTGTAGCTGATGAAGCTTCAGTTGAATTAGATCAACCAAAG
This sequence comes from Bdellovibrio sp., assembly GCA_043747495.1. Lineage (GTDB taxonomy): Bacteria > Bdellovibrionota > Bdellovibrionia > Bdellovibrionales > Bdellovibrionaceae > Pseudobdellovibrio. Next base: position 2,028 of record JAYTPA010000170.1, read on the forward strand.
AAAAGTAAAAAAGCGAAAGAAACTAAAGAAGCAGTAGCGGCAGCAACTACGAAAGAAAAATTAAACTAATTTAGTTTTTTCTAATTGATAAAAAAAAAGCCTTAGGTTTTATAGACCTAGGGCTTTTTTTATGTCTGACGTTAACTCATGAGGCTCTGCATTAGGGGCATAACGATTTATAACTTCACCGTCACGTCCGACTAAGAACTTGGTAAAATTCCATTTAATCATTTCTGTGCCTAAAATACCTTTAGCATTTTCTTTTAAAAACTGAAAAGTAGGTTCAGCTTTTGATCCGTTTACATCAACTTTAGACATAATCGGGAAAGTAACCCCAAAATTGAGCTGACAAAATGACTGAATTTCGGAATCAGAACCTGGCTCTTGAGCTCCGAACTGATTACACGGAAACCCTAAAATCACTAGTCCATCGTTTTTGAATTTTTGATAAAGTTCTTCTAAGCCTTTATATTGCGGAGTAAAGCCACATTGACTGGCCACATTAATAACCAAAACGACTTTACCTTTATATTGACCAAGATTGTGCTCTTGATTTTTAGCATCTTTAACTACGAAATCATGTAATTTTTTAGACATAAGTCCCTCATAAGTAGAAACTATCATACCATCGAAATTATGACTTAATAGCGTAAAGTGATTATTTTTTTGCTATATTTTAACTATCCACTAAAATTGGGGTAATTATGTCGCTAAACACAAATT
>JAYTPA010000171.1:0-11075 GCA_043747495.1 Bdellovibrio sp.
ATGGCGGAAAGCGAGGGATTCGAACCCTCGAGCCCCGCGAAGGGCTGCCAGTTTTCAAGACTGGTGTATTCAACCGCTCTACCAGCTTTCCGTTGATTGTTTTATTGGAATTAGCGGTGGGTATCAACGGATTTTTTGGTTTTTTTACAAAACTAGGACTTGGGTAGATCGCAATTTACAAAATTGATTAAAATGTTAGCGATAGTTAGCGAATTTCTGTTTTATTACCCATGTACGGGCGTAAAACTGGAGGGATTTCGATACTACCGTCTTCACGCTGGTAGTTTTCAAACACAGCGATCAGTGTGCGCCCGACAGCTAATCCACTGCCGTTTAATGTGTGTACGAACTGCGGTTTGCCACCATCTTTAGGTTTAAATCGGATGTTGGCTCTGCGGGCTTGAAAGTCTTCAAAGTTTGAACACGAGCTGATCTCGCGGTAAGCATTTTGACCCGGTAACCAGACTTCTAAATCATAAGTTTTAGATGATCCAAAACCCATATCACCCGTGCATAATAAACTTTTACGATAAGGTAATTGTAATTCAGTGAGAATTTTTTCTGCATGTGATGTTAATAGTTCATGGGCTTCATAGGACTGGCTTGGATGACAAAACGTCATCAATTCAATTTTGTTAAATTGATGTTGGCGAATAAGCCCTTTTGTATCTTTACCATGACTGCCGGCTTCAGATCTAAAACATGGAGAGTAAGCACAAAATGATTTTGGTAAATCTGATTCATTTAATGTTTCGTTGTTATAATAATTCGTCACAGGAACTTCTGCAGTGGGAATTAAATAATAATCTGTATTTTCAAGGTGAAACACATCGTCTTTAAATTTCGGGAATTGCCCCGTACCAGTCATACTGCGACTGTTCACCATAAACGGAGGAATCATTTCTGTGTAATTGTGTTGATTAGAATGTAAATCCATCATGAATTGAATTAAAGCCCGTTCCATCTGTGCAGCGGCACCTTTTAAAAAAGTAAATCTTGCTCCAGTTGTTTTAGCAGCACGCTCAAAATCAATAATGTCTAAGGCCTCACCCAGCTCAATGTGTTCTTTAGCTTTAAAAGAAAACTTTTTAGCTTCGCCCACTGTTTTTACAACTTTGTTGTCGTGTTCAGATTTTCCGACGGGGACTGAATCATGGGGTTTATTTGGAATTGTTAATAATAAATGGTGAACTTCTTCATCAGCCACTGTGGCTTGAGTTTCTAAATCTTTGACCTGAGTTTTTAAAAGATCAACTTGTGTTAATAGAGCTGAAGCATCTTTGCCTTCGCGTTTTAATTGGCCTATTTCTGCGCTTAATTTATTTTGTTTGGCCTTTTCTGTTTCAGCCTGGGTCATGATTTCTTTACGTTTAATATTTAAGTGTATGATTTGATCCAATGTTTCAGTCGAAGCATTACGATTTAAAAGACTTTTTTTATAGTCATCGTAATAAGATGTTCCGTTTTCATTTTTTTTCTCGAGAAGTTTTATATCAATCACAAAAATTCCTTTAAAACCTAAATTAGGGAGCTATTTTAATGTACATATTAAGCACTGTTGCAATCAAGACACAAATTAAATCAAAAATAAGTATTTGTGGCAAACTAAGTCGGGCAAGGGCTTTGTAAATGCTGGCTGTTAATACGGTCGTCAAAAAAACAAGAGTCATCGTACCAGACTGAGTGATTTCTTGAACAATAAGGGATAAAACAAGTCCCAGAAAAAATCCTGAGATCAACCGGAACATTATATGTGTTAAACTGTGGGTCGCATTTTTAGCACCCATTTTTAAATCACTTGATATATTATTTAGTTTTCCGCCAATATCCATTTTAACCGCCTAAACTTGAAATTTTTGCTTCTATAAGGTTTCGATCAACAGCATTTGGTGAAAGATCAAGATAGCGACGAAAATGTTTTATAGCTTCGTCGGCGTCACCATTTCTTTCAAAAATATAGGCCATTTCTCTGTAGATCGGAGGATAGCCATTTTCCCTTGTCTTGGCAATTTCTAGCATGTCGCTAGCAATATCAGCAGCATCACTTCGGCGATAGCAAACAGCTGCATCTACAAAAAGTGCTGCATTGGCCGGTCTTAGTTTAATGGCTAATGAATATTCAGCAGCACATTCTTTGAACTGCTCTTTTTTTGTGTATACTGTAGCTGCTAAAATATAGGGGTCAGCTAGACTTGGATTTTTCTTTTTTTCTTCGTTAATTAATTGAATAGCTTCATCAAATTCACCCAGTTCCAATTTACATTTAGCCATAAAATATGAAATCCGCGGAAAATTTGGATTCACATCACGAACCATTCTAAATTTATCAAAAGCTCTTTTTATCTGAACCGCTGGGTCTTTAAGTGTGGCCGTTTCTAGTTCCAGCTGAGCTGTTGCAAACAAAGGTTCAACATCTGAAGGATCAATGGCTGCAGCTTGTAAATAATAATTTTGAGCTAGCTTTGGTTGGTTAGAATATTGATAAGATCTGGCTAAACCCATTAAAGCTTTTTTATTTTTTGGATTACTTTCAATCAGTTGTAAATAAATTTCACTGGCTGCTGTGTATTTTTCTTGTTCTTCATAAAATTCAGCTAAGCCAATTCGATATTGGTAAGTGTATGGAAAAGTTTCTATTAGTTTTTTTAGATTGTTTTCAGCGGCAATCGAACCAGCACCGCCAACGTTAAGATATTTTGTATAAGTGATTTGTGCTTCTGGCCAGCCTGGTTCAAGATCAACTGCTTTACTAGCGTATCTTCTAGAGTCTTCTTTGTATTTATCTTTCAATGTGCTTTCTTGTTCATTTTTAGACGGAGAATTTGCAAATAGATTAATGTTAGCTTGGGCTAATAAAGTTAACAACTCTACATCAGCATCATACATTTTAAGTGCTTTTTCGCCGTAGACCACTGTGCCTTGCATATTATTTTTTCTAAATTCAACAAGTGCATGAGTTTTTAATAAATCATAATTCTGACCAGCTTTACGACTGGCTTCGATCAGAACTTTACTGGCATCAATAAAATTATATTTTTGTGATAAATAATCAGCTTTAAGCGCATAGGCGACATACATCCGCGGTTCTGCTTTGATCGCTTTATCTACCCACAGTAGCGCACCACGAGTTTGGTTGATTTCCCAAAGACTTTTCGCAGCTTTAAGCGCAACCGTTCCGTTTGTTGAATCGTAATCAAAAGCCGCTTGATATTGCGCTTGTGCAGCCAAATGATCACCGGCCCTAGCAAATTGATCACCTAATAAAACCAATTCAGACGTTGTTGCATTTGAAGCTTTTTCATTTCCACCCAGCGCAATCACAGTTTCTTTTAATGATCGGTGGCTAGGACTAATTGTTAAACCAAACTGTGCGACTTTTAATGCTTTCGAATTTTCGTTTCGTGATAATAATATTTTTATATATTCTTGAAGCGCTTCTAAATGAAAAGTTTTCGGCAATTTACTTTCAATTGCAAAACCAGAATTAAAATAAGAATAAGCTTTATCAAAATCAGAATTCAGCTTTACTATATTTAGTGCTGTTCCAAACAGTGCAGCTTTGTTTTCGGAATTATTATTTAGTATTTGTTCAAAAATTTGACGTGATTCATTATGTTTATTTAATTTATACAAAGTTCTAGCTTGTCCAAATAGGGCCCAATTCCAGTTAGGAAATATTTTAGTGGCTTCAGAAAAATAAGCTTCAGCATTTAGATAATTTAAGCTGTCTTCTAAAATTTCAGCTTTCATAACATATAAAAAAGGAAATAAAATAAATTTCTCGTCGGTAGCCTGATCTAAAGTTTTTTCAATCAGACCGCGATAATCTTGTGGTTGGCCTTTAGCTAATAAATAGACTGACTGACAAGTGTCAGAGTAACTAGATATGGGATTAAGTCCGCGCGCTAATTGCGTAGTCACAGTAACAGCTTTAAAATCCTGTGTTGTTTGTCTGGTATAGGGCCATAGTTGTTGGTAGACGACACAAAGTAATCCAATTGATTCAAGATCTGTTTTTGATCCTTCAACGGCTTCGACAAGAACTTTTTGGGCCTGTCTTGTATTTTCTATTAATCCTGTTCGCAGTAAAGCAAAAGCTTTTGTTTTATAAGATTTTAACTGTTCTGCTGACAGTAATTCACGATCAGCAGTAATTTTTGGTGCTATAAGGACCCAGCCAATTTTTTGATCTTGATCAGCATTGAGATAAATAAAAAGTCCTGCGAAAAAAATGATAAGTCCTAAGAAATGTGGAAAGAATTTTTTAAGCTGTAATGTTTTTAATTTCTGAATATTACTTAATTCAATTGTGAACTGTTGATCACGTGCCGAAAGAAGTGCTGCTTGGAGATTTTGAGCTTTTAAATTTTTAGGAATCGCTGCAGGAAGCTGGGCTTTTTTTCTGTTCGTTACGGGTTGTAGAATAGAAGCATCATTAAAATTAATGGCTGAATCATCTGATGGATTGATGGGTTCATCCTCAGCATCTATATTTTTTATGACTGTTTCAGCTTCCATTTTTTGAGAAATTTTTTTGTCTCGTTGGTTCGGATTTTCTAACGATTCAAGCAAAGCCTCATAAAATTCAGGTTCTTTAGAAAGGGGTTTCCAATCACCATCAGGAAAAGCGCAGATAAATTCGTTTCCAGTATAAACACCCTCAACAATCATTTTATTGATTGCCGTAGTTGAATAAGGTCCTTTAACTTGACCTGACTCAAGACGTATTCGCCACTGATCGGTGAATTGATTGTTGAAATTACCCATGAGCTTTTATTATAGATGAGCGTTTTTGTATCGGACAGCACTCATATCATTTTAGATCCAAGTTATGACTAAAGTCTGAAAATGGAACCAGTTTAAGGTTCCATTCTGGAACCTTAAATTTAAAAATAAGCGTTTAAATCAAAATAGCTGCACTTGCACCATCAAAAAACATGGCACAACGATTGCTTTATTCAAATGTGTAAAATGAAGTTATTAGCCGTTATATATATTTTCATCGTGCTTGTTCTTTCGGCTAAAGCTAGAGCTTTTGATTATAAATTCAATAAAACTTTCGCTAGAAATAGCACTGTTTTTCAAAGGCTTGATTGTGGCCCCTCCTCAATCAAGCCTTAATTTTTTCTACCGTATCAAATTAATTTCCACGTTTAATTTTTGCACCTAATGAAGTTAATTTTCCTTCAAGGTTTTCGTAACCGCGATCAAGATGATAAATCCGATTTACTAAAGTTTCACCTCGCGCAACTAATCCTGCCAAAACCAAACTAGCAGAAGCTCTTAAATCTGTCGCCATCACTGGTGCTGCCGACAATCCACCGGGTTTTCCACGAACAACGGCCACTTGTGTTTTCGGAGTTATGTCTGCTCCCAAGCGCATTAATTCATTTACGTGCATAAAACGATTTTCAAAAACTGTTTCAGTGATAACACTTGTTCCGTTTGCAACGGCCATCAAAGCCATGAACTGCGCCTGTAGATCCGTTGGAAATAGAGGGTGAGGCGCTGTTGTAATATCAACAGCTTCCCAAGTTTTTGCAGGGTGGATATGCATTGAGTCAGCTGTGACATCAATTTTAAAACCAGATTCTTTCATTTTTTGAAGAAGTGCTTCAAGATCACGAGGGTTACATTTTTTTACTGTGACTGATCCTTTTGTAATCGCTCCGGCAATCAATAATGTACCGGCTTCGATACGATCAGGCATGATGCTGTGTCTAGCAGGAATTAATTTTTCAACACCTTCGATTTTAATAACGCTGGTTCCGTGACCAGTGATTTTCGCGCCCATTTTATTAAGGTAATTTGCTAAATCAACTATTTCAGGTTCTTTCGCCGCGTTTTCAATTGTTGTAATGCCATTAGCTAATGTTGCCGCCATCATTAGATTTTCAGTTCCACCAACAGTTGTTTTTTCAAACAACACTGTAGCCCCTTGTAATTTTTTACATTTAGCAAAGACATAGCCGTCTCGTAATTCAATTTCTGCACCTAAAGCCTTCATTGCATCTAAATGTAAATCAATTGGGCGTGTCCCTATAGCACAACCACCTGGTAAAGAAACTACAGCTTCGCCGTATTTTGCTAGAACTGGGCCCAAGCAAAGTATGCTAGCTCTCATTTTACGGACTAGATCATAATGGGCTTCAAAAGTTTTTAGTTTCTGAACTACAACTTTAAAAGTGTGACCTTCACGAATGGATTCACAACCTAAACTTTTTAGAAGCTCTGCTGTAGATTCAATATCTTTTAATAACGGCACGTTATCAAAAGTGTGTTCACCCTCGGCTAGCAGCGTAGAAAATAAAATAGGAAGTGCTGCATTTTTTGCTCCGCTGACTTCAACTGAACCATTTAAAACTGAACCACTTGTAACAAGCATTTTATCCATAGAAATTCCAATCAATATAAAAATTAAGTCTTAAATTTAATTATGCTCTGGCTTTGATGATTCGATCAAGTCCAGACAGGTCTTTTATAACGTCCACAGTCTTAAACTTTTTTAGGTTTTCAAAGTAGGCTTTTATAACAGAACCTTGTTGATAACCCATTTCAAATAAAACTAGTCCGTCAGGTTTTACTAAATGGTTATAATGTGCCGCCCAAGATTTTATATCAGATAGACCTAGATCTGAGGCAAACAAAGCCTCGTGCGGTTCATATTTTTTTACAAACTGTTCAGTTTGTTTATCGTTTTCATCAATATACGGAGGATTAGAAACGATGTAGTCAATTTTTTCAAATTCAGATAAATCAACTTTAAGAACATCGCCATGAATTGCTTGTACGCGATCAGTTAATTCTAAGCATTTAATGTTTTCAATTAAAATTTCAAAAGCCGTTTGTGATTTTTCAATCGTTATTAATTTAGACTGGGGAATATTTTTTATTATTGATAATCCAATACAACCTGTACCAGATCCCAAATCAAGCACGCGAACTGTTTCAGAAGCAGATTTTTTTTTATGATCGGCTAAAACTTCATCAACAATTAATTCTGTTTCTGGTCTTGGTATTAAAACACCTGATTTGACTTTAAAATTCAGTCCGTAAAAACCTTTATCTTCTGTGATGTAAGCTACAGGTTCGCCAAGGCTTCGGCGTCTTACAAGTTCACGACATAAAGTGATTTCATTTTCAGACAGCGGCTGATCATATTTAACGTATAACTGTATACGGGGAATTTTCAATGCATGGGAAATTAAGATCTCAGCATCCAAGCGCGCAGTTTCTATTTTTTTATCTTTAAAGAACTGTATAGATTTTGTCAGAACTTCATTTAATTTCATGAAAACTAATTAACAGCCTGTTTTTTTAAAGCTTCAGCTTGGAAGTTCGCTATTAACGGATCAATAAGAATTTCAAATGAGCCACTCATGACAGCGTCAAGTTGGTGCACAGTTAAACCAATACGGTGATCAGTGATGCGAGTTTGTGGAAAGTTATATGTTCTGATGCGTTCCGAACGATCACCAGTTCCAATTTGATCAAGCCTAGCATCTGAAGCTTCTTTTAGTCTTTTATCATCTTCAAGGGCCTGTAATTTAGCGGCTAAAATTTGAAAAGCCCGCTCTTTATTGGCATTTTGTGATTTGCCCTCTTGGCAATGGACTAAAATTCCTGTGGGATTATGATGAAGTCGAACAGCCGATTCAGTTCTATTGACTGACTGACCACCAGCACCGCTGGCACGCATAACATCGATCGTAATATCTTTCATATCGATTTTAATATCGACAGCTAGAACTTCAGGAATAATTGCAACTGTAACCGTCGAAGTATGGATACGTCCGGCAGATTCAGTTTTAGGTACACGTTGTACACGGTGAACGCCAGATTCATATTTCATTTTTGAATAAACTGATTCGCCAGAAATCATCGCTATGACTTCTTTAGCACCACCGACGTTTCCATCAGTGTAAGACATTAATTCAGCTTTCCAGCCTTGTGTGGAAGCGTAGCTAGCGTATCCACGAAATAATTCATCAGCAAAAAGTGAAGCTTCATCGCCACCAGCACCGGCACGAATTTCAAGTAAGATATTTTTATCATCGTTAGGATCTTTAGGAATTAAAGAGATTTTTAATTTGTCTTCAATAATAGGAAGTTCAGCTTCTAATGTTTTAATGTCTTCGCGAAACATTTCTTTCATTTCTGAATCTGTTTCGTTCGTAAATTGATCTTTATTTTCTTTAAGAGCAGCAGATTTTTTTTTGAAATCACGATACAGAACAACAATTTTTTCTAGATCAGCTAATTCTTTCATTAAAGCGCGATAGCGTTTTTGATCAGAAGCAATATCAGGTCTTTGTAAAGACATACTGACTTCTTCGTACCGCGATTCAACTGAATCTAACTTTGAAAACATGTTTCGGATCTCCGTTTAATAAAATAAAAAGAAATAACTTAGGCCTATTTATAAAATAAAAAAGCGGCGCAATTTGGCCGCTTTACTTTATTTAAAAAAATAAAATTAACTACTTAGTTAATTTACCGTATTTTTTATTAAAACGATCGATACGACCTTCAGTATCCATAATACGCTGCTTGCCAGTGTAAAATGGATGAGAAGCTGAAGAAATCTCAACTTTAATTAATGGATATTCTTTTCCGTCAGTCCATTTAGTTGTTTCTTTAGAATCTAAAGTTGTTGTACCAATAAACGCGTAGTCACATGAAATATCTTTGAATACGACTGTTTTTAATTTGGGGTGAAGTCCTGGTTTCATAAATTCCTCTTTATTATTATAAATTTCAAAGACTTAGGTGATAACACAATTTTCAGCCCATGCTCAACAAAAAATCACAAAAAAAGATCTACACAAGCATAAAATTAAGGCATTTTCCGTTATTGTGATTCTGAATTAGTCAGTAATAAGGACTCAAAAACTAAACAGTTCTCACTATTTAGTGAAAATTTCAATAAGCCCATCTGCTGACTGTCTTTTGAAAGGTTTATATAGACCTTCTCTAGACCTGCTTCTTTGGCTGTCGACTGGTCATCATTGATCATCAGTTCAGCCTTGATGTTCTGCTTGTAAAGGCTTTGAAGAGTACCTTTAATCTTCTTATAAGAATCTGGGCAACTTACATCGGAGTCCAAAATTCCGAACTGCAAAATTTTAGCAGGCAATAAGGTTTTATCCAAAGTCGTAAAGTTTTGGCTCTGTAGATCAGAAATTAATCCACTTAAATCATTTTTAGCCACACAAGCAAAAGTGTTTTCGGTATTTAAGGATTCGGTCCATGCGGCGATGGCCACATCAGAATCACAAGAAATAGGACCGGTGTAAATGTCCCAAGATCCGAAGCTTTTGGCTTTTTGAAGTAAAGTTAATGCTTTGTCTTTATTGTTGTCAGCGATGTAGCACGATACAATTTTGAAAACAAGATCGCCAAATTTGCCCTCTGAAGAATCCGTTGCATACTGCGCATTTAAACAGGTTTGAACATGATTTAAATATTCAGTTTGTTGATCATCACAATGGCCTATAGATTCTATTTTTTCTGCAGAATTTTGACATTCGATTTGAATTTCAGAAGAAATTTCTGCAGGCGCTTGAAAGCTTTCAGGATTTAATGATTCAGCTATGGTGGCGTCAGAATTAAAATAAGCCCGATCTGTTAAATTAAAAATTTTTAACAGCGCAAAAATGAGAGTTAGACCAACTATAAAAATAATCAGAGGAATTTTTATTTTATTAAATAAACTTTCCTCTTTTTGATTTTTAGACTGATTATCCATTCATACTCTTCAAGAAGTCGGCATTTGTTTTAGTTTTTTCTAATTTATCCATTAAGAATTCCATCGCATCAACCACGTTCATGGGCGCAAGAACTTTTCTTAATATCCAAAGACGACTTAAATCGCCTTTTTCAATTAATAAATCTTCTTTACGAGTTCCAGATTTATTGATGTCCATACAAGGAAAAATACGTTTTTCCATTAATTTACGGTCTAATTGAATTTCTGAATTACCAGTTCCTTTGAATTCTTCAAAAATAACTTCATCCATTCTTGATCCCGTATCAATTAAAGCAGTAGCAATAATTGTTAAAGAACCACCTTCTTCGATATTTCTAGCAGCGCCGAAAAATCGTTTAGGTTTATGAAGAGCATTTGAATCCACACCGCCTGAAAGAATTTTTCCAGATGGCGGAACAACAGTGTTGTAAGCGCGGGCTAATCTAGTCAAAGAATCTAAAAGAATAACCACGTCATGTTTATGTTCAACTAAACGCTTAGCTTTTTCTAAAACCATTTCAGCAATCTGAACGTGACGAGTTGGTGGTTCATCGAATGTCGAACTGACAACTTCGCCCTTTACAGTTCTTTGCATATCAGTGACCTCTTCCGGTCGTTCATCAATTAAAAGAACAATCAATTTAACTTCAGGGTGATTTGTTGTGATTGCATTGGCAATATTTTGTAACAAAACTGTTTTACCTGTTTTCGGCGGAGCGACTATAAGAGCCCGTTGACCTTTACCTAATGGCGCCATCATGTCGACAATTCTTGTCGTCATTTCGCTTTGTTTGTTTTCAAGCTTTAATTGTTTTTCAGGATAAAGCGGCGTTAAGTTATCAAATAAAATTTTATCTTTTGAAGCTTCAGGTAATTCATAATTTAACGAATCCACTTTTGTTAAAGCGAAATAACGTTCGCCTTCTTTAGGTGGGCGAACTGTTCCAGTGACCAAATCACCTGTACGCAAACCGAATTTACGCATTTGTGAAGGTGAAACATAGATATCATCTGGTCCTGGTAAATAATTGTAATCTGGCGATCGTAAAAATCCATAACCGTCCGGTAGAATTTCAAGAACACCCGATCCGAAAATATCACCTAATTTAGCCGCACGTTTTAGAACTTCAAAGACCATATCTTGACGGCGCATACCTGCCGCATTTTCGATTTTTAATTTAGAAGCCAAATCAGTCAAAACTTGGATGTTTTTAGATTTTAAATCTTTAGAGTTTAGCCAGCTTTTTTCTTCTTCACTTAAGTTGATATCAGCTAAATCAATTTCAGCTTCATGATGAGAATGAGATTGAATTGGCGGCTGCGTTTG
>JAYTPA010000172.1:0-1650 GCA_043747495.1 Bdellovibrio sp.
CGAAAAATTTCAGGATAGTTGTCGTGTTTGATCAACACGCTTGTTGATATTTTTCTTTTATATTCGATTTATCTTTTTGTTTCAAGGGATTTAATTTGACAGCTGTCACAGCATCCCAGTTTCGTGTTCTTCCAGACCATCTATTCGGATTTTTTGCTTTAGCGGCTATATAAATTTTATTTCTATTTTCTAAAATTTCAACGTCATTTCCATTATGTTTTGATTCAGGTGTTACAAAATTTATTCCGCTATGCAAGTGTTCTGTATTGTACCAGTTAACAAATTTTTGCATCCAAATTATCGAAGCCTCAATATCTTCAAATGGCTTTGCTGGGTATATTGGGCAGTATTTTAAAGTTTTAAACAGCGATTCTGAAAATGGGTTATCATTGCTAATACTAGGTCTACTGAACGATGGTACAATACCAAGTTTTTGCATCGTTGCAAGCATGGTGGCCCCTTTCATGGGACCACCGTTGTCAGCATGAACAACAATTTGATGCTTATTTATTTTTTCTTTTTTGCAAATATCAGTTAGTAATATCGCTGACAATTCCATATCTTGATATTCATGTACATTCCAGCCAACTATTTTTCTAGAAAACAAATCTAAAAATAAATACAGATAGTAAAATTGTCCCCGAACTGAACTTTGCAAATAAGTGATATCCCAACTGTAAATCTGATTCGGCTTTGTAGCTTCGTAAGCCTTTGGTCTTTCAACGATTCTGGGTTTTGATAAACCACGATGTGCTGTTAGTTTTTCAGCGTTCAAAACACGATAAAAAGTAGATTCACTGGCAATGTAAATTCCATCATCAGCTAAACGCGGCACAATCTGATGCGGACTTAAGTTTACATAGATTTCACTTACTGATGTTTTAATAATCAAAGCCCTTTCTGATTCTGAAATTTTATTAGCTGGCACTGTCAATGGCCCGTGGCGCTGATCTGCTGAACTTAATTTCCAACGCTGAATAGTGCGTTCTTCAAGATTAAACGCTTCACACGCCCGAAACCTGCGACAACCAGCAGCTACGGCTTCTGCTATAAGTTCCAAAATACTGCACCTGTCTGTAACCGAAGTTAAAGATCCTCGTCCTCGTTCGGCGATGGCCATAATAAATTGGCTTTTTTTTGGAGTATTAACAATGCTGAAACTTCAGCAAGGGCTGCATCTTTCTTACGTAAGTTTTTCTTTAAATCTTTGATTTCAATATCGCGTTCATCTTTTTTATTTAAATTCACTTTTGGCTGGCTCATTGATGATAAAATCCCTGAACGCCATTCTGTAAGCTGATTTGTATGCAAACCATTCTTACGAAGATACATTCCCAGATCTTCTTCATTTAAAGAATAAGTTTCAGAAATAGTTTTTAATATTTTTTCTGCAGAATACTTTGATTTATCTTTCTTGTGTTTCATTTCTAAAACATTAGCACAATCTGACTGCCATCTGCTAACTGTACTGATTGCTAAGTTGTTTTCATTACAAAACTGTTCAATCGTTTTATTGCCTCTAGAAATCAGTTTCTTGACGATTGCTTCTTTAAATTCTTTGCTAAAGCGTTGACTTGTTACCATGCGTTATCCAATTCCGCACCCCATCTGGTTATTTAACTTACACGACAACTTCCCTGAAACAGGGGG
>JAYTPA010000173.1:0-1317 GCA_043747495.1 Bdellovibrio sp.
AGATTCCAAAAAGTCGGCGCTATGGCTGGCCAAAAAAACTGACCAAGTGCATTCAAAATCCCCATATAAAAAGCAAAACTACTGATAAAGAAAACAAAACCGAACATGATTTGCATCATTTTTCTGGTCATTTCGTATTTTTCGACTTGCTGGACGTACTGCGGATCTAAAACAAGCTGCAAGAAATGATCTGGGAAAACAATCCCCCAAACCGTCAGTGCACTTAATAAAATCAGTAAGAACGTGTACAAGGTGTTGACTAAATTTTGGGCTCTTACAGTCGAATCGTGTTTAGCTTCAATAAAAACAGGGATAAAACTGACTGACAGTGACCCTTCGCCAAGAAGTCTGCGGAACATGTTGGGTATTCTAAAAGCAGCACCCCATGCATCGGTAATACTTTTATCAAACAAAGCTGCCATAAGGCTTTCACGGAGCAGTCCCAATGACCGACTAGTCATCGTACCGAACGTCATTTTCAGTGCATTTTTTAAAACATTAGACTGAATAGCCTCTTGATTAACAGATGCCGCCGTGCTATCTAAATGTCTTCGTTCTGGTTGTTGTTTTATATCAGACATACTTTAATTGGAGGTTATACCTTGGCACAACATAAGTCAGCAGCTAAAAGAGCTCGTCAAACCACTCGTAAAAATGCTGTTAATACTACTCGTAAATCAATAGTTCGCACTGGTGAAAAAACACTTCTTAAAGCGATTAAAGATAAAGATGCAAAAGCTGCTCAAACTTTATTATCTGCTTATGTAAGCAAAATGATGAAAGCCGCACAAAAAGGCGCTTTCACAAAACAAACTGCAGCTCGTAAAATTGCTCGCTTATCTACTCAAGTTCACAAAAATTTAACTGCTAAATAGTTATTTTAAGCTAGACAGCACGTTCAATGACAGTCCGAGCCACGTAAGCTCGGATTTGTCGTTTCAGGGCTACGCTCACTTCTCGAAAATTTGTACCATAAACGACATGGCCAGTTTTGGTGGTCTGATCAGGAATGGTATTTTTAACAACGCCACGTAAAGTAAAGAATCCACCGTCTGGAATGTAAAAACTTACAACAATTTGATCACCAATATTCAGCGCCATATCAGTTTGAAATGATAGTCCGCCTTCACCTATTTCATAGCCGTCAACAACTTGCGAAAAACCTTTGATCAAAATCACCACTGGTTTTTTGAAATGCTTACGAGGATATTTACGCTGAATTGTATCTAATAAACCCATATACATTTATCGACAGAGCAACGCTAATCATAAACCGACTAAAGTCTTGAACTCTGAAAGATAGTTCGATTCAATATG
>JAYTPA010000174.1:0-1102 GCA_043747495.1 Bdellovibrio sp.
TGGTTAAGGGTCAAGTCACTGGTTTACCAGTTGTGAACGGTGATAAAAATATTGATTTTGCCATCGTCATGCCAACGATTTCAAAAGCTGATTTATTGAATTTTGATTTAGGGGCTGTTTTAAGTCCGTACACAGATACATTGGCTACTCCTGGGAAAGATTCAACAATACCAAGTAATGTTGTTATCCCAACACAAAAAGAAAGTTATTTTATCGGTGTTACTCTTTCAAAACCAGATCACCGTTTGTACACAACAACTTACGGACCTAAAACATTTTTTGCTTTATCAGGTCGTTTTCCATTTAAAACAATTATTAAAGAATTAACTGATGGTAAACAGTTTTATGAAATTTTAAATTATTTTGATTTTACTTCTGGTGCTACTAAAGAACATAACGTTAATGCAGCTGTAACAACAATGAATATGTCAGGTGTAGATTTTAAATTTACAGGTCAAGCAAAAGTCAAAGGCGGCAATATTGCTGCCGATGAAGTTTTACTTGGTATGACCACAAGCGATTTAAACGGACAATTTATTCCTTCAGATATCAAAACATTAACTGCTGGTAAATCGACTAACTTTAAAACTTTAGCTGGAAAACCAACATTTGTTGTCAGTCTTATGAAAAAGAAAAGTGATTTCAGCCAACAAACTGCAGCCTCTGATAGATCAAGTGCTTCTATCGTGCCTTACACAAATGATGTCTTAACTAGCTTGCTACCCCTTATTGATTCACCGACAGTGTCTTACGATAATGAAGCGTATCGTATTCAGTTGCCTAGCCAGCCCGCTTTAGGAATTAACCAAGAAACGATTCACCCGATTGCTGTAACTGTGGCTTTGTCAGATATTATTCAGATTCCTGATCAAGACACGACAGTCACTATTTTAAACCGTAAATGGGAAATCGTGGGATTAGCTTGGAAATCTGAAATTCAGTTACCATCTTGGCCTCTTGAAAATCAGCCATCGAAAAAAAGAGTGGAAGTCAATTTGATCGGAAGCACTGAAAAAGATTCTGTTAATTTGGGTTCTGATCTTGTTGATGCCGCAACACATGTGACACATTCAGCTACTGAATTTTAATTTACAAAGGTCAT
>JAYTPA010000175.1:0-2235 GCA_043747495.1 Bdellovibrio sp.
TCGACTTGTTTTTGTACTCATTTATCCCCCGAAGAACCATAGAAAAGCCTACATAAGCTTTTCGGAAGGTCACTTCTCAAAGCTTACTAGTTGGTTTCATTATCTATTTTATTCAACTTAGTTGGTTATCGACACTCTATTCTCAGACTTGATTAATATGAGACAATAAAAAGGGCTTAAACAAAAAACTGTCTCATAACTTGCCATATAAACATCGATTTAGCTTGCCAGACCAGTCATTATTTCTGAAAATTTCAGCAATGATATCACGATATATAATATTATTTGTTTTTCTTGCTTCGGGACTCATCAAAACTTCGGCTTTTGCTTATCCTGATTTTGTTTCTTATGGCTATAAATCCTGCACTGTTTGTCACTACAATGGTGTAGGTGGCGGTCCGCTGACTGACTATGGCCGGGCTTTATTTGCCACTGAGATCACTGCTAAAACTTTTGTGAGTAAAAAAACCACTGAAGAAGAACTAGCCGCCGGTTCGGGTTTTTTAGGCTCGACGGAACTTCCGTATTGGTTCAGACCAGGTTTTAAATATCGTGGTTTATTTTTAAAAAGCAACTTAGGTTCAAAACAATCGGTTGATCGATTTATTCAAATGCAAGCTGATGCCAATGTCGCTATTGCAATCGATGAAAAAAATGATTATGTGTTTGTTGGTAGTTATGGCTATGTTCCCACACCTAGTTCTTACAGACCAGTCGCTGGCAAAGAAAAACCAGCCAATTGGATTTCCAAAGAAATCTATTTTCGTGCAAAAGTTGTCAAAAACTTTTGGGCTTACACGGGGCTTATGGATAAAGTTTTTGGAATCAGACATCCAGATCACACAGCATTTAATAAAAGCATAAACGGTTTTGGATTAAGTCAAAACGATCAAACACACGGTGTAATGTTGCATTATGCTCCGAAAAATTTTGAAATTGCTGCCCAGTATTTTTTAGGAAATTTAGATCAAGACACTGACCTTCGACAAAAAGGCTTTACGACCATGACAGAATATTTTATCACCGACGGATTAAGCTTAGGAGCTTCATTGCTAAGAAGCCAAAATGAATATTTAAAATGGGAACGCAATGCCATTCATTCAAGAATTAGTTTTGCAAAGGGAAAATCAATTATTGCAGAATTTGGAACAAGAAAAGATGTTGCACTACAAACCACAGCGGTCGATCGAACTGGTTTTTACACTTACATCCAAGGGCTTATTGGCCTTAGTCAAGGCTACAATTTTTTAACGACATACCAAACTTATAAAGACACATTAACATCTACTGGAACAACACGAAATCGCTTAGGCACAGGAATTTTATTTTTTCCTTGGGCAAAAACAGAATTTCGATTTGAAGTCATTAACGACAGAACAACAGCGCAAACGAACACCAGCCCAGACACATGGAGCGGTTTAGCGCAGGTGCATTTATCATGGTAAAACAAATTGTTTTTATTTTATTTTTTGCTTCACCTTTACTTCTCAAAGCTTCCTTTACAATGGGTTTGCATAACAATTCTTGGCAAGAACCACTCCCTATTTCTTACATCGACCCGAACACAAGCCAAGTCGTCAACGAAGAGCGTTTAGGTACTTTTTCAACGGTTAGCCTTGGAGTTGGTTACGAAGATTTGATATCAAAAAGATGGCGTTATGGCTTTGATGTGCAGGCTCACTACGGCACTGTAGATCTTCACAAGCTAGATTCTTTCGGAAGCCCCAGAAATTACACCCAAACTTTTTCATTGGGAGTAAAATTGAATTATCGTGTTTCAAAAACTTTCTCTTTTGGACCACTGCTTGGCATCCACCAAAATACGATTAAAAATATTGGAAGCGGCATGGGTTACAGTGCTTTATTAAATATGGATTTTGATATTTTTGATGAAACCAGATTAGTGCAAACTATTGGAACGACCCAAGGTAGTAAAACTTTGACGTATTCAATCGGCTTAAATCGAATTTTTTAATTAAAGGCTATTAATCCAAGCAATAATAATACTCAGATCTCCAGAACTCAGTGCAGGGTATCCCCCGTTAGGCATTGTTCTTGGACCTGGGCCAGATGTTGCACCAGAATTTCTATAATATATCGATGAAGCATCTGGGTTATCTGCAGTAATTAATCCTGCAGCGATAAAATCAGCTTCAAGATAACCATTCCATGCCACATGGTAATGGCAAAAGGCACATTGATTTTTTATGATCGCTTTAGCTGCTAAAAATTCAG
>JAYTPA010000176.1:0-4466 GCA_043747495.1 Bdellovibrio sp.
ATACTGGCTAATGATGAAATCGCAATAGCAGCGAAATCCATGGCGTGCGCAACTGGCATACCATGAAAATTTCCACAAGATAATATTTTTCCTGCATCAGCAAACACTAGAGGATTGTCAGTACTTGAATTTGCTTCTGTTTCAAGAACGGTGATCGAATACTTGATGGCCATCTTCGCCGCGCCATGAACCGCTGGCATACATCGAAGTGAATAGGCATCTTGCACACGGTGATCATCAGTGATGTGACTATCGCCGATTTCAGATTTGTCTCCTGCAATTTTTAGTAAATTTTTTGCTGTGGGCATTTCACCAGAATGCGGACGTGTTGCTGCTATCAGCGGATCAAAAGGCTTTCTTGAGCCACGTAAACCCTCTAACGATGATGCCCCTGTGATATCTGCAATTTTTAATAATTGATAAGCGTCATATAAGGCCAATAACCCAACCGCTGTCATGACCTGACAACCATTGATTAATGACAAACCTTCTTTAGCTTTTAGTTCAAGTGGTTTGATATTTTTGTAACTATCGCCCCAAACTTCACCTTCACCAATCAGTGCTAAAGCTAAATGCGATAGCGGCGCTAAATCACCACTTGCTCCAACGCTACCCTGCTGTGGAATTTTTGGAATCACATCGTTATTTAAAAATTCTAGAATTTTTTCAATCACATCAACACGAATACCACTATGACCACGGGCTAAAGCGTTCGCGCGTAAAATCATCATCGCTTTCGACTGCTCTTTTGTAAACGGGTCACCGATACCCACTGAATGGGATCTGATGAGGTTTTTTTGTAATTGTTCGATTTCAGAATCAGAAATACGAACCGATGAAAAAGCGCCAAAGCCTGTATTTACACCATACATGACTTCACCTGTAGCGATTCTTTTTTCGATGTAGCTTCTTGATTTTAAAATTTCGTTTTTTGCAGCAGCTGACAATTCAAAAGTGCCTGCCGTGTAAACCATCTCATGCAATGACTTCATGGTGATGGACTGACCATCAATCGTGTATTTTTTCATAGTTATTTTTATACCGACGTGAAATCAGCTAGTCGAGAAGAGATTTAATATTATCCTGATAATTACGCACTGTTTTTTCGCCTCTGAAAACAGCACTTCCTGCGACTAAGATATCAGCCCCAGCTGCCCAGCAAATAGGAGCTGTTTCCTGGTTGATTCCACCATCAACTTCGATCAGATAGTTTAAACTGTTTTTAAGCCTATATTCAGCCAACCATTGCACTTTGGCCATTTGATCATTCATGAAAGATTGACCGCCGAAGCCAGGCTCTACAGACATGATTAAAACCAGATCCACCTGAGACAAATAACTTTCGATTTCTTTGATGGCTGTTTTCGGACGCAAAGTGATTCCTGCTTTACACCCTAAATCCTTGATGAGTTTTAAATTTTCTTTCATTTGTGATGTGGATTCGATATGTAAGGTCAAATAGTTAGACCCAGCAATGATAAATTCACGAATATACTTTTCTGGTTTTTCAATCATCAAATGCACATCTAATGGTAATTGGCTTACTGCTTTTAAAGCTTTAACTACAGGCATGCCAATTGTTAAATTTGGAACAAAATGACCATCCATCACATCAACATGAACTAAATGGGCACCAGCTTCAGTGATTTTTTGAATTTCATTTTTCATATCGGCAAAATCAGCTGATAAAACGCTAGGAGAGATCATTTTCTTGGCTGCATTACCCATTGATCAAATCTCCTTTTTTTATATCTACAGATTTTAAAAAATCAGCTATTAGCATTTTATTTTTTGATTCAGGTTGAACTTCTAATAATGAAATTAATCCATCAGCTGTTTGAATAACTAAGTTATCTAAAGATACTTCATGAATAGAACCTGACTTTTGATTAAAGCCATATTCAGCTATTACTTTTGTTTTATGAATTTTCAAGCGCTGACCTTTAAATTGAATATATGTCCCAGGCCCCATATTAAAAGCTCTGACTTTATCATGAATTTTTTTAGCAGACTGTGCAAAATCAATCAAAGATTCTTCTTTTTCAATTTTTGCTGCAAATGAAACGAATTCTTCATCCTGAGCAATCGCTGCTAAATTACCACGAATAAAGTCCATCAATTCAACTTTTAATAAATCACAACCTAGTGGTACCAGCTGTTGATACACTTCTTTTGCTGTGATTTCATCATTCAGAATTAATTTTCTTTCCCCAATCACTGGACCTGCATCTAATTTTTTAACTATTTTTTGCAAGCTTACGCCAGTGACAGTATCGCCGGCTTCGATGGATCTTTGAATGGGCGCAGCGCCTCGCCAAAGCGGAAGAAGACTTCCGTGTACGTTCACTGCCCCATAAGTAAAACTATCTAAAAAATCTTGATTCAAAATCTGACCAAATGCTACGACAATGGCGACTTCAGTTTTCCAGGATTTAATACGATCTAGAATTTCTGGCTGTTTTTTTAAATTTTCTGGAGTTAAAACTTCGATATTATTTTCAAGTGCTAATACCTTAACCGGAGACGGAGTTAATTGCATTTTTCGACCACTGGGACGATCTGGCTGGGTCACAACACCCACCACTTCATAATGATCATCCGCTAATAAAGCTTTTAAGTGCTCGGCCGCAAAATCAGGTGTACCTAAAAAACAAACCCGAATCACACTCATGATTTAACTGTTTCTCTTTTTTTGTTTTTAATTTCTTCAAGTTCTTCTTTAGTGGGATAACCATTTTTTTTGATTTGATTTTTAATTTTGTTACTCTTAGTAAAGCTAATGTGATCAATAAATAAAGTTCCTTCCAAATGATCCATTTCATGTTGTATACAAATCGCTAAAAGACCGTCGATTTCAAACTGAAATTCTTTACCGTCGACATCACAGGCCTTAACTTTAATTTTTTCAAAGCGTTCGACAGTTTCAAAAAAACTAGGGACAGACAGACAACCTTCATCAAAAGTCGTTTTGCCATCACCTGAAACGATGACTGGATTAATTAAAACTAAGGGTTGTGTTATTTGTTTTTCAAGTTCTGTCATTTCGTCGTAAGCATATCTGCGGGACTTTTCATCGCGAGGACGCGTATCAATAACTAACAGACGTTTTAATTCACCCACTTGGGCTGCGGCTAAGCCTATTCCGTTAGCGTCATACATTGTTTCAAGCATGTCAGCGACCAAAGTTTTAAGCTGAGCATTGAATTCTGTGACCGGTTTAGAAACTTCACGCAATTGCGGGTTCGGGTATGTTAAAATTTCAAGGACGGCCATAGGTATTCTCCAATGATAGAAACAGACCTTTTTTTAAATTACTTTTTCAATCGCCACAAGAAGAATAAACCAAATGACGACATTATTATATTAGCACCCCATGCCGCTAGAAACACAGGCAGTGTTCCATGATAGCCCATGGTTTGCATCGAGCTATATAAAATCCAGTAAGCTAAAACCAGGCCCAAAACAAGACCGATATTTTTGGCCATACCCCCGCCACGGGCTTGGCCTACACAAAAAGGCAATGCCAAAAGGGCTAAGACTAATCCCGCCATGGCAAAGCTCAGTTTTGAGAAGTAATCGACTTCGTATTTGATTGTATCAAGGCCTGCTTCTTTGTTTTTTGAAATATATTTAGAGAGTTCAGAATGCGATAACAAATCCGATGTTTGCCCTGTGCTTCGCAAGTCTTGTGCATCTTCTGTCATAACAATGGATTTTTCAACAAACTGATCATTAAGGGGAAAGCTTGATTCATCATTAAAAACTGAAATCTGACCTTCTCGTAAAATCCATTTAGAACCCAACATTTCAACGGTTTTAGATGTTAAAAGTTGTTTTAAGTTCCAATTTTCATCGAAAAAATACAATGTCAAACCACTGGCCACGTTGCCTTCCGTATTTAACGTTTTTATATTAAAAATTGTATTGCGTGAACGGTACCAAATTTTATCAGTTTTAACTGTTTGGAATTTTCCAGGTTTTTTTTCAATTTCATTATAGTATGTAAAACTTTTTTGCTTTGAAAACATCGGCAGCAATCGGTCGCTGGCAATAAAATCAACTAAACCTAAAAAAGCGATCGAAATGAATATCCATCGTGAAATTCTGAATAAACTTAAGCCCGCAGCGAATAACGCAATGAGCTCAGACCCGCGATTTAGTGTTGAGATCGTCATCACAAGGCCAACAACACAAGCGACCGGCAGCATTTTGTGGATCACTTCAGGTATTAAATAACTGTAATATTTTAGAAAGATTGAGCTATCAACTGCTGTATATTTAATAACATTAGTCATCACATCAGTGGCCAAAAATAATGTCACAAAGATCAAAAGACCAGCAAGAAACGAACTCCAAAATAAACTGAGGATATATTTATCAACACGATTCACAAATTAGATTGTGCCTTATTCTTGACTCAAACGGTATTGTGATATGTACTTTAGTCATGGCTTTACGCGTCTTAT
>JAYTPA010000177.1:0-1838 GCA_043747495.1 Bdellovibrio sp.
TACTTAGTGGCTGTCTACGATACCCACTTAGGTGATCCCGTGAAAGCTTTTCAGGATATTAGCCAGTTTGAAAAAAACTTTTTAGAAACAAAATATAAAACTAATTATTTTTATATCGCTCAAAGGGCTGGTCAACATGAGAAAGCCGAAAAGATAGTTAAGCAATTATTAAAAACTGATCTCAGTCGGGATGAATTCAAAGAATTAGAATTCCAGCAAGGTTTTTTATTTTATCAATTAAAAAAATATAAAGAAGCTTACAAGGTTTTTGATAAGATTTATAAAAAGCATTCACATTTAAAAAGAAAAAGAAAAAATAAAGATTTTGAACAAATAGCCTGGTTACGTGCTTGGACTCTTTATTTAGATGGTAATTTTATCAGTGCACTCAAAGCCTTCGAGGACACTTTAAGCTACGCATCTGACGAGGCCCGGTTGGCTTATTGGATATCAGATACACAATTTCAACTTGGTCAGGAAGTGAATGCGATTGCAGGCTTTAGAAAATTAGCTAGTCCAATTTTAGAAAATAAATATTTTAGTTATTATAATTTATTAGCATGGCTAAAATACGAAAAATTAAAAAAGACTTATAAATCAAATGATCTTATCAAAAACATTTCAGCACTGGCCAAAATGAATAAGGGCTTATATCCTATCGCCTCGGATAATCTAAGTTATTCAGAAATTATGGATTCTTATAGTTTTTTTGAGAAAAATGACTTTGAAACTGAATTAGGTGATATTCAAGTCGTCAATTCGGAAAATGAAGTCATCGAAAATGTTGAATCAAATTTAGTTGTCGGAAGTTTTTCAGATTTGGCTTCACAAATGTCGATGGCTCAATTTTTAATGGAAAACGATGAAGTCGATCTAGCAAGATGGCATCTCTATGAAATTGAAAAGAAAACTAAAGATAGAAAAAAAGTAGATATTTTAACGACGTTCTATTTGGATCAACAATTGTATTACCGTGCACTTTCGCTGATGAATAAAACAGTGAATGCGCAAAAAGTTGCAACGACTCTTAAAGCAGACCCTATTTTCTGGCAGTCAATGTTCCCTGAAGCCTATATGCCACAAGTTATTAAGTATTCAGGGGACCGAAAAATTGATCCTTATATGATTTTATCAATTATGCGTGCAGAAACCTTGTATAAGTTTGATGCCATATCACCAGTCGGGGCTGTGGGATTAATGCAGTTTATGCCTTACACAGCAGAAAAAATGTTTGATCTGATTGATCTTAAAATGAATGTTCAGGATTTGTACAAGCCAGAAAATTCTGTTTTGTTAGGTGCTGCGTATTTAAAAAAGCTTTCTGTCGAGCTGGATTATCAAAAACCACTCGTCGCAGCAGCCTATAATGGTGGACCGCACAGAGTTAAATCATGGCTTAAAAATTTAGGACAAATCGATTTTGATCGCTTTATCGAACATATCCCCTTTGCTGAGACTAGAACTTACGTCAAGCGGGTAGTCTCATTCAGAGCCACTTATGAAAAAATTTATAAAAATAACTTAAAAACTGAAACATATAATTATTTAATTCAACCTATACCTATCAAGACCAAAGACGAGCTTTCTCTTAAAGAAGATTGGCTGTTATTTAAAAACAGGCTTTAGTTTTACATTAGTCGCATAAAGTATTTTTATTTTATGAAGGGCTCAAGTCGAGCAACTATTTATCCGAAATATCAAATAAGTCATGTTTTAATTAGAAATTTACATATACGAGGAAAAACTATGTTTGATTCGAAACTGAAGATACTGATCGTTGATGATTTTGAAGTCATGCGGTTTAATATGAAAAAAATATTAAAAAATCTAGGTCTAGA
>JAYTPA010000178.1:0-3359 GCA_043747495.1 Bdellovibrio sp.
GGACCGCTAAAAAGTGAATGTTGAGATTGGCTATGATCGGTCAATCACTTTTATCTTGATCAAAATTAAACTAGACCTAAGATGCTCTAGGTTTTGAATGACCTTCAATGGTTTATTCAAGCCGACGGTTATCTTTTATTTTCTGAGGGGAAAATGTCAATGACGACAATAAATACGACAAGCACGAATGCTAATGCAAACTCACAGCTAAACACACAATCACAATCTGGCAACTATAACTCTCATGTGATGAGAGTTAAAAAGCGTGATGGAACTCTTGAACCCGTCGATGTGACGAAAATCGTCGAACGAGTCAACCGTTGCGGCCAAGGTTTAACCCAGATTGATCCTTTGCGCGTAGCTACCAAGGCTATTAGTGGTCTTTATGATGGAGCTTCGACTAAAGAGCTTGATAATCTTTGCATTCAAACAGCGTCGTTATTAATAGGCGAAGACCCAGAATATTCACGTTTGGCTGCCCGTTTACTTTCTACATACGTAGATGAAGAAGTTAAATCACAAAAAATCGGATCCTTTGCTGATTCAGTTCAATTTGGTTTTAACAATGGTTTGTTGTCTGCAGACACTTTAAAATTTGTTCAAGCTCATAAAGCAGAATTATGTGCTGCTATTGAACACTATAAAACAGATCGTTTTGAATATTTCGGATTACGAACTATATATGATCGTTATTTATTGAAAAACCCTCAATCACGCCAAGTTTTTGAAACACCTCAGTATTTTTTCATGCGAGTGGCTTGTGGTCTTTCAACAAGCCCAACTGAAGCCATTGAATTTTACAAATTAATTTCGTCACACGATTATATGCCATCAACTCCGACTTTATTTAATTCAGGCACTTTACGCCCACAAATGAGTTCATGTTATTTATTAGATTCTCCGCAAGATGATTTAAGAGCTATTTACGACAAATACACAGACATTGCTTTACTCTCTAAATTTGCAGGTGGAATTGGTGTGGGTTTTTCACGCGTCAGATCACGTGGATCATTGATCAAAGGTACAAATGGTCATTCAAATGGAATTATCCCATGGTTAAAAACTTTAGATTCATCTGTAGCCGCTGTTAATCAAGGTGGAAAGCGTAAAGGGGCTGCCTGTGTTTATCTTGAAACATGGCATGCTGATATCGAAGACTTTTTAGAGTTACGCGATAACACTGGTGATGAAGCCAAAAGAACTCATAATTTAAACATGGCTAACTGGGTTCCAGATTTATTTATGAAACGTGTTGAAACAGATTCAATGTGGTCTTTATTTGATCCAAATATTGTTCCACATTTTGTTGATATCTATGGACCAGAATTTGAAAAAGCTTATGCTGAAGCTGAAGAAAAAAAGATGTATGTTAAACAAATTAAAGCTCGAGAACTTTATTCAAGAATGATGAAGACTTTAGCGCAAACTGGTAATGGTTGGATGACATGGAAAGATGCATCTAACATGAAAGCCAACCAAACTGGCGCACCTGGAAATGTGATTCACTTATCTAATCTTTGCACTGAAATTTTAGAAGTGACTTCTAAAGACGAAACAGCTGTTTGTAATTTAGGTTCCGTGAACTTAGGTCGACATATCGTTAATGGACAGTTTGATTTCGATAAATTAGCAAAAACAGTTCGTTTAGCTGTGAAATATTTAGACCGTGTTGTTGATATTAACTTCTATCCGATTGATACAGCAGGTGCTTCAAATAATCGTTGGAGACCCGTTGGTCTTGGCGTGATGGGCTTACAAGATGCTTTATTTCAATTAAATTTACCTTTTGATTCTGCTGAAGGCCAGGCTTTATCAGCTAAAATTCAAGAGGAAATTTACTTCAATGCTTTAACTTCAAGTGCTGAACTATCTGAAAAACTAGGACCTCATGGAAGCTTTGCCGATACAAAAGCGGCTAAAGGCCTACTTCAATTTGATCTTTGGAATGTTAAGCCCACACAACAAGAACGTTGGGACAAACTTAAAGCTAAAATTCAAAAAACAGGTTTACGCAATTCATTGATGATTGCGATTGCACCAACTGCAACTATTGCATCTATAGTTGGTTGTTATGAGGCTATCGAGCCGCAAGTTTCAAATTTATTTAAACGTGAAACATTATCTGGTGAATTTATGCAAGTGAACAAATATCTTGTTACTGAATTAAAAGCCCGTGGTCTATGGAACGAAGATATGCGTAATGAAATTAAAATTCATGAAGGATCTATTCAGCATATCGATATTATCCCTGACGATGTGAAACTTCTTTATAGAACAGTTTGGGAAGTTCCAATGAAATCATTAATCGATATGGCGGCTGCTCGTGGTGCTTTCATTGATCAAGCGCAATCATTGAATTTATTTTTAGATGCTCCAACAATTGGTAAATTGTCTTCAATGTATATGTATGCATGGAAACAAGGAATCAAAACGACGTATTACTTACGATCTCGTCCAGCGACTTCGATCGCAAAAACGACTGTAAAAAAATCGTCAACTTCAACGACTGAAGCTATGTCATTTAACGGTTTACAAACAGCTGCTGAAAAACAAGCTGATACAGAAGCTAAAAAGCAGTATTCTGAATCAGAAGTGATCGCTTGCAGTTTGGATAACCCAGAAGCTTGCGAAGCGTGTCAGTAATTTAACAACTTAGAAACACACAACATAAATGGAGATCATATGATATTAGATCCAGGATTTAATTTAACTTTAAGACCAATGAAATACCCTTTGTTTTACGAAATGTATAAAAACGGAATCAAGAACACTTGGACAGTTGAAGAAGTTGATTTTTCAACTGACTTAGCTGATTTACATTCTAAAATGACTCCTTCTGAAAAACATTTGATTCACCGCCTTGTCGCATTTTTTGCAACTGGTGATTCTATTGTTGGAAATAATCTAGTTTTAAATTTATACAAACATATCAATTCACCAGAAGCCAGACTTTACTTAAGTCGTCAACTTTATGAAGAAGCTTTACACGTTCAGTTTTATTTAACTTTGTTAGATAATTATATTCCAAATCCAGACGAAAGAGAAAAAGCATTCTCTGCCGTAGAAAATATCGTTTCTATTAAAAAGAAAGCTGATTTCTGTTTTAAATGGATGGATTCAGTTCATGAACTTGATGAGTTAAGAACAATCGAAGATCGCAGAAAATTTGTGATGAATTTAATTTGTTTTGCGACGTGTATTGAAGGTTTATTTTTCTTCGCAGCTTTTGCTTACGTTTATTTCTTACGAAGCAAAGGATTATTACAGGGTTTAGCTTCTGGAACTAACTGGGTTTTCCGTGATGAAAGCATGCACATGGCTTTCGCACTTGAAGTGATCAACACAGTCAGAAAAGAAGA
>JAYTPA010000179.1:0-3892 GCA_043747495.1 Bdellovibrio sp.
CCATGAAAACATCTTAAAAGGACATTCAAGCCTTGTCCATAGGGATAAAAACTGTTACACCAATTGAACATTTTAAAGTCATCCTTGCTCCACCAATTAAGGTCGGGGCATTTACCGAAAGGATTTTTATGGATCTTAAGACAGACCTTAAGCGCCCGTATGAGGTTATTATCCTCATGCACCCAGACGCTAACATCGAAGAGCAAAAAGAGCTTTTCAAAAAAAACAAAACCACAATCACAGCTTTTAACGGAAATGTTCATTCAGTTGAAACTTGGGGCAAACGCTCGCTAGCTACACAAATTGGAAAATTACGTAAAGCCGTATTTTTTCACTCAATTTTTGAAGCTAACCCACAAGCGGTTACTGAATTAGAAAGAACTATGCGCATCAATGATAAAGTATTGCGTTTTATGCATACTCGTCTTGATGAAAGAACTTCTGTTTCTAAGCATTTAGAAGCTTTCAAAAAAGGCTTAGCTGATTCAGCTGCTAAAGAAAAAGAACGTGAAGCAAAAGCTCAATTACGTCGCCAGCAAGCTCAACAAGCGCGCATGGAAAGACAAGACGAAGAATAAGCTAAAGAATAATTTAAAAATATGAGCCAACAAAAGACCACATCAGATATGAAGAAAGTTTTCACATTAGCTGCTTTAAGCACGCTGATGAGTGTTGCTTTTTCATTTATGAGTGCACCTTTTGTTCGCGTATTGGCGATTACAAAATCGCGATTCTTTTGGCTTACAGGTTTGATTTTCGTGACGACATTATTTTTTCTAAAAATGCACCTTGTTCTAGTTTATGTAGGAGCTTTGTGGATGACTTTAGGCTTATACAGTGAATTAGAAAAAAAAGGTGTTGATTGGAAAAAATCATCAGTACTTTCGCTTTTAAGCGGACTTATTTTTGGAGTTGCCAGCTTTTTACTGATTACACGCAGATCGCTTGAACACGATTTGGTGAAAGAAGCGGCTGAACCACTCATGATCTCATTAAAACAAATACTGCCAGATAAAACACTACAGGCTGCAGATGTTATTGTTTACATGCCGGGACTTTTAGTTTCAGCTTTGGTTAGCGCCCTTGCGATTGCATTAATATTTGAATCTCAAATATTTCAGATATTTAAATTGAAAAGAGAAAAAATTGCTTCAGGCCTTAGATGGCTTGAATTCAGAGTTCCAGATTTATTTATCTGGCTCACTTTATTTGCTTTCTTGTTTTCATTTATAAATTTATCAATGCCGCTTTTACAAATAGGCGCAATCAACATTGCAGTTGTTTCTGTTGTTGTGTTTTTTTTCCAAGGAATCACAGTTTTTGAATATGCCACACGTATTTATCGAATGGGTCGAATAACTAAAATGTTACTTTATTTTTTACTTATAGCTTGGGCTTTACCAGCTGTTGTAGTTCTTGGCTTTGCTGACTACTGGTTGGACATCAGACGCTTTATGAGAAAAAGAATAAAAGTTAACTAATTGAAATGAGGATACTATGAAAGTAATTTTACAAAAAGACGTTAAAGACTTAGGAAAAGTCGGCGATCTAGTGACAGTTTCTGCAGGTTTCGCACGAAATTTATTATTTCCAAGAAAACTAGCTGTAGAAGCTACTGAAACACGCGTAAATGAATATAACCACTTAAAGCGCGTTGCTGAATCAAAAAAGAAAAAAGCATTAACTGAACGCCAAGCATTCTTATCTAAAATCAAAGGCACTACTGTGACTTTTAAATTAAATGCTGGTGAGAATGAAAAACTTTTCGGAACTGTTACGACAGCAGATATTTCTAAAGGCTTAGAAAAACTTGGTTTTTCTGTAGATCGCAGAGATATCGTTTTAGCAGAGCCTATCAAAGTCTTAGGAACACACAAAGCTGTTATTAAGTACGCTGAAGGAATGGAAGCTCCAATTCAAGTAGCTGTTGAAAGAACGTAATTAGTCGTAATTAAAGATAAATGAGTTAAAAAGGGCTAGCGCAACACGCTGGCCCTTTTTATTTATAGGCCCTTCAAGTAATGTTTGTTTTAAGAGGTTACAAATATGAATCAAATCATTTTAGCTGCGCTACTTGTATTTACATCACTGCACACATTTGCCAAAAAAACAGATGGTTCATTTGAATCTAAAATTATCAAAACCAACGAAACACCAGCTGAAATCGAAATAATATCTAAAAAAGGTTTTCATTTTAATGATAAGGCGCCTATTAGCGCAACTTTTGATATTGAAAAAGCAAAACAAAAACCTAGTTTTAAATCAGAAAAGAAAATTTCTTTCAAAATTATTGAAAAATCCAATCACGCTGAAATCAATTTTTACATGTGTGATGATGCAAAAACGGTTTGTGAACAACAAAAAATAAAAATTGAAATTCAAAAAACGGAAGCTAAATCTGCCAGTCCACAAAACACGGAAACAAAAAAGAAATTTACATTTAAATCGAACAAACCCACGCTTTTAGTTTTCTCTGCTCCGTGGTGCCCGGCTTGCATTCGCTTAAAAACAGAAACGTTGAATCAAAAAAGCATTGAAAACACGTTAAAAAAATTATCAGTTCAAACTATTAATATTGATTTAGTTGAAAACGAAGAACTATCGAATCAGTTTGATGTTAATGCTATTCCCACTGTTGTATTACTGAATAAAAATGGCGATGAAGTTTTCCGCTGGTTAGATTACCAACCAGCGGATTCTTTTTCTAAAGAACTTGATCTTAATATTAAGTTGTCGCAGTCATTAGTTGATCTACAAAAAAAGGCCGAAAAAGGAAACCAACAGGCTATTTTGCTTCTAGCTAAAAATGCAGAATCAAAAATGAAATGGGAAGAGGCCGCTTGGTGGTTTTCTCAACATAAAGACCCACAATATATTAAAAATAAATTAAATGCAGAAGTGAATAAAGCACAGGAAGACCTAGAAGATAAAGGCATCTCAAAAGAGCTTTTGCAGAAAACTGTTCTTGAAGCTTACCAAAAAGCAGAATCGATTTTAGATAAGGCCGAATGGATGATTGTGTACTTCGATGATTTTAATGCTGACAAAAAACCACAGGATTTAGAACAAATAGACAAAATGATTTCCGAATTAAAAATCATTCTTAAAGGCGACAATTATACAGAAGTTTTTGAAAACTCAATCACTGCTAATAATCAATCAGACTTTGGAAAAATTGAAGTTCTAGATAAAGTTTATCGATTACAAAAATTATTAGGCAATGAAGATCAAATTAAAACTGCTAAAAATGAGTTAAAAGAAGAGCTTAAAACTAGAACGGTTGATTACACTAAGCCTGGGCAAACACTAGATACAATTTATTACTTTGACCAAGTTGATGATCAAACCAAGTTAAAAGAAATTTATTTGGGGCTTATTGAAAAATACCCGAATACTTATGTTTATCATCAAAAGTACGCAAATTATTTATTTCGTAAAAAAGAATACGGCTTAGCGGAAAAACAAATTGATGAAGCTTTAAAATATATCGAAGGCAACGAACCACAGCTGAATACTTTAAAAGTAAAAATACTAGTCGATGCGAACAAGAAAAAAGAAGCTTCAGAATTAATTGATAAAACTTTAAAATTAGTTGAGCCCTACCCGACAAAATACAAAAGAACGGCAAAACAATTAAACGAGCTGAAAACGAAATTAAAATAGTTTCACTGAGCTGGTTTATTGAACTTTATCAGGTGAAGTTCCATAAAAAACTTCATCTAGATATAGAAGAAGGCATTCGCGTAATTCATCGATCGTCATTTTTTCAGGATCGATTTCAAGCGCACGAATGGCAGCGAAAAGCTCTGTTTCAATCGTGTCTTTATCAATCTGAGTATGCTTTGACAGTACATCTAGAACTCGCCCCATTTTAAGCCTCCATGCCTTGCTT
>JAYTPA010000180.1:0-5966 GCA_043747495.1 Bdellovibrio sp.
ATTTCAGTGACTATGGGTATTGGCCAAGCACAGATTTTTAATCCATTAATGGGCAGCATGGGAAATGTCATGGAGCAATTTTTTGTAGCTTTAGCCACATTACTTTATTTAGGATTAAATGGGCATCATTTGCTGATTCAAGGTTTAGTTTCAAGTTTTCAGTATATTTCTGTAACTCAACAATCATTAAACGTGAATAGTTTCATGGATATTGTTCTAGTCACTCAGGAATTTTTCACTTTTGGTATAAAAATAGCTGCACCTGTAATGATTGCTATGCTTGTCATTCAAGTTGGTATTGGATTACTTAGCCGGGCAGTTCCGCAGATCAATGTCATTATGACAGCGGCGCCCATTACCATTTTGTTAGGGTTGGGTATTTTATTTATTAGTTTGCCGCTTATAGTCCTACAACTGAATAACTTGTTAGGACTATCTGCAGATGAACTGTTTAAATTTATAAAAGCAATTTAGTTTTTCTAGGAAGGAATAACTTTTGGCTGAAGATCAAGACGAAAAAACAGAACAGGCCACGGACACGCGCCGCGATGAATTTCGCAAGCGTGGACAAGTCGCTATGACGAGAGAGCTAGGAACAGCTCTAGTTTTTCTTGTTTCAGCAGGTGTTATGTATACATTAGGTCAATTCTTTTTTAAAAACATATCAGAAATATTCACAACCAATTATGGTTTGGCTCTGGTCAAGTATGCCAAGACTGATCAGTTTGGTGACCTGATGTGGTTCGCTGGCGAAAAAATGTTTTTATTACTAGCGCCAGTGTTATTGATTTCGGTCGTTATTGGCGTAGGTGCACAAGTTTTACAAACAGGATTTTTGCAAATTGAAGATGCTTTAAGTCCAAAATTAGAGCGTTTAGATCCATTAGCTGCACTAGGCAGAATTTTTTCAATGAAGGGCATTGGTGAATTCGTTAAATCATTTATTAAAATGATTATCGTTTTATCAAGTATTTATTTTTTACTAAAATCAGAAATTAAAATGATCCCGTATTTATCCGATTATTCTTTAGCGCAACTTTTTGCTTATATGGGTGCTACATTATTTAAATTACTATTAGGAACTGGTATTTTTATGTTGGTTCTAGCTGTAGGTGATTATTTTTTTCAAAGATGGCAACTTGAAAGAGAAATGATGATGACTAAGCAAGAAGTTAAAGAAGAACATAAATCTAGAGAGGGTGATCCTTTAATCAAAGCCCGTATTCGTAAAATACAACGTGAAATGTCACAACGAAAAATGCTTCAAGCTATTCCCAAAGCTGATGTTGTGATCACTAATCCGACTCATATTGCTGTTGTTTTAAAATACAGTGATAAATTACCTGCTCCGCAGCTGGTTGCTAAGGGCGCTGATTACATGGCCGAAAAAATTAAACAAATCGCTAAAGAAAACAATGTGCCAGTGATTGAAAATAAACCACTTGCACGAACTATTTTTAAAACTATGAAAGTCGGACAAGTGATTCCTCGTGAACTATTTGTGGCTGTGGCAGAAGTCTTGTCTTACGTGTTTAGATTACGTCGTAAAAAAAGTGGTCCAAAAAAGACACAAGCCCGTCCAGTTCGTAACAAAGATATGAATATATAACTGAAGGATAAGTATGGAACAAATTTTCGCTTTTGTTAAAAAATTTGATAAATACACAAAGAACTCGGATCTTTTCATTGCGATCAGTTTGTTGGCTATTTTAGCCGTGATGATTATTCCGCTTCCACCGATTATATTAGATATCGCTTTAACAATGTCCTTGGCGCTCAGCTTATTAATTTTATTAACTTCGATATATGTTAATAAAGTTTTAGAATTCACATCATTTCCTTCGTTGCTATTACTAACAACACTTTTTCGGTTATCATTGAACGTAGCCACAACACGTCTTATTTTATCTCATGGTCATGAAGGTACAGCATCAGCTGGATCTGTGATTCAGGCCTTCGGTAATTTTATCGTTGGTGATAATTATGTCATCGGCTTTGTTATCTTTGTTATTTTAGTCGTTATCAATTTTGTCGTTATTACCAAGGGTTCTGGTCGGGTAGCTGAAGTCGCTGCAAGATTTACTTTGGATGCAATGCCAGGTAAGCAAATGTCGATCGATGCTGAATTAAACGCCGGCGTGATCAACGAAGCCGAAGCTAAAAAACGTCGTAAAGAAATCGAACAAGAAGCTGATTTTTACGGGGCTATGGATGGTGCCAGTAAGTTTGTTCGTGGTGATGCCATTGCAGGTATTATTATTACAATCATCAATGTCGTTGGCGGTTTACTGATCGGAGTTTTGCAAAAAGATCTAGACTTAGCAACAGCTGCAAAATATTACACCATGTTAACGATTGGTGACGGCTTATTAGCGCAAATTCCTGCATTAATTATTTCAACCGCAGCCGGTACAATTGTAACCCGCAGTGGTAGTGACGAAAATATGGGTGCTGAAGTAACAGGACAGTTATTCAAAAATCCAAAACCTATTTATGTATCAGCTTCTGTATTGGCAGTACTTGGTGCAATTCCTGGTTTACCAACGATTCCGTTTATGTCAATGGCAGCATTATTAGGCGGAACAGCATGGATTTTAAGTCAGTATGCACTTGAAAAAGTGAATGATGAAAAACGTCGTGTAGAACAAGAAACATCGGGCCCTAAGAAAGAATCTATCGATTCTGTTCAAGGTGTCGATATGTTAGAACTTGAAGTCGGATACGGCTTAATTAAAGTTGTTGATTCATCGAAAACTGGTGATCTGTTAGAAAGAATCACATCTATTCGAAAACAGTTTGCTTTGGATTTAGGAATACTAGTTCCAAGTATTCATATTCGCGACAATTTGACTTTAGCAGCTGGTGAATATCGTTTTATGATCAAAGGTAATAAAGTCGGCGGTGGTAACTTAAAAGCTGACATGTTGATGGCCATGGATCCAGGAAATGTAACAGCTCGTGTTGATGGAATTCCAACTAAAGAACCTGCTTTTGGATTAGATGCAATGTGGATTAGTCAATCCAACAAAGAAACTGCTGAAATGGGCGGGTACACAGTTGTCGATTTACCAACTGTGATTGCGACACATCTAACAGAAATGATTCGCACACATGCTCATGAATTGCTAGGTCGCCAAGAAGCTTCACAGCTTGTTGATAATTTTAAGAAAACTCATCCAAAAGTTGTTGAAGATCTTATTCCTGAAACAATGAACTTAGGTTCAGTAGTTAAAGTTTTACAAAACTTACTGCGTGAACAAGTTTCAATTCGTGATTTATTAACTATATTTGAAACATTAGCTGATGAAGGTGGAAAAACCAAAGATATGGAATTACTAACTGAATCAGTTCGTAAACAATTATCGCGTTCAATTACAGCTAAATACATGAGTGAAGATGGATCAGTTTCAGTGATGACATTAGATCCAAAACTTGAAGAAATAGTTTCAAGTTCACTTTTACAAACTGAACAAGGCGTTCAACTTGTGATGGACCCGCAATCTGCATCGAAAATGATTTCTAATTTGGCTTCGCAAATTGAAAATCATCCTGAAATAGCTGGGCAGCCAATACTACTAACTAGCCCCACCGTTCGACGACATTTATCTAAATTATTATTACGATTTATCCCGCAGTTGATTATTTTATCGCACAGTGAAGTTTCGTCAGAAGCTCAAGTGCAGTCAGTGGCCTCTGTCGGATTAGCATCTTAAAAGGAAATGAATTATGCAGATTAAAAAGTTTGAAGCGCGTACAATGAAAGAAGCTTTAGAGATGGTTAAAAGCCAACTGGGTCCCGATGCTGTGATTTTATCTGCTAAGGAAATCAATAAAGGTTTTGGTTTAGGTGGAGTCAAAAGCATCGAAATCACAGCGGCTTATTCTGAAACTGTACTTAAAGCAAAACAGTATGCAGAATCTAGAATGCCACAACAGACTAAAGATAATTTCAATCGCACGTCAGCAAAAATTCAAAAAGAAACTTTACAAAAAATTGTAGAAAACCGTGCAACACAATTGAAAAATAAAGAAATAAATTTAAGACCAATGCTTCCAGAAATGAGAACACAACGTCGTTATATCGATATTGATGCCGAAGATAGAATTGCAACACCGGCAGCCATTCAACCAAAAACACAGCCAAAAACAATTTCTGCACAAATGAATCCGCAAAATCTGACTCAAGTGGCGCAAAAAACGTGGGATCAGATCGAAGTCACTCATTTAAAATCTGAAATTGAACAGCTCAAAAACCTATTAGGTCAGTTTAAAACTGTGCCACAGAATTTTGTTCAGGGTCACCCAGGTGCAGATTACGGCGTAAATTATAATTTAAGAAATTATTTTGAAAACTTAATAACGAAAGGCGTCTTGCCTGATATCGCAGGTGAAATACTAGCTCATGTTCAGCAAAAATTAACTTTAGATCAGCAAACTAGAAAACAATCTGTTGAAGGTTATATCGCACAAATAATTTTAAATTCAGTTCAGATCAGTTATTCTACAGCAAGTCAGTTTCATTTATTCATGGGCCCATCCGGTTCGGGTAAATCGACAACGATGATTAAATTAGCCAGTGACCTAGTCATGAACAAAAATAAACGTGTAGCGCTGATATCCACTGACACAGTTAAAATTGGTGCTGATGAACAAATGAAAATATTTGCACAGATTTTAAATTTACCCTTCATTTCAGTTCGTTCGCAAAGTGATTGGCAAAAGGTAATCCCGTATTTAGATCAAGTTGATCATGTGTTAGTTGACTTTGCGAGTTTCAATTTAAAGAACACGCAAGAAATTGAATACATTCAAAAAATGATGCCGCCAGTGAATGCGTCTAACATCAGCAATCATTTAGTTTTATCAGCTATGTCAAAAGATATGGATTTACAAGACACGTATAAAAGATATCAGGCCTTAAATATTACCGATATTATTTTTACATCGTTAGATGAAGCTAATATTCATGGAAATATTTTTAATTTCATACGAAAAACGGGATGTCATTTATTTGGATTCGGAATCGGCCCTAAAACTCCGGAAGATTTCGAAATGGCCACGCAAGAAAGAGTTCTCGATTTATTATTAGATATTACTAAAACTTATCAACAGCAGGATACTCAAATATGAAGATTGTTTCGGTCAGTTCAGGTAAAGGTGGAGTCGGCAAAACAACAGTGACGTGTAGTTTAGCTCTGGCAATAGCAGAACTTAATAAAAGAGTTGTGATTATTGACGGGGATTTAGGATTAGCTAATGTTGATATTCATTTTGGTGTTCACCCGCAAGCCCACTTAGGTGATGTGCTCAAAGGTCAGCC
The DNA here is from genome assembly GCA_043747495.1 of Bdellovibrio sp. Taxonomy (GTDB): domain Bacteria; phylum Bdellovibrionota; class Bdellovibrionia; order Bdellovibrionales; family Bdellovibrionaceae; genus Pseudobdellovibrio. The sequence goes on from JAYTPA010000180.1 coordinate 5,321, forward strand.
GATGCAACAATGTATTACACCAATTTTAAAAAATATTGATTTAATAGCTGGTGGGAGCGGTTTAACAGAATTGACACACTTGAATGCTTTTCAAAGACGTGAACTGATTGCACAAGTTCAAGACATGCAATTTAATTATGACTACGCAATTATAGATAATTCTTCTGGCATCTACGAACATGTTTTGCATTTAAATGCGATTGCAGATGATTGTTTAGTGGTTCTTACGCAAGATCCATCAAGCTTTGCAGATGCTTATTCATTAATAAAAGTTTTGAATCAAAAATATAAATTACAGAATTTTAAAATAGTTTGTAATCAAATTAAAAATCAAAACGGTCAAAATGTATTTATTAAATTTGCTGAAGTTGTGGAAAAGTTTTTGTCGGTTAGACTGAATTTCTTAGGTAGTCTTCCCTATGACGAAAATTTGTACAGAGCTCAGCAAATGCAGCGTCTCATGTTGAGACAAAAAATTGCTTCGCCAACTAGCGAAGTTTTTCGTGCGATGGCTATTGAAATCACTCGTGATTCTCAGTTCGACAATTACTCAGGGCCGACTAAAGGCCTAGAAGCGATTTTTAAACCAGCCACAGGTCATGCTTAATTCATAAAATAAATATTGGACTATCGAAAACCCCTGAGT
>JAYTPA010000181.1:0-3636 GCA_043747495.1 Bdellovibrio sp.
TGCGTTTTTCAGAGTCTTTCCGATTTTTAGAGAACCCTTTTTCGAATTTTGAATCTTTTTTCTTGTCATAACTAGATTGATCCTGTGATTGTTTTTGGCCCGTATTTTTTTTAGACATTTGGTCTAAATAGTCCGATAACGACGCGTATTTGGCTTTAGGTACAGAATAGCCTTGCGATGATTTTTGCTCAGTTGCTGGTTCTGTTGGAACAGTTTTTTTCGAGAAAGAATCCGACGAATTAGACTTCTTCAAATACGAGTCTGTTGAATTAGATTTCTTCGAATACGATTCAAAGCGTGGTTTTTTATTATTAGACTTATTATTATTTTTTGTTTCTGCTTTTTTCAAATTATTCTTATTGAACTTCTGATTGCGACCACTGCCGCCACCTGATGGCCGCTTGTCATTACGTTTTGAAACAACAGCTTCTTTACCTTCCAGAACAAAATTAATTTGACCGGCTTCAACATCAACAGATGAAACTGTCACACGCAGACGATCGCCGATTGAATAGGCCATTCCTGACCGTGCAGCTACTAATTTTAAATTTTCTTCATCAAATTCCCATTTTTCAAGACCTAAATCATCGAGGCGAATTAATCCATCAATATTGTATTCGCGTAATAAAACGAAAAGACCAAACTTGGTGACTGAACTGATCATGCCATCAAATGTTTCACCTAAAAGTTTTTTCATAAAACGGGCTTTTTTAATCGATTGAATTTGTCGTTCGGCTTTTGCCGAACGCTGTTCGCAGGCCGATAACCATGTTCCGGCTGTTTGAATATCATCGTCGGCCATTAACCGATACTGACTAAGACCAACACAGCTTTTAATCAGACGATGAACAATTAAATCAGGGTATCGACGAATTGGGGACGTGAAGTGAGTGTAAAAATCAAAACCCAATCCGAAGTGGCCAATATTTTCTAAAGTGTATTTAGCTTGGCTCATTGAGCGTAAAGTCAGAATATGAATAATCTGTGATTGTTCATCTTTAAATTCATGCAAAGCTTTAGTCAGTTTTTTTTGTAATTTTTCGCTAGTGCCTAAACTAATCCGTGATCCAAAATTCTGCATATATTTTTCAAGCATACGTATTTTCATCGGATCTGGTGGTTCATGAGTTCTATAGATGGCAGGAATTTCTTTACCTGATAAAAATTTTGCAACGGCCACATTGGCTGCTAACATCATTTCTTCAATTAATCTGTGTGCAAAAAGTCTTTCAGATTTAACCACATCAATAGGTTCGCCTGAGCCATCAATGATTAATTCAGTTTCAGGGACTTCTAAATCCAAAGAACCTTCTTTGAATCTTTTCGCCATTAATATTTTAGCTAAATCAGCGCAGCGGAAAATAACATCTTTAACATGGCTAAATTTTTCTATGTTTTCGCCATCGATCACAGCTTGGGCTTCGCCGTACGTCACACGAGCTTTACTTTCAATGACAGCTTCATAAAATTTTGATGATGTCATTTCACCTGTGAAGTTGAATTGCATATCTGCGACTAAAGCTAAACGGGGGACATGTGGAACCAAAGAACATAAGCCGTTTGATAAAGCTTCAGGTAGCATGGGGATTACAAAGTTTGGAAAATAAACTGAAGTACCGCGATCGTAAGCGTCTTTATCGATACTTGTTTTATTTTTCACATAGTGACTGACGTCTGCAATACCTACAATTAAATGAAAGCCTTGCGCTGTCATTTCAACATAAACGGCATCATCGAAATCTTTGGCTGTGGCGCCATCTATTGTAATAAGACTTATATTTCGAAGATCTGTGCGGTTAGTAAAATCCTTTTCTTCCGGATTATGAGAAAACTTTTTAGCTTCTGCTAATGTTTCTGCAGAAAACTCTTCAGGGATACCTTGGGTCACAACAACACGCTTAATATCATTTAAGGCATCTGCCGCATCGCCAATGATTTCTGTCACTTCACCAGTAAAATCACCTTCATCAGGATAAGTACTAATTTTTGCAACAACTAGTTCACCTTTTTTAGCTGATAAAGATTTTTCCATGGGTATTTTAAGATCTTTACCCCAGCCTTTGCCTTCGTCTCTGATCAGGCCCGTATTTTCATTCATAATTGTAAACACACCAGCGATTTTTTTCTGAGATCTTTCAGTGATACGAATGATTTCACCTTTGAATCGTCCATCGCGTTCTTTTTCGACCATGACTGTGACCGCATCATTCGTCATAGATGATTTCATGGCGTGTGCAGGAATAAAAACATCAGCGTGTTCTTTATCTTGAGGGATAAAGAAGCCAAAGCCATCCGGATGTCGTTTAATAGTGCCTTGAAGTATTTTATTTTTTTCAGTCATGTTGGGTATTGATCCTCATTCTCGATTAGAGTCTAGCTTCAGCAAGTGTGATCATCAAAGCAAATAACTTATAAGATGATTGATAAAGGTCGATTTGAAACGATCAAATGTGTTCAAGTACAAAGTCGAAAACCACTCATCAGATTGAATGAGCACCGTGTTGTGGTAAAATTACTAGACCAACGTCGTGATATTAACACACTGCAAATTTAATTATGTGATCCTGCGTTAATGAAACATAATCTTTAAAACGAACTTGTACGTTTAGACAGAATTTCAAACTGAATTGAAAAAAATTAAATGGAGCAAATAGTCTATTTATCAGAGGAGAAAAACGGGTCCTGAAAAATTAATACTCATCAAATTAAAGCCCATTTTTTTAAAAAAAATACTCACTTCAGCCAGATCACAATTGATGCAAAGAAGTCACAAGTTCATCAAACAAAAATAAAAACAACACATTAATCATGGGGTTCTAAAACTTTTCGTGTTGCGCGCGACTAACGACCTTATTACCATTGTCTTATATTTAATTAACTTTTAACAATTTTACTTAAGGTATTATTGAAAGGATTTAAACGCATGAATAAGTTTTTAGTTATCGCACTCATGTTAGTTACAGCACAAGCGAACGCTACACGTGCTCGTATGAACTCTTTAGGGAATTCTCCACATATAATAGATGTCCAAAGAATTTACTCGAATCCATCGGATATGTTTTCACAAGGTGACTTCTTTTCACTTGAATCAGGCGCAACAGCTTACCCAACGACTACTGATTGTGATACAGCGACTCCTGGTGTTCAGCCTTGTAAAAACTTAAATACTGAAGCTATGGTTGTTCGTTCTTTCGGAGAAGCTAAAGTTGGTTTTTCAGTGGGTCATCAATCAGACAATGCTGCTGGTTACATCGGCGGTTTGAGAACTTCGACACAAACAACTTTTGCTCCAGTTTCTGTTATTTCTTTCCAACAAAATCCGATTGAATTATCATACGGTATGAAATCAGACGATCTAGCATGGGCTGGAACTGTTGTTTATTCTAACTATAAAGACAAAGTAAACGACCGCGAAGAAAGCTCTAGTGGATTCCGTTTAGGTGCACGTATGGGCGCTTGGGATTTTTCACTAGGACAAGGTATTGCTAGTAAAGTGACATCTGGTACAACAATTGAATACAAAGCAAAAGCGAACACAAGTCTTTTTGCTGGTTACACAATGGATAACAACTATTTCTTCGGTGAATTCAGAATGGCTGGATCTGAAGAAAATAATTCAACTGCTAAACCAGAATT
>JAYTPA010000182.1:0-1217 GCA_043747495.1 Bdellovibrio sp.
CTCGAGTTAAAAATGAGTGAAACTGATAACCTTAATTACGCTTCTGAACAAGTAAAAAAATATCTTATTTTAGCCATAAGAATTTTAGATGTTGTAATGAGACATTTCTAACCTATAATAAAGACATGGTTGCATTGAATTCAGTTACAGTCGCCACGACCTTCAAAGCTTTAATCTTAAACGCCAGCTATGAGCCTTTACGAATTGTGCCATGGCAAAAAGCTCTGGTCTTATGGTTTCAAGACAAAGTCGATATCCTCGAATATCACACAGCCTTTGTGAGATCAGTCTCAGCGACATTTAATTTACCCAGTGTTTTAAGATTAAAAAGCTACGTACGTCCTAAAAAAATAGATGGTGTCAGGTTTTGCCGAGAAAACGTCTATATTCGAGACAACTTCACTTGCCAGTATTGTGTTAAAGTTTTCTTAGCCAAAGAGCTCACGATCGATCATGTTTTGCCCGCTTCACAAGGTGGGCCTAAAACATGGACTAACGTCGTGACAGCCTGCCGCAAGTGCAACCAAACCAAAGCCAATCGCACACCCGAAAAAGCAAAAATGCCTTTATTAAAGCCCGCCCGTGCGCCAACCTGGCTGCCTGTATTAGAACATGAAATGCTGACTGAAAAAGTTCCACAAACATGGAAAGATTATTTGCGCTTTAAATAATTCCTGAACAAGATACGTCATGCACGAAATCAGGTTTGTTACTGCAAATGAATGTTTAGAGCTAAGATCAAAAGTTTTACGACCCAATCAGCCCATTAATGTTTGCCACTATCCGGAAGACAATCACAAAGATTCTTTTCACATAGGTTATTTTATCGATCAGAAAATGGTTGGAAATGGAACATTTTTACCAAACGCAAATCCTGATTTTAGTCTGTCGATAAAACCTTATCGTTTGCGCGGTATGGCTGTTGATTCGGCACACCAAGGCCAAAATATTGGAACAAAAATTTTATTACGAGGTTTAGATATTCTTCAGGAAAAACAAGCTGATTTACTTTGGTTTAATGCCCGTGAATCGGCTTTTCATTTTTATGAAAAGAATGGATTTTTATTTCACGGAAGAATCTTCGATATTCCCACAATTGGCCCGCATAAAGTCATGTACAAGCACCTGTAATCACGCTAGCGTTTATGCATGGTTGTATCGATCACGCATAAATTATTAGTTAAAGAATTTACTGAGCTGGTTTCTGAAACAAATGG
>JAYTPA010000183.1:0-1958 GCA_043747495.1 Bdellovibrio sp.
ACTTTTAATATTCAAAAAAATCATGAGACCGCAGATCTGACTTTTCAGTGGATGGCTTTTCACTATCAATCAGAAATGAAACTATCTCTAGAGAATTCATTTTGGTTTTGCGAAGATCAAAATAACGTATCTATTTACGATAATTGTTATTTTATAGAGCCCAATAAAAAAGATCTCACAGTTTGGGCTCAAGTTCCATTAAGCTTAAATCAAGACGATCCATTTATTCGTTATTTTTCAGAAAGAATAAAACAGCGTTTGATCTCTGAATTGGCTTTTTTAAAAAGTGATCACTTACAATTTAAAGAATTAGGAATCGATCGTGTAGCATTTTCTTTGGCGACAAATCGCGATTTTAAAGCAAACGTGAATACAACTTTGTTTGCGCCACTGAATTTATATTCTGAAGTTGAACGCAGTTTAATCTTTACCCAATTAAATGCTGATCTTAATAAAAAACACAAAAAATATTTTAAAACAAAAAATGAAGTTGGCCCTTCGCTGAATGCAGGAGCTTAGATGATTAGTCGATACCAAACAGAAGAGATGAAAAAACTTTTTGACGAAGGCCAAAGATTTAAATTCCTTTTGGATGTTGAAATAGCTCTTGCGGAAGCGCAGGCCGATGAGGGTTTGATTCCTAAAAAAGCAGCTATTGAGATCAAACAAAAATCAAAAATTAACGTTAATCGGATTCTTGAAATCGAAAAAACAACGAAGCACGATATTATAGCTTTCGTTAGCCAAGTGGCCGAAACAGTCGGAGAAAATGGCAAATACATTCATTTTGGTATGACAAGTTCCGATGTTTTAGATACTGCACTCAGTTTACAAATTAATGAGGCTTTCGAAATCATCAAGTTGGAAACAACCAAGCTTAAAAAGACTTTAGTCAAAATGGCTGAAAAACATGAAAAGACGATCTGCCCAGGACGAACCCATGGTATTTTTGCAGAGATCACAACTTTCGGCTTTAAGGTTTATGGTTTTATTTCAGAGCTATCAAGATGCGAAGACCGCTTAGCAAAAGCCCAGAAGCAATTTCAGATTTGTAAACTATCTGGTGCGGTTGGAACATCATCGACTATCCCGCTCAAAATAGAAGCTTTGGTCGCCAAAAAGTTAAAATTAGATATTGAACCTTTTGCTACACAGGTCATACCACGCGATCGTCATGCTGAAGTTTTTATGTCGTTAGCTTTTCTGGCGTCATTTTTAGAGCGACTAGCTATTGAGTTTCGTCATTTACAGCGCAGCGAAGTTTCAGAAGTGATTGAAGGTTTCACTATAGGTCAAAAAGGATCTTCAGCGATGCCACATAAAAAAAATCCAATCAGTGCTGAAAATATCACGGGATTGGCTAGACTTATAAAAGGTTATGCTTGGACAGCTATGGAAAATATCCCTTTATGGCATGAACGGGATATTTCTCATTCATCGAATGAGCGGGTGATTTTTCAAGATTCGTTTACAGCAACTCATTACATTTTACGACGTATGGAAAATTTAGTTAAAGGTCTTTATGTTGATCAAGACCGAATGAACGATAATTCACAGATGCTAGGTGGGGTTTTATTCAGTTCACACTTATTAATTCATTTGGTTGATAATTTTAAAATGTCACGGGAAGAAGCTTATAAAATCATTCAAAGTGCAGCCCATGGTTTAAAAAAGAATGAGCATTTGTCAGATTATTTAATTAAAAAACATCCACAGTATTTTAATAAAAAGCAAATGGGCCTTATATTTTCAGGAAAAACTCATATTTCAGCTATTGAAAACAGAATAAAAACATTCAAAAAAGAGATCCTATGAAAATGAAGAATATAATACCGCTGAAAGCGGCTAGTATTATAGCGCCGCTGAAAGCGGGTGATATTGTCGATGTTATTGCGCCAGGATCGGCTTGTTCCGTAGATAATTTCAAAGCGGCTATTCAGTGGTTAAGCAGCCGGGGC
>JAYTPA010000184.1:0-1858 GCA_043747495.1 Bdellovibrio sp.
GAAAGATCTTTGATTCAAACCATCGGACGTGCTGCCAGAAATTCAAACGGTCGGGTGATTTTATATGGTGATCGTATAACAGATTCAATGCGAAAAGCGATGGATGAAACCAGTCGTCGTCGTGAAATTCAATCAGCGCATAACACTAAGCACGGTATTACGCCAACAACGATTAAGAAAAAAATTAAAGAAGGCTTAGGTGATCTATTTGATGGATCAATTAGCGCTTATAAATTAAATAATGAAAAAGATAAAATCGCTGAAACCATGAAAAAGTTTTCGAAAAAACCAAATGCGATTCAAAATGAACTGGCTAAATTAAAAGAGAAAATGAAAAAGCTATCGGCAGATTTAGAATTTGAAGAAGCTGCAAAAATACGGGATGAAATTAAACGGTTACAAATCTTAGACTTACAAATGCGGGAAAGTGCTCTGGATTCTGATTCTGGCTCGGAGCCCAAAAGCAAATGACAAAAGTAAATGATATCATGAAGACAATAGAAGCATTGCGGGAACTCACAAAAGAATTTCCGATGCAGTCTGGTGTTTATTTGATGAAAAACAATCAAGATAAAATCATTTATGTTGGTAAAGCTAAAATTCTGAGAAACCGAGTCAGAAGTTATTTTCAAGATTCAAAAGATCATTCAGCTAAAACGAAAGCTTTAGTTCACAACATTGATAAAATAGATTACATCCTGACAAAAACTGAAGTTGAAGCTTTCTTGCTTGAAGCTTCGCTGATTAAAAAACATCGTCCTAAATACAATATTCGACTTAAGGATGACAAATCATATCCCTACATCAAGTTATCATGGGCGGATGACTATCCTAGGCTGTATTTATCTAGAAAAGTTCACAAAGATGGAAGTCTTTATTACGGACCGTTTACTTCAGGTGGTGCCGTATTTGGAACGATTCGGTTTTTAAACCGAATATTTAAAATCAGGGATTGTACAGATCATATTTTTAAATCCCGAACACGTCCTTGTATGACTCATCAAATTGGCAGGTGCACAGCCCCTTGTGTAAAGTATATCACCAAAGATGATTACCGCTTAGAAGTCGAAGGCGCCAAAGATTTTTTAAAGGGACGCAGTAAAAAACTCATTAAAGATATCGAATCTAAAATGAAAACAGCGGCTGATGAAGAAAAATTTGAAGTGGCTGCAAGACTACGTGATTCTATGTTCTCGATTAAAACGATTATCGAAAAACAATCTGTCATTAACGATAACACAGATTTGGATCAAGATATAATTAGTTACTACGGTGATACTCGTGGTGTGTTGATTGAAACCCTTCATGTCAGATCAGGTCGGGTTTTAGGAACACGTTCACATTTCTTAGCAGGTTTAGATATTACAGCTCCGGATGAATCTCCGCAGGAATGGTTTGTTTCATTTTTAAATCAGTACTATGAAGATAACATTGTGCCTGACGAAGTCGTGACTGTGATTGATTTAGGTAATGATCTCAATAAATTATTAGAAGCCGTGCTTAAACAGCGTAATGGAAAAGATGCCATTGTCAGATATCCGACGGATCCTAAAACTCAAAAACTTTTAGATATGTCATCAGATAATGCAAAATCACATTTTGAAAAAATGATGTCTAAAGAGGAAGAAAAACAGCAAGGTCTTTCAGAAATTAAAACAAAACTGAATCTGCCAAAATTACCTCACCGTATTGAATGTTATGACATTTCACATTTTCAAGGAACAGAAACTGTGGCTAGCCAAGTGGTTTTTGAAGACGGAAGACCCAGTAAAGATCATTACCGCAGATACATTATTAAAACCGTTGATGGCATTGATGATTTTAAATCGATGTATGAAGTTTTATCCCGCAGGTTTAA
>JAYTPA010000185.1:0-5276 GCA_043747495.1 Bdellovibrio sp.
ACGTTTTTTACTTGGTTGGTATGTTCTTTTACTCATAATTTACCTCTGAGATACGACGCCATTAACGTCAATTGCAAGTTTTTTGTGCTCTTTTAAAAAAGAGATCTCTATTTAAAGCACATAGCGGCATTGTGGTCAACTGTTGATAACTTTGGTTTGTATTGTTTGGTTTGTATTGTTAAGAAGGCACCAGATTGCTAGGGGGGCTCATGCAATTAGATTCATCATTCTGGACTCAGATCAAAACATCGATGAGGCAAAAAAGCGGCTCTAACCGCATTTTGGAGTCCTATCTGGAGCCTGTGGAGTTTATAAGCGCTGAAAAGATCAATGATAAGTTTATGTTCACTTTATCAGTTCCTAGTCAGTTTTTCTATTTTTACGTAAACGAAAATTTAAAAGATAAGATTATAGCCGAAATCAAATCTGTTGTTGCTGAAGACTTTGATATTCAGTTTGTGGTCAGCGCCAAATCTGGTGGTGATTATAACTCGTCTTTACAAGATGTCTTACAAAATAGTGAAGAGCTTTTACAAATACAAAATAAACTGAACTCGAATAAATCCATTTCTAAAACCAGTTCTGGTGAGCCCCTTAACGAAGAGTTCACATTTTCAACTTTTGTTGTGGGTAAAAACTCTGAATTTGCCCATGCAGCTACATATAATGTGTCACAAAATCCTGGATCTGATGACTATAATCCGCTGTTTATTTACGGACCGTCTGGAATGGGTAAAACCCATTTGTTGCGGGCTGCAGTTCACGATATTCAAATTAACTATCCCCACTATAGAATCAATTCGACGAGTGCTGAAAAATTCTTAAATGAGTGTGTTCATGCGATTAGACGACAAGAGATGGATAAATTTCGTCTTAAATACCGTGAAAATTGCGACATTCTAGTTGTAGATGATGTTCAATACATCGAGCGCGGTGAAGCGGTTCAAGAAGAATTCTTCCACACAATTAATACTTTTATTGAAAGAAAAAAACAGGTCATTTTAGCAAGTGATCGCATGCCTAAAGATATTTTAGGGCTTGAGGATCGTTCGAGAACCCGCTTAGAGCGTGGTTTAATTGCTGATATCACTATGCCAGATTTAGAAACCAGGATAGCTATATTAAGATATAAAGCAGAAAAAACGCAAATCCGAATCCCGGAAGATGCGATTCATTATTTGGCTCGTATATCTAAAAGATCTATTCGTGAGCTTGAGGGCAACCTAAAGAAGATTAAAATGTTTTCTGAATTACAGGGAATTCCCGTTAATATTGATTTAGCTAGAAAAATTTTAGCTCATCATGAAAATACAACGACAATCACAATTGATGAGATTTTAAGAATCACTGCAGAATTTTATAAAATTAGAATTACTGATTTAAAATCATCAAGCCGAGCAAAACCAATTGTAGTCCCACGACAAATTGCAATGTATTTAATCAAGAAGTTTTTAGACAAATCTTTGGTTGAAATTGGTAAATCCTTTGGTGGACGTGACCATACAACAGTGATTAATTCTTTAGAAAAAGTTGAGAGTCTACAGGCTAAAGACTTGAAATTCAAAAGTGATATCGAAGAGTTAACGACCCAAATCCACAATATCACAGGTTTATAGATTGTGGATTGTGGATATCGTTGTGGAAAGATATGAGTATAAAAATGTGGATATCTATATCCACAGAAAATGACCGGTTAGCCAATTTTTATCCTATTGAGTTTTCCACAGTTAAAGGATAGAAGTTTCGTGTAGTTAAGGCAGTTATGCGTATACCAACAGCCCCTACTACTACTACTACCTTATATATATATATTATTAGGCTTTTAAAGAAACAGAAAATAGGACTTATTTATGAAAATAGAAATTCAAAAAAAAGATTTATTATCGCTTATTGGTCGCACACAAAACATTGTAGAAAAAAGAAACACAATGCCTATTTTAGTGAATGTTCTTTTAGAAGCTGGTAATAATTCTTTGAAAGCTTATGCAACGGATTTAGAAGTGAGCTTAACCGATGCATCTCCTGCAGTGATCAAAGAAGAAGGTAAAGTCGCTGTTTCTGCAAAAAGTTTATTTGATTTAACAAAAGAACTTCTAGAAGGACCCATTCAGTTAACAAAAAAAGATAATAATTATTTAGAAATAAAACAGGGTAAGTTTTTATCTAAAATAGTTGGAGTCGCTGCTGAAGAATATCCTGTGTTTCCTACTTACAAATCAGAAAATTTTTCTAAAGTAGATGCTTCTGAATTTAAACAAATGATTGATAAAACAATCTACAGTGTTTCTAACGATGAGACACGATATCACCTGAACGGTGTGTTTTTCGAATCGACAGAATCTAACCAAATTACAATGGTAGCAACTGACGGTCATAGATTAAGTCTTATTAAAAAAACATTTAAAGATTTATCTTTCGGTGAAAAAATTGGTGTGATTATTCCTAAAAAAGGTTTATTCGAAATCAAAAAATTAATTGAAACGACAACCGAAGATGTTTTTTTAGCAGTAGAAGGCTCACAATTTATTATGAAATGCGGATCTTGCATTTTAATGATTCGCCTAATCGAAGGCAAGTACCCTAATTATCAACAGTTTATTCCACAAAAATTATCTCACAAAATTAAAATTCCACGTGAAATAATATTATCTTCACTTAAAAAAGTTTCTTTATTAGCGAACCAAAAATCAAAAGCGATTTTATTAACATTCACTGCTAATAAATTAGAGATCACTTCTAGTAATCCAGAACTAGGTGATGCTAAAGACGAATTAGATATTGAATATTCAGGACCAGATTTAAAAATTGGTTTTAATGCTAGATACATTGAAGATGTTCTTAAAAACATTGAACAGGAAAATGTTGAACTAGAAGTAAACGATCAAATTTCTCCAGGAATCTTAAAAGCTCATAACAAAAATGATTATATCAATGTTGTTATGCCAATGAGAATTTAATGCAGTTAAATACGCTGGGGCTTAAAAACTTCAGAAATATCAGCGAAACCTATCTACAGTTTTCAAATAACTTAAATATTTTTATTGGTGATAATGGCCAAGGTAAAACCAACGTTATCGAAGCCATTCATTTTTTAATCGAAGGTGAATCTTTTAGATATGGCGATAATTCAACAATTATTCAATTCGGTCATGAAAATGCATTCGTTAGAACAAAAATAATGAATAACGAATTAGATTATCAGATCTCTTTAAAAATCAGTTCGCAGCGAAAAGAAATATTAGTAAATGAAAAAAAAGTAGCTGCGCATTTAAACCCACTACCACCCATTGTTTTATTTTCTCCTGAAAGTTTATCTGTGATTAAAGAAAGTGCAGATGAACGAAGAAAATTAGTTGATCAATTAATCAGCAGTATTTCTAAAAACGGAAAATCGTTAATAACTGACTTTAAAAAGGCTTTAAAAACGCGTAATAGGCTGCTGAAAGATATTTCCGAGGGAAAAACACCCCTTGATATAGGAATTCAAACTTTAGAAAGCCTGAACGAGATCTATTTCAAACTAGCTGCTCAGTTAACTTGCCAAAGAATTAAACATTTAACGAACATAAAACCCTATATTCAGGATTCTTTATCCAAAATAGAAAGTTTAAACCAAAAAATTGTATATGATTTTTCGTATTTGATTTCTGATCAAAAAATTGTGGAAAACTTTGAGGAAAATCACCTGAATCTGATGAAAAAAAGGTCTCTGGAATTGCGCCAAGCAGAGCTTAATTCTGGAATCAGTTTAGTTGGTCCGCAGAAGCATGATGTCATATTCCTATATAACGGAAATGACTCGCGTTTTTATTGTTCACAAGGGCAACAAAGATCTATCATATTAGCTTTCAAAATAGCTCAGATCGTGTATCATCATGAGGTTAACGGATTCTATCCTGTTTTGCTGTTGGATGATGTACTTTCGGAGCTTGATCAGAACAAACAAAGCTCATTAGTAAAAACTTTAAATCAAATCCAAACACAAACGTTTTTAACATCAACGGATATTGGTGTTTTAAAACAGTTCAGCATGGACACAGGTTCAAATAAGAATTCCGTTTTCAAAGTAAAAAACGGCGTAATAGATAACGAATAGAAAATATTTTTTATTTAAATTAATACGCCTGACAAAATGAAATTGAAACGCAAGAGGTGTTCATGTCAGATTCGATGTCGACGGTAGTTGATAAAAGTTATGGTGCAGATGATATTCAAGTTCTCGAAGGCTTAGAAGCTGTTAGAAAAAGACCAGGAATGTATATTGGTGATACAACACTTCGTGGTTACCACCATCTTGTTTATGAAATTGTTGATAATGCGGTTGATGAACATTTAGCAGGTCATTGCAAAAATATTTACATCGTAATCCACACAGACGGATCTTTATCAGTTGATGATAATGGCCGCGGTGTTCCTGTGGGCCCACATAAATCTGGCAAAGACGCCATGGAAGTGGTTTACACCGTTCTTCATGCAGGCGGAAAATTCGATGGCGGAGCTTATAAAGTTTCCGGCGGATTACATGGCGTTGGTGCTTCAGTCGTGAACGCTCTATCAACACGTTGCCAAGTTGAATCTCATAAAAATGGATCTCACTATAAACAAGTTTATCATAAAGGCGCACCTGATGCTCCAGTTGAAAAAATTGGACCAACTACACGAACAGGTACCGTTGTTACGTTTAAACCAGACACTGAAATTTTCAAAGAACCGGGAATGGATTTTGATTTCAATACTTTATCAAATCGTTTTCGCGAAATGGCTTTCCTAAATGCCGGTTTACATATTTCTTTAACTGACGAACGCAACGGCAAAAAAGCTGACTTTCAATATGCAAATGGCATCGCTGAATTTGTTGCTTATTTAAATCAATCTAAAAAATCAATCCATTCAGATGTGGTTTATTTTAAAGGCGAAAAAGATCAAGTCGAAGTTGAAATAGCGATGCAGTGGAATGATTCATATTCTGAATCAATTTATTGCTACGCAAATAATATTAATACTCATGAAGGCGGAACACATCTTATCGGTTTTCGCGGAGCTTTAACCAGAACTACAAATACTTATGCTCAACAAAAAAATCTTTTAAAAGATTTCAAAGAATCTTTAGAGGGTGAAGATATTCGTGAAGGTTTGGCAGCGATTATTTCTGTTAAAGTTCGCGAGCCTCAATTTGAAGGACAAACTAAAACTAAATTAGGCAATGCGGAGGTAAAAGGTATTGTTGAATCATTGGTTAATGATAAATTAGCTGATTGGTTTGATCGCAACCCAAG
>JAYTPA010000186.1:0-55340 GCA_043747495.1 Bdellovibrio sp.
TTCTGATTACACTTATATAAATGACACCATTTTTTTATCCTTATTTTATTAAAGCGTTCAAGAAACTGAAATCTGACACTTTTTTTGAAACACAGTTAGCGAATTCTGAAATTAAAAATCAAAAAGGTGAGTTATTATATTCAAAAGCTAAAATAGCTGCTCCCAGTCACTGGTCACAAACTGCAATCGATATCGCAGCCAGTAAGTATTTTAGAAAAAATATTACAACTGAGAATTCTATTTTTCAGTTAGTGCAAAGAATTGGCTTAGGACTTGAAACAGCAGCAACAATGTCGAAAATATTTTCTTCAAAAAAAGAAATTCAAAATTTTAAATCAGAAATCGAATATCACCTTTTAAATCAAACAGCGGCGTTTAATTCGCCAGTTTGGTTTAATTGTGGTTTGTATGAAGCCTATAAAATTAAATCAGCATCCCAGCATTTTGCCTGGGATCAGAAAAAAAAGAAAATTGAACCTACTCAATATGCTTACCAAAGACCCCAAGTGTCGGCCTGTTTTATTCAGTCTGTCGATGACAGTTTAGAATCTATTTTTGATCTTGTTAAATCGGAAGCTAAATTATTTAAATATGGTTCAGGTTCAGGAACTAATTTTTCGAACCTAAGAAGTAAATATGAACAACTAAACACAGGCGGAACAAGTTCTGGGCTGATTTCTTTTTTACAAGTTTTAGATCAGTCAGCTGGGGCTATTAAATCCGGGGGCACCACACGCCGTGCAGCTAAAATGGTGTGTGTTGATGTAGATCATCCTGAAATTCTTGATTTTATTAATTGGAAAAAAAATGAAGAACGTAAAGCTAAAGCTTTAATTCAAGCAGGGTATTCAGCGGATCTTAACGGCGAAGCTTATAATACAGTGTCAGGACAGAACGCGAATAATTCAATACGAATTTCTAATTCTTTTATGAAAGCCTTTTTAGAACAGAAGTCTTGGGCCTTAAAATCACGACTACAAAAAAATAAAACAATAAGCGAAATCCCAGCTGAAAAAATATGGAATGAACTGTGTCAATCAGCTTGGGAATGTGCTGATCCTGGGGTTCAGTTTAATGATGTCATTAATGAATTTCACACTTGTTCTGACACTTCGAAAATTAATGCCAGTAATCCCTGTTCTGAATATATGTTTATTGATGATTCAGCTTGTAACTTAGCCTCATTAAATTTAACAAAATTTTTTAGTGAAAATTATAAAATCAATGAATTTAAAATTCATGAATTTTTAATCACAGTTAAAACATTTATTTTAGCTCAAGAATGTCTGGTGGATTACGCCAGTTACCCAACAGCTAAAATTGCACAAAATTCTCATGATTATAGACCACTTGGCTTAGGCTTTGCCAATTTAGGAAGTTTAATCATGCGCCTAGGACTGCCCTATGATTCAGACCAAGCCAGGGCTCTAGCTTCAGCGATAACTGCGTTGATGACCGGAATGGCCTATTATACCAGTAGTGAAATCGCACAAAAAATTGGTCCATTCCCAGAATTTAAAAAAAATAAAAAATCCATGATGAAAGTCATCAAAAAACATCAAGCCTCTTTAAAAGAAATTGACTGGTCATTGCTGCCAGCAGAATTTCAAACGGTGTGTTCTGAAATCTGGGCCGATGTTATTTTTATGGGTGAAAAATATGGTTTTAGAAATGCACAGGTCACAGCCATAGCGCCAACAGGCACAATCGGTTTAATTATGGATTGTGATACGACGGGTATCGAACCGGAATATTCACTTGTTAAATATAAAAAACTATCGGGTGGGGGCTCTTTAAAAATAGTCAATCAATCCGTTAAAGCCGCTCTTCATAGTTTAGGTTATCATGCTGTGCAGATTGATCAGATTTTATTAGAAATCGCAGAAAAGGGATATTGTTTTAAATCAAAAAAAATTAAACCTGAACACCAAAGTGTTTTTGCAACAGCAGTGGGTATCAATGATCAAGGTGACGGGGCTTTAAGTGCTGAGGCGCATTTAAAAATGATGTCTGCTGTTCAAAAATTTATTTCAGGAGCTATTTCAAAAACTGTTAATTTACCGAACACATCGACAGTTCAGGATATTTCTGAAGTTTATTTGATAGCCTGGCAAATGGGTTTAAAATCTGTTGCAGTTTACCGCGACGGTAGTAAGTTTGTTCAGCCTTTGAATAGTCATAAAAAACTTCCACAGTGTGTGGATTGCGGTGGAGAGACAACTTTAGAATCGGGTTGCTATCGCTGTGTAAACTGCGGAGCTACGACTGCGTGTGCGTAGCCATGTAGGGATCATTTGTTGAAAAGTTTTACACTTGTCTAAAGTCTAATCGAACCCCTGTATCCACTTGAAACACAGTCCGTATCTAATTAAGAACTGGTTAAATTAGTCTGTAGTCCAGTCTGGTTATCACCGATAATTAAACGATGTCAGAAGTGCGTGTTTGAGCATGTCTGATTGATATTCTTTTCAAGGGTGGGGACCAATGAAAAAAACACTAATTACGCGTAAACGTTTGCATTTAACGCTGGGATTTATATTCTCTTGCATTAATCTATTTGCTTTTCAAAACTGTAAGCAAGATTACTCGGCTGTGCAGTTAGAATCTGTAGCTAACGTGATCACATCAAATCCGACAGCGCCTATCTTTGCTAATATTGCAATGGTCAGTGCACCTACACTTTTTAAAACAACTGATGTTAGTTTTTCATTTAATGTAGAAACAGGATCAGGAGATTCGCTGAAATCAGCTCGTTGTCAGATAGGAAGTGCAGCTGCTGTTGATTGTTCTGCAAAAACAATTTCATTTACTACTTTAGCTGATGGTCAGCATCAGTTAACTATTTCTGTTGAAACAACTAAAGGAGCTTTAGCTAGCCAGTCTTTAACATTTGTTAAAGATACAACAGCCCCTGTTATCATGGTGACGCAGGCTCCTGCATCACTGACTGGATCAACTTCAGCTTCATTTGTTTTCGCTGCTATGGATAATTTAGTGGGTCAAATTCAAATACAATGTTCACTAAACAACACTGCTTTTACAAATTGTGCTAGTCCGTTATCAATCAATAATTTAGTCGCTGGTACTCACAATATGAAAATAAAAGCTACAGATGTCGCAGGGCATGTGAGTGTTGTTTACAATTACAATTGGACAATTAATTTAACAGCTCCAACCATCAGTATTACTTCAATGGTTAGTTCATTTACAAATTCGACGTCACAAAGTATTAGCTTTACAGGTAGTGGTGTTACAAGTTTTGAATGTCAATTAGATGGTTCAGCTTATACGGCTTGTACAAGTCCTAAAGCGTTCTCAGGATTATCTTCATTAGCGCATCAATTCAGTGTTCGCGGAATTACTGCAGCAGCTACAGCAACTAGCCCGATCAGTGTTGCATGGACTGTTGATACAGTTGCGCCAACAAAACCAGTTTTAGTATCTGATGTTGGTGCTACAACAACTTTGACTGCAGCCACGATGACTTTTTCATCGTCTGACGCCAGTTCAGGACTAGCTTCATTTCAATGTTCTTTAGATAGCGCAGCGTATTCAGTTTGTGTATCTCCGTTGGCTTTAAATAATTTAGTTGATGGTGTACACACATTTAACGTTCGGGCTTATGATAAAGTCGGCAATGTTTCTGTTGTTTCAACTTTTAGTTTTACTGTGAGCAAACCAGATCCATTAGCGGCATTTAATAATGCAAAAACAATTTTAACTAATCGTTGTAACAGTTGCCATACAACTGGTGGGCCGAACGGTGCCACAAGTTTTGCATTAGCTACAGAAAAAGAATTTATCAATAATGGCCTTGTTGTTCCAGGTGATATTGCCAATTCTAAAATTATTTATCGTTTGAAAAACTACACTGTTGATAACGGATTAAGAAACATGCCGCCGGGAACGACTTTAACTTCTCAAGAATACACAACACTTGTAAACTGGGTGAATGGTATACCTAAAGAAGCTGTGGCTAATCAATTTGCTTGTGCTGCTAACGAAGAACCTTTGCAACAAGATGCGAAACGTTTAAGTCGCACTGAATACACAAATTCTATTAAAAGTTTATTAGATCGGGCTGTGCCAGCTAATTCAAATGCAATTATGGGATTACTTAAAATTGATCAAATTTTTCCACAAGATGCGACAAGTGGGTATTCAACAGGTGATAATAACTTTTCATTAAACCATGCTAGAAGTTATTTTGACGTAGCAGACATTGTATCCAGAGAATTAACGAACAGTGCTAATTACACTAATTTTGTAAACACATACTTAAATTATAACAAAGGGACCTGTACATTTACTGCAGTTACAACTTTAAACGCAGATTGTACAAATGCGTTAATTCGCAATTTTACATTACGTGCATGGGGTCGTCCAGTTGAAGAAAACACTTTAAACTTAAATAATGAATTCGCTGCCCTTCAAAGTGAATTTAACTTAGGTGCAACATCAACAGTGGCTGTTGGGAATATGATTTTCCGGGTCTTAACAGCTCCACAGTTTTTATTCCATCTTCAAAAAGATGTGACACTTGAATCAGGTTTAACATACCAATTGTCATCTTATTCTATCGCACGCAAATTAGCATTTATGTATAATCATTCGTTGCCGGATGAAAATTTACTAAACATAGCAAAAAATAATGATTTAAATCAAGATGCTGGATTTAACTTAGCATTAAATGCAGTGGCTCCGAATATGTCATCGATGGTTGGTCAATTTTCAAAAGAATGGTTACGCCTTGATAAGTTACCAGTTTTTGCGAATGTGAACGATCCAAAATTTAAATATATCACTTCGCAAAAAGGCATCGTGGCCAATGAGGGTTTAAGATCTGGAATGGTTTCTGAAATTCAAGAATTGATCACATATATCAGTGCTAACAATAGAAGTTATAAAGAAATTTTTACTTCGAATGTGTCTTTTGCTCGTAATGCAGAATTAATGAAAGTTTACGGTCAGTCAGCAGTTGTTCCTGCATCAGTTACTGAAGCTAACGCAGTCAGATTTCCTGCTGGTGAACGAAGTGGTATTTTAACACGTGCGGCTTTACTATTTTCTGGGGCCGGTTCAGAAAATCCAATCATGCGCGGTATTCATATTCGTAAAGATGTACTGTGTCTTAAGTTATCAGATCCACCAGCTGATTTAGGTGATGCTTTGTCAGCTCCGCCGTTAGATCCAAATTTAACAACGCGTGAACGCTACCAAGTGAAAACTTCACAAACTGCGTGTATTGGTTGTCATAGCCAAATCAATCCAGTCGGATTTTCATTAAGTAAATATAACGCGCTTGGGTCTTTTCAGCCTCTAGAACCTATATTTGATATTAACGGTGTTAAAATTAATGATCTAGCAACTGACGCCAGTGCTAATCTATCTATACCACTGGGTATAAACAAAGAAGTTCAAAGCGGTATGGAATTTAGTACTGAAGTCGCGGATTCTAAACAATTTAAAAAGTGTTTTACGCAGAATTTCTATAGCTATGCTTACGGCCTGAATGAAAGAACCGCTGTGGTTGATTCGTGCACAATGAACAAAATGTATTCAGAATTAGACAACGGGGCAACATTACAGACTTTCTTTAAGAGCGCGGCATTAAGCCCGAACTTCAGAAAAAGAAAATTAGTGAAGTAATCATTTAGTTTTTTAGGGTGGGGTTATGAAATTTAATAGATCAACACGTAGAATGTTTTTACAAGGCAGTGGTGGAGCATTAGTTAGCATCCCATTTTTATCTTCATTATTGCCACAACAAGCTTGGGCACAATCAACAACAACAATAAGACGATATGTTTCAATATTTACAAGTTTTGAATTGGGACACCATTCAAGCTGGATTCCTAATGATGGTTCAAACATTTACAATTTACCTCAACCCAGAAATATCGTTGCTGGTGTTAATGGCCATCACGATGTTCGGTGGCAATCATTACGCGAATTTGCACCAACAAATAGTTCAGTGTTAGCCCCTTACTACGGAATTCATGCAAGTCCTTATTTAGAAAGTATGAATATTCTAAGAGGACTTGATTTTATGAATTTTGATGGTCATTCTTGGGCTGTCAAATTCGGTGGTCTTGAAGCTGATCACCCATCAGAATTTAAACGCCTAGCAACAGTGGACCAAGTCTTAAATGCCAATAAAACATTTAATCCTTTAAGTCGTCCTGCCGGAACATTAAGTGTTCCAGGATCAGCTTCTCAAATTTTAAATGCTGATGGGACTTCATCTATTGCACCTAGATATGATCGTTATTTTTCATCTATTTACAACGGACTTTTTAGTAACGGAAGTTTTCCTGAAAGCGGACAGACAGCTGTCATTAATCCTAAAGGCAATGTGCTTAATCGTGTGTTGGAAGATTACAATCGCATTAATAACAGTAAAAATATCAGTGCGTCTGATAAACTGACGCTACAAAACGCCATGGATAAATTCAGTGACGTGCAAAAATCACTTGTCGCTGTCAGCACCAATTCATGCCAATATAAAACTTTTTACAGCACGCACCCGCTAAGAAATGACGGTATGTGGGATGTGACTCAATTAGCCCATTTTAAATTTTTAGCTGATCTTGTGACATTATCAATGCTTTGTGATACAGCCCGTACTTTTACAATTCCGGTAGGTTTTGTTGGTGGTGTGCAAGATGGCCAAACTTTTGATCATCAAATAACAAGTCATGAAACATTCGGGGTCGTCGCAGGAAAATTTAATTGGCAAAGGATGACAGAACGACAAGCCGTTGTTTTTTCTAACTTTGTTATTCCTTTAGTTAAAAATTTATCTGAATCAATAGATCCAGCAAATGGAAAATCATTACTGTACAATTCACTTGTTTTTAATACCCATGAAAGTGCACAAGTACATGGATCAGGTTCTCAGCCTGGAATACTATTTGGTAATGCAGGCGGAAATATAACATCTGGTAAATATATTGATTATTCAGATCGAACAAAAGGAGCCTTCGCCGGTGCTGATTTATATAATGCAACACCTGGTGATCCAAAATTTTCTAACAACTGGAGAGGTGTTCATTACAACCGCCTTCTAGCAACGATGCTGCAAGCGATGGGTTTAACCCCGGCTGATTACGAAAATAACACGCTCAATCAACAATTTTTAAACAGAACTGATTTAGGCCCAATGAATATGAACTTAACCAGCCCAATCGGTGGTTTTGGTCACGCATGGACACGGACACCGGCATTAAACACGTGGGATTATGGACCGCTAATGAACAACATCAAAACCACAGACTTAAAACAATTTAAATACAAATTACCAATACTTTAGTTTTTAATTTTGGGGCAGAGAATATGAAATTTAACAGATCAACGCGTAGAATGTTTTTACAAGGAAGCGGCGGAGCCCTAGTCAGTATTCCATTTTTGACTTCATTATTACCTCGTGAAACATGGGCGCAAACAGCTGCACCTATCAGACGATTTATTTCAATACGCTCTGGCTATGAAATGGGACATCACTCTTGCTGGCTGCCAAACATCGGTGGAGACCTTTCTAACTTAGGTCAACCAAATCAAGTGGTTGCCGGAGTTAACGGACATCACAACGTGCGTTGGCAAAATTTGAGAGATTTTGCGCCCACAAATAGTTCTATATTAGCCCCTTACTATGGATCAGGAATTAGTCCTTACCTTGAAAGTATGAATGTGCTTCGTGGTTTAGATTTTGTCATTAGATATGGACATGGTGGTGCACAGTTGCTTGGCGGACTTGTTTTAAGTGATGGTGGTGATACAACTGCATTGCAAAAAATTCAAACTATTGATCACGTTATTAATAGTCATGCATCGTTTAATCCACTGGGTCGATCAGTCATTAATGTGGGTGGGCATACAGGTGATACATCACAAATATTAACAGCAGGCACATTAAGTAACGCGCCAAATTGTGGTTACGGACTAGGTGAAATTTATAACAGTTTATTTTCAAATGGTAATTATCCTGAAAGTGGTCAGCAAGGCGTAACTAATCCTAAATCAAATATTTTGACCAGAGTCCTTGAGGATTATAATCGCTTAAAAAATAGTAAAAATATTAGTGCGACTGATAAATTAGTTTTGCAAAACGCCATGGATAAACTGAGTGATGTGCAAAATTCATTATCTGCAGTTGCAACAGCAGCCTGTACGCATAAAAACTTTTTTACAACTCATCCTGATATCAGTGTTTGGAGTTCAGTAGGTCAAATCGAATTGCCTGCAGTCCAAAAAGCTTTGGCAGATATGATGACAGCTGCAATCATGTGTGATACCAACCGGGTATTTGGTGTTCAATTAGGTGTTCATACAGGATTACATGACGGACAAGGTTTTGATCATCAAATCACAAGCCATGAACCATTTGGTGTTGTTAACGGTAAGCCAAACTGGCAACGCATGAATGAACGTCATAGTTTATTTTTTCAAAACTTTACAACAAAGTTAGTTCAGAATTTATCTTCAGCTGTTGATCCATCAAATGGCAAATCACTTTTGTATAATTCTTTAGTTTATCAGACAACTGAAAGCGGACAGGTTCACGGATGGGGATCACATCCAGGTATTTTATTTGGAAATGCTGGCGGAAATTTAACCTCAGGTAAATATATTGATTATTCAGATCGTGCAAAAGGTTCCTTCGATGGTGTCGACACCGGTGGTGATAATGGATTTGTATCAACTGTTGGAAGTCCTAAGTTTAGCAATAATTACCGCGGTGTAAATTACAACAGATTGCTAGTTACAATTATGCAAGCCATGGGATTGCAACCTGCTAATTATGAAAATGATGCTATCAATGCGCAGTTATTTAATAAAACAACTATTGCGAACATAGACATAGGAACTCAGAATTATAACCTAACCAGTATAGGTGGTTATGGGCATGCGTTTCCTGTTGATATAAACGTAAATTCTTGGGGTAGAAATGCCTTTTTACCAAATTTAAAATTTTATGATCTAAAACAATTTAGATACAAATTACCGATACTTTAGTTCAAAAAAATATTCGATAGTGAATTAAGTTTGATCTGAATATCTCAGAGAGAGCTTAATTCACTATCGAAAAGCTTAAGCTAAAGTATTCGCTAGTAGCATTTCACGGTATTTTGGTAATGGCCATAAATCATCAGCCACTATTTTTTCCGCTTCATCACAAGCTGCACGAAGTTTAAAACTTAAAGGTTGTAATGTTTCAACAATATCCCACATACGTTTTTCTTCGTCGTGAATTTTTTGTGATTTTTCAACTAAAGTTTTAAATTTATTCAGATCAGTTAGAACACTGGCTAAAACTTTATCTAAAGCATTTAAACGGCCTTCATGAAGCTTAGCCGTGGTTTTAGTTGGAATCGATGCATGGGCTCTGGCTAATACTGTAAATTGCTTTTCAATTGCAGGTAATACATATGTTTCAGCTAGTTCAATAAGACTGACATGTTCGATATCTAATGTTTTTACATAACGTTCAACAGCGATATGGTAACGCGATTGAATTTCTTCATGGCTTAATACATTTGTATCAACAAGAAATTGCATTTTCTTTTTATCTTTAAAAATTTCTAATGCATCTGGTGTTGTGTTTAAAATCGGTAAACCACGTTTTTTGGCTTCAACTTTCCATTCATCAGAATAACCATTGCCACCGAAACGAATATTTTTAGTTTCTTTAACAACTTGGCGGATAAGCTCCATCACAGCTTCATCACGTTTTTTCTTTTTTAATAATTCTTTAAGACATGTCGTACATTCTTTAAAGCTATGCGTAACAGCCGCATTTAAAATCGACATTGGCACAGCTACGTTTTGTGTTGAACCCACTGCGCGGAATTCAAATTTATTTCCAGTAAATGCAAAAGGTGATGTTCTGTTTCTATCAGTGTAATCTTTTGAAACATTCGGAATTTTACTGACTCCTAAATCAATGATTTGTTCATCAGTGGCTTTTAAAGCTTTACCAGCTTCGATTGAATTTAAAATATCATCCAATAATGTTCCTAAGAAAACAGAAATAATTGCCGGTGGGGCCTCGTTAGCTCCTAAACGGTGATCATTTCCCGGTGAAGCAATTGCTGCACGCAAAGGCGCTGAGTGTTCAAAAACAGCTTTTAATGTTACAGCTAAGCAAGCTAAGAAACGTAAATTTTGATGAGGCGTACTGCCTGGTTCTAAAAGATTTTCACCTTTGTCGTTAGCCATTGACCAGTTGTTATGTTTTCCTGATCCGTTCACGCCAGCAAAAGGTTTTTCATGAAGTAAACACACAAGACCATGCTTAAGCGCAATACGCTTTAGAACATCCATTGTTAATAAATTGTGATCTGAAGCAATATTCATGTCTTCAAATATCGGAGCTAATTCAAACTGACTTGGCGCCACTTCGTTATGACGAGTTTTTATCGGTACGCCTAGTTTATATAATTCAAACTCAACTTCTTGCATGTATTGTTTAATGCGTGAAGGGATGGCTCCGAAATAGTGATCTTCTAATTGTTGACCACGCGCTGCAGGTGTTCCAATTAAAGTACGACCTGTCATGATGATGTCGGGTCTCATAGCCACAAAGTTTTTATCCACTAAGAAATATTCTTGTTCAGCGCCTAATGTGGTTTGAACTTTTTTAACATCCACGTCACCTAATAATTTTAAAAATTCACAAGCAGCATTTGATACTGCATCTGTTGAACGCAACAACGGCGTTTTGTTATCTAAAGCTTGACCGTGGTAACCAAAAAATACGGTCGGGATACATAAAGTTTTCCCGTTGCCTTCTTCGATAATAAATAAAGGCGATGAAGGATCCCAAGCCGTGTAGCCACGGGCTTCGAATGTCGAACGCATTCCGCCTGATGGAAATGATGAAGCATCCGGTTCACCTTGAATTAATTGTGATCCCGTGAATCTTTCAATCACGCGCAATTCAGAATGATTCGCATGTTGAATAGAAATAAATGCATCATGCTTTTCAGCTGTAGATCCTGTCATCGGTTGGAACCAATGTGAAAAGTGAGTCACACCTTTTGATACAGCCCATTCTTTAACAGCTGAAGCAATTGATTCTGCGCTTTCCTTAGGTAATTTTTTACCTTGGTCTAATGTTTTTAATAAATTATTGTAAGCATCTTTCGGAAGTTTCTCACGCATTTGCGCTAAGCCAAATGTCATGCAGCCGAAATACTCCGATATCGGTGATTCTTTACCGAACTGGTCTCTGATTTTTTCGATCATGTGTGTTTTAGTTTCGATTGCAGATTTTAAAGCACCTAATCGTGCGTTTGCATTCGTAGAGGGCGAAGCTGTAGATGTAGCAACATCTTTATGCGATTGCATAGGGGAACTCCTTTTAGTTTTTCTCTCAGATGAAATAAATCTCATATGAAAGGTTCGGTTACAGGCTAACTTGTAAAAAACAACGTCTTTTTCAAATTGGCTATGGCTGTATTTAACTCGATTTAAGTAGGGTTTGGCAAGAACTTTTATACAGGCTTTTTTAGGCCGTAAGGACTTCAGGGTAAACTGGACTATTCGATGACTTTGAATATGCTAAAATTTATTAATGAAAAAACTGTTTATTTATTTAATGTCGGTAACTGGATTTTTAATTCCTCATGTTGGAAACACGACAGTGTTAAAAATTGATAAAAATTTAACTTTAGAAAGTTCGATTTTAAAAAATTCTTTTAATTCTGTAAATCAATTAAATAGTTTTGTTCTTGATGAAAATATAGACGATAAAAATAAAATATCTGTTTTGGTCACTAAAGCTAAATCAACAACAATTGCGAATAAACCTGCTATTGAACGTATCTGGAAAGACAATAAAACCACAGCTAAGGTCATAAAAAATGAAGGCTGTAAAAAAATAAAATCAACTCACTATGAATGTTCAAGACTGGTTTCACTTAAAGATAAATATCAAGCACAACGATTAATTTGGTTAGGTAAAAATGATATGGCCTATGTCATGGTTGATCATGTGAATAGCGCTGAAAAAGCCAAACTGTATTCTGAAAGCTTTACGGTTCAATCTATAGCTGAAAAATCTAAAAAGGCCAAATAATGAAAAAATATTTACTGCTTTTTCTAGCTGCACAAATGTTCGTTAATCAAAGTCATGCTGTCGACCAATCCGATCAAATGTTCGCTGCTTTTGGGGGGCGTTGTCATTCTTACGGAAGTCTTACTCAGCAGGCCCAAGCTGATCAGTTAGCATTAACAGATATTGTTAATGCTATTAAAAATGATCCAAATTGTAATGCTGTTAAAGGTGCTGTATCTGGATTACGAAATTTGAACGTAAATTCAATTCTTGAGCAGGCCAGTGATGAAGAAGATGTTGAAACATTAACACAAACTGCTTCTGATCTTGAATTAGCTTTAGCGCAAGAAAATGCTTTGGCCACACCTGATTTAAATTACATAGCTGCTTTAAGGCTTGAATTATCTAACGCTAAAATTTCAATTGTTAAAAATAAAAATTCATCACGTGGTAAAAGAAATAAAACAGAAAAATTACAAACGATTGAAAACTTCAATAGTTATTCTAAATCTATTTTAGGACGAATTGCCTCGAACGACTTATGTTTTAAAGATAAACCTAATTTAGCTGCTACCTTAGGTGCTCAAATATTTGCACTATCCGGAACATTGGCTGGTGGCATCGTAGGATCACTTATTTTTTCAGCTGGCGAAATAGCAGATCAGCTGATTGGTTTTTTTAGAGAAAGAACTTCGAATAATGACATGCGACCAATTTTTGAAATGAAACTAGGTCAAGCTGCAGGTTGCGGAATGGAAGCCTTGGCATCGACATATTGTAAATCACAAGATATGCAAACACTTTTAAAACTTAAAACTCAAAAAGAAAAAATGTCCTCGTCACAAGTGACCACCCATGCTGGTGTTGAAATTGTAACTAAAGACATCAAAGAATTCGAAGAATGGATCACAGCGCTTGATTCAGGAAGCTTAGCAACGACGGCAGGCCGTGCAATAGATAAAAAAGAAGCTCTTGATTTTGAAAATGCATTAAGTAAAGTGACAGAAGAATTGTCAGCTGCATTAGCAGAAGAGAAAAAATCTTTTGCGAAAGCTGAAGATAAAGAAGTTGCTATCACCAGGGCTGTTAGTCGTTTAACAAGTTTAATGGCTGTGGGTAATAATGTATGTTTTACTAATTGTCCTGCACCATCCAAAATCAGTGATTTGTTTGTCATTGATCCTGTTTGTGGACCCAAAATCTATTATTGGTCCAATGGTACATCTTTTGGGCGATCTAGATCAGAGCAAACTGATGCAAATGGCAACATAAGTTCCAACTGTGATACTTTTCTTGATGCAAATTTTCCAGAATTACCAAATATAAATAATTTTGATAAAAACATCAGTGATCTTATTTTTAAAGCCCAAAAAATAACTTCTGATAAATCTTCCGAAGTTAAAGAAAGTAATCCTTACTTAGTGCTGGCTAAAGTCGAAGATAAAGCCAAGATTTTTATGACAAATTCGATTGCCTACTTAACTAGTCTTGAGGACGAGCCCGGCGGAATTCAAGAAAAAAACAACACCAGAGATCTGATTGTATCGACTAAGCAACGCCTACAAAAAGCATTAGATATCATTAATAGATCAAGTAGCCTAAAATCTAAGGGCTCATCGAGCGATCAGAAATCGAATGAAACTAAAATTGAAGCACAAAAAAAGCTTTCTGAATTATCTGAATTACTTGTAGCTAATGACACATTTTTGATTTCAAAAGCTATGGGCGAAATCGTCAGAAAAGATTTACTGCATAAAGCCGAAAATGGAAAACTTGATCCAGATTTAGCAGCGATGATTGATTTATCATCGTCACAAAGTTTAACCCAACTGATAGAATTAAGCCTTGATTTAGATAAAGCCAGATCACAAATTAGTTTTTCAAAGGATTTATCTAAAGCCAACTTAGATGCTTTTTATAAACGTTTTGAAGATGATTTAGTCAAAAGAATTGAAACATTAAAAAAAGACGCAAAAGATGATTCTGAAAAAATTTACCCGCTAGCTGAATTGTGTATGAAAACAATAGCAGCACCCAAACTAGGTGACAAAATTAAATCGGCTTGTAAAGGCGTTGTTTTACAGTCGGAAGACACAAAAGACATAACAATTTCGTTTGATACGGAGTCAGGAAAATCTTTTAACGACCGGGTTTGTAGTTTAAATAATTATTATCGAAAAAACTTTTTATATCGTAAAAACCTAAGTTCTATCGAAAAAATTAAAAACAAAACAAAAGTATCAAAATAGTCTTTTCACGAACTCAATCATCGCCATTTCGGCAAAATACTGCTGGCGACGTTCAGGCATCAAGCTATAATTCGGCGGAGTCTCTAAAGACAGACTAAATCTTTTGTTGTTAAAATGTCCAATGACCACAGCCTTTAAATGTTTATCATCTTGAGGAAACAAAGCTAAAAAGTTTTCTTCTTCGTTAAAAAAATCAGTATCCAACGGACGCTGTGATTGTTTCCACATCCAGTTTTTATATTTTTTTAAATAGCTAGATAATCTAGAATGTAAAAATCCACCAGATACAAAATCATAAAATGCAAAATCCACGGCTGCCGTTTTTTTGGCGAACACATCCGTGATATTTTCAAAATCCCGCAGCATCGTGATCGGGTTTAAAGCTTGATTTATTTTTTGCACGATGGGCTGAACTTTAGCTTCGATGGATTGAACGTAAGTGATTTTGACTTCAACATAAGGTAAGTGCACACGGTAACCGATTTCTAAATCAATACCTGCACCATGTTGCTTAATAATATCTTCGACAGTGACCGCCACATCGGATTCACCTTGACCCATGGTGTCCCAGGATTTTGTGATTTTTTTATCAATATGCTGGGTGTTTGCTGTTAACCACTGGTGGATATAATCCGTCCATATCGATTCAATTTCTCGTGGGGGGCCCGGTAAAGCAAAAACTTCTTTTGGACCGTGGGCGGTTTGCACTGTGATCTGAAAACCGTTAGCAGTCCCGTTGGTATTTTTTAATATTTTTGCTGTTTCAGGAAAATAACATTGTTGTTTCTGTAAATCTTTAACTGTAAAGCCACGACTTGTTAGGCGCTGCTGCACGTGCTGCCACGAAGTCTCATCGAAAACTAAAGGCTTTTTGGCCCATTCGCTGATCAAATCACGGGTAAAATCGTCGCTGGTCGGCCCAAGACCACCGGTCACAAAAATCAGATCTGCATGAGCCGCAGCAAATTCAAGTGTGTTTAAAATCAAATTTCTATCGTCAGGAACAACCAAGTGCGCTGTGGTTATGACGCCAAAAGGTAAAAGCATTTCAGAAATTGTAGCTCCGTTTTTATTGACGATTTGTCCCGTAGTTAATTCTGTTCCAACGCCTAAAATAGTAGCTTTCATAGTCCTATTTCCTGTGATTCATGTGATCTTTATTTTGCTTTATCAAGCCTGACATCTTTGTTACAGTCAAGCCCATGGAAAATATAGATTTAAAAACCTTTGATTTAGCGAACCCCACTGAAACTCATAAAATGTTGCGCGACACTTTGAAATCATTTGTCGAAACTGAAGTTGAACCTCAAGCGCATGAAC
The DNA here is from genome assembly GCA_043747495.1 of Bdellovibrio sp. Taxonomy (GTDB): domain Bacteria; phylum Bdellovibrionota; class Bdellovibrionia; order Bdellovibrionales; family Bdellovibrionaceae; genus Pseudobdellovibrio. Next base: position 15,628 of record JAYTPA010000186.1, read on the forward strand.
ATGATCGCCATGAAAAATTTAATTTAGCTTTATTTAAAAAATTAGGTGATCTGGGTTTATTAGGAATCACAGTGCCCGAATCTTACGGTGGATCAAATCTTGATGCGACAGCTGTATGTATTGTGCATGAAGAATTATCGGCCAGTGATCCAGGTTTTTGTTTAGCTTATTTAGCGCATACTCTTTTGTGTGTAAATAATTTAGTGATCAACGGATCAGAATCACAGAAACAAAAATATTTACCCAAATTATCATCAGGGGAATTCGTTGGTTCAATGGCGATGTCTGAACCCGATTACGGGACTGATGTTTTAGGAATGAAAACAACAGCTATTAAAAAAGATAACAAATATATTTTAAATGGTCGTAAAATGTGGATCACAAATGGTGCCATTGACGATAATAAAACAGCTTCTGATTTGGTTTGGGTTTATGCAAAAACTGGTGAAAAAAACGGTAAGGCTTTGATTTCAACATTCATGGTTGAAAAAGGGGACAAAGGTTTTTACGTGGGCCAAAAAATTATGGATAAACTTGGAATGCGCGCATCAAACACAGCAGAACTTGTTTTTGAAAACTGTGAAATCCCGGCAGACCGTCTTGTCGGTGCTGAAGGCGATTCGATGCACCACATGATGAGAAATTTAGAAATTGAACGTGTAGGCCTTGCAGCTATGAGTCTTGGTATCGCAAAACGTTCTATTCAAATCATGAATAAATACGCCTCTGAACGTGAAGCTTTCGGAAAACCGTTAAATTCTTTTGGCCAAATTCAAAAATACATTGCTGATTCCTACGCTGAATACAAAGCTGCCAGTTGTTACGTGTATGATACTGCAAGACGCTTAGATTTATCTAAAGAAGGTAATCGTTTAGATTCTGACGGAGTAAAACTAGTCGCCACAACAATGGGAAAAAACGTAGCTGACCGTGCGATTCAAGTTTTAGGTGGTTACGGTTATGTCGGCGAATATATTGTTGAAAGATTATGGCGTGATGCAAAGCTTTTAGAAATCGGTGGCGGTACATTAGAGGCCCATCAAAAAAATATCACTCGTGATTTATCAAAATCAGGTTTTTAATAAGTGAGTATCAAACACGCTAATCATTTTCCGTTAGTTGATCCTGTAGAATATAAACCAAAATCATTTATATCTTCGGCTGAAATATTACAAAAAATTTGGCCGATGCTCACACCAGATCGTCAGAAAAAAATTGAAAATGTAGTCAGCAAACGCTGCTTTTCAATTCCTGTGGTATTAGAAAGTATTTATGATCGGGGAAACATCAGTGCAGTAATGCGCACTGCCGAAGGCCTGGGATTTACCAATTTTCATGTGATCGAGACCCAAGAAAAGTTTAAACAATCACAGCGTGTGACCCAAGGGGCTGATAAATGGATCGAAACTAAAAAATGGAAAACATCAGCCGAAGCAATTAAATATTTTAAAGATAATAAAATAAAACTGTGTGTGACATCGCTTGATTCAGCTAAGCCATTACACGAAATTGATTTTTCAACTCCGCATGCTTTAGTTTTAGGAAACGAAAAAGACGGGGTTTCCAGGGCAATGCTTGAGGCCGCTGATGAACGAGTCATCATCCCTATGCCAGGCTTTGTCCAAAGCTTTAATATATCAGTGGCAGGGGCTTTGTGTTTGTATCAGATCTACCAGTCACGTTTACAAAAATTAGGTCGTAATGAAGACGTCACACCAGAGCAAATCGAAATTTTAAAAGCGCATTATGCGATCCGCACACAGGATTCATCAGTGGATATTTTAGATCGTGGGTAGATTTTTAAAAAACCGATCAATCGCCAACAACTTAAAAAAAATCAAACCCGATGGATTATGACAATTGTTTTTGTATGTTTGTTAGTGACAGTGCTGACACCCAGAAAAAAAGCTGACTTGTCGCAAGCCCCAGAGCTAGAAACACAAGTTCAAGAAAAAGTTCAAGATGCTGTTGGTAAAGCTTTAGTTGAAAACAAAATTGAAGTTCAAAAAAATAATACGGTTAGTTCGTCAACGGTTGCTGTTTCAGCTCCGGCACAAAAGGTATCTAATATTGGATTAGCTAGTCTTAGAAGATCTTCTGCTAAAGCCACTTTATCCGCTATGTATTCAGCATTAATGTCTTTTCATGCTGAACACGGACGGTACACGACTGATCTTTATGCTGCTGGTTTTTCGCTAAATAGCAGTAATATTAAACCATTGAAAACAGGTTTTATATACGAAATGAACAAAAATGATCAGTCAGACATCGGTTTAAAAGAAAACACAAGTAGAATGAATACGGACTTCTTTGTGTCTTTGGCAGCTTCAGATCAAAAAAATCCAGTTGCATATACAGAAGAAGCTGAAAAAATTAACTTTAAAGATTTTGAAAAATTCTGCAGAAATAAATGTTCAGCTGATGAAAACAGTTTTGAAATCATTTCGATTATTCCGTTTGATGATGATCATGTCGATGTTTGGATCATGAACGAACGTAAAGAAATGATTCAAGTTCAAGACGGGTTGCAGGGGATTTAGTTAAAACTAGCTAAACAAAACTTTTTAGTTTACCCAAACATTTCACTTTTTAATTACAAAATAATGTCACGCTGTAACCCTCATGTTTTCTTGGACCGTAGCTTTGTGATTTTGCAGTAGCTCCGCAATTATAGGATACAGTGAAAGTTTTGCGACATCCGTCGTAAGGGTCACCGAACATTCCATTACCTGCAGTAAATGAACAAGATCTTAGTCCGTTGCATCGACTGCGTACGGTTCCGGTCACGTTGCCTTGCGGAACTCCGCGACAATTGCCTCCGTAAGTAGCTTGAGTCACAGAAATAATCTCTGGAGTTTTTTCTGCACGACAGTTGATTGTGTTGCCCGAAGTGCTTGTACAAGTCCACGTCCAGGGTCCTGAACCACTGACTATTGATGCCGTGCCAGTGCTGCCACAAAGATTTGAGGTTGGTGCTGTGTTTGTTGTAATTCCATTCGATGATCCGCAAGTTAAAGGAGTAGCATAAGCTAAACAGCTAGAAGTTGTTCCACCGTTGACCCCAGCGCAAGCCCAACTCCATGGGCCGTTACCATTAACTTGTGTTGGATCACCTGCGGCACATAAATTACTTGTTGGAGCGCTATTTAAAGTTTGTCCGCTGGATGAACCACAAAGAGCATTCACAGGTGTTGTTGTCACACATTCAGGTGGTGCATTAGCAGATATGGCTTTTATAACTGAATTAGCTGGGCATAAACCAACGATGACTTGATAAATGCAAATTGGATTTCCGTCAGCATCTGATCCATTGTAGGCTTGACCTGCAGGACAGCTGGGGTAATTCGGTTTGCAAATAATTTGTCCGAATTCATCGTAGCCAGTGACAACTTCAGAATCATCACAAGATTGAGTCGCAAACGAACTTTCTGCTTCATTCATGCAGCTTATGATTTCAGAAGCTGTCGGATCAGTTACATTTAATGTAATTAAAGAAGAAATATTAAGACGTTTCATAGGACGAACAGTTTTTGAACTATCAAATTCTATAATCCATTGTCCTTTAAAGCTGCCTTTGCTTCCAGCTATTGTTCCACTTGTGATTTCATAAGAAATACCACTCACAAATAAATTATTGGCATAAACAGAAGCTTGATCGCCTTTTTTAGTCAGAATTAAACCGGGCGTGCCTGATGCGGACATATTCATGTAAATGGGCTCATCACCTAAATCAACTTTAGAAATAGAGTGACCATTCATCACAGGTTGAATGTTGTATTTGTGTTTACTTAAAATAAATTTACAAACTTCACTGTTTGATAAACTTGTAATTAGGCTCTTATAAAGATCTTGCGCAGCCAGATTTTCAGCTACTGCACGAGTTTGTTTGTTTTGACTTAAAATCATTGAAGTGATGCCCGCAGAAATAATGCCTAGTAAACCAATAGCCATTAAAACTTCGACAATGCTGAATGCTTTTTTTGTTCTTAGATTATTTTTCATTATAAATTCCTACATTGAGGTGTAAAATCATCATCTATTCCGGTCATAACTTGACCAATTGGACATGAACCAATTCGGATTTGGTTGATACATCGAATACTGCCATCACTATTTATACCGGAATAAAGCTGTCCCGTGGGGCAGCGAGGTGGATGGTTGTTTTTGCATTTTATAGCGCCAGTGCTGGTGTACCCATTTAAGGCCATGCCAGGAGGGCAGCTTTGTGTGATGACTGCATTTTTGTTGTAACCAAAACAATTGGTGATTGTTGCATTATCTGGATCAGTCATATCAACAATTGCTGAGGATTCAAGTACGAGTGGTTTATATCTTCTTATGGCTTTAGTCGTGTCAAAATTAATAATCCACTGACCGTAAAAAAGACCAGTCGTACCAATAACTTGTCCTGGAAAAAGTTCGTAGCGTATGCTGTCAACTTTTAGATTGTTATTCGACGAATGAATTTTCTGACCTTTTTGTGTGAGCAAAACACCAGGCTCCGTAGGCGACAAGATAGAAGCATAGACAGGTTTATTGCCAATATCTATCGTGTAGGGTACTGCTGCTGTAGCCTGGGCCGAATTAAAAATAGTTCCTGCCATAATAAAACTACAAACTTTTTTATCAGATAAAGCGGCAGACAAACTTCTTTCGAAATCCTGAATAATAATAAGTTCACCAACAGACTGCAAATCTTTATTTTGGTTCAAAATCATTGAAACTAATCCAGAGATAATGACAGATGAAACCCCGATAAGAATTAAAACAGAAATTATAGAGGTGCCTTTTTGGTTCATTTTGCTCATAGTATAATTATAGGTCATATATGAATTAGATCAATACCTTAGATCTTGGGTGGGAATAGCATTTCAGGTATTTAAGCAAACAGTCCAAATTGAGACATTATCAGTGGATATTTCAGGCCGGGAGTAGATTTTGAAAAAGACGAACTACCCAACCTGTACAATTACACCCTTCATTAAATTATCAAAGCTATCAGGGAATTCAAAATCAAGATCGGGTATGGGTAAATCCAAAAACGTTATTTTTTTATTTTTCAAACTTTGTCTAAATACTTTTTTAATATCTTCTGTGGTCCATTTCTCATAATTACAAGTAAATAAGATAACCCCTTTGGAAGACAAACAGGATTCCATCAACCCAATCAATTCAGGTAAATCTTTATCGATTTTCCAAGTGGTGGTTTTAGTACGGCCAAAAGACGGGGGATCACAGATAATCACATCCCACTTACGATTTTTTTTGATGGCTCCTTTTAAAAACAGCAATGAATCTTGCGCAAAGAATTCATGCTTATCAGGATTGATGTCATTTAATTTAAAATTGTCTTTTGACCAATTTAAAAAAACTGAACTTGCATCCACAGTCGTGATTTGATTGGCTCCACCCATGGCTGCTGCCACTGAAAAAACTGATGTATAAGAAAATAAATTCAAAACTGATTTGTCTTTTGAATTCTCAAAAATCCAACTGCGATTTGATCGTTGATCTAAAAAAAGTCCTGGTGAAAACCCTTGATCTCTGCGTAATTCGATTTTTATATTATTTTCTAGTGCGACCCATTTTTCAGGGCAATCGGTGTAATATAAATCTTTATGTTCAAGACCGCCGACACCTTGGCCACGATTAATCATATGACGAATAACGTAAATGAAATCATTTTTTTTACAAAACTGATCAACACTTGAAATATCTAATCCTGTTGGAGGATCTTTTTTATACCAATAAATCCAGATTACAGGTCCGTATAAATCTATTCTGATTTCATCTTCATTCAGACCACGGTGGTAAACACGATAAGTTTGATTTTCTTCGATTTGAATTTGTTTTTTTAAATTTTCAAATTCACTTTCTATAAAATCGGCTAGGTATTTCAGGGGCCTTGTAAAGCACAAAGGCGCAGACGATTGATAAGAGTATTTTTTATGATCAATTGTAAAATTTAATTCGTAAGCATGTAAAGCCATCCTAAAAAAGGGACTGCCACCATGAAGATGATCACCTAGAATAGGAATACCACTTAATTCTGCATGCAGCCTGATTTGATGCGGTTTTCCTGTTTTAGGTAGGGCTTCCCAAAGATTTATTTTTTCAGATAATTGTTTGATAAATTTAAAATCAGTTACTGAATTGAATTCTTTATTCGGATTATTAATATAAGTTTTTTCTGTTTTTTCGATGTGAGTTTTTACAGAAAATTCGTTTTTTTTATGGTCAGCATCTGTTAAAAATAAATACTTTTTTTGGATTTGGTGTGTTTCAAAAAGCACTGCAAAATCTTGGGCCATTTTCTTGTTTTTTGCGAAAAGAATTAATCCTGAAGTTTCCTTATCAAGACGGTGAACAACAAAAAGTTCCTGATCCAGATGATGGCTTAAAACTTCGACTAAACCCAGTTGTGTCGGGCTGACTTTGTGTGTTCTTTGACCACTGCGCTTTTCAAAAACAACAAAATCATTTTCATTGGCCAATGTAAGGGTTTTTGTCTGTTTTTTTACATCTGTTAGCTGCATAGAGTTACAGCCTAACTGACTGATGTCTTTTTCGCAAGATTTTGCTATGCTCTCCAACAGTCGTTGAAAAGCGGCCTTAACAAAGTTTTTTTGGGAGAATGTATGAAATTGTTATTACCGGTTTTAGTTCTTATAATTTTATCAAGCTGCGGAATTCAAAGTATTCCTCAACAAAAAAATGAAGTTGAAGCCACTATGGCTGAAATCACAAATCAATATAAACGCCGTGCTGATTTGATTCCCAATCTAGTGACGACTGTTAAAGGTTTTGCTTCTCATGAAAAAGAAACTTTACAAGGTGTTGTTGAAGCCCGTGCCAAAGCTACATCGATTCAAATTGACCCTAAAAATATGACAACTGAAAAATTTCAGGAATATCGTAAAGCCCAAGGTGATTTATCAATGGCATTAGGTAAATTAATGTCCATCACTGAAAATTACCCAAATCTGAAAGCTGACAGAGGCTTCTTAGATCTTCAAGCGCAGCTTGAGGGCACTGAAAATCGCATTACTGTGGCTAGAAATCGTTATATTGAATCAATTAAAAGTTTTAATAACCTTGTGACTGTACCGCCAACTAGTTTTGTGAATTCTATTATTTACCGTCATGAAAAAATGCCTCAATGGGATGTCGCAGAATCTGAAAAGGCACAAAATGAAAAAGCTCCTGACGTCAAATTTTAGGATACCCTTTTTTTTTAGTTTAGTTTTTATTTTTACACATACAGCTTTGGCTCAGTTTAAAGTGCCAACGCTGTCAGGTCCTGTGGTGGATCAAGCGAATAGCCTTGATCCCTACCAAATTCAAGATATCGAACAGGTTATCAGAAATTTCAAAAGCCAACATCAAGCTCAAATTCAGGTACTAATTGTTGAAAACCTACAAGAAATTCCCATCGAACAAGCAGCCATTCAGGTGTTTGATCAATGGAAGTTAGGTGATGCCAAACGTGATGACGGTTTATTAGTTATTGTAGGCTTAGCTGAGCGAAGAATCAGAATCGAAGTCGGTCAAGGGCTTGAAGGTTCAGTCAGTGATCTAGTTGCAAAAAGAATAATTTCAGATATCACACGACCACTGATGCAAGCAGGAAGTTTTTATTTAGGTTTAAAGCTCACAGTGATGGCCGCGCAAAATGCCATTTTAACAGGTGAATCTGGTGGAGTTTTTAACACTGAAGATTTTTTAAAAGCAGCCCAGTCAGATACTTCATTATCTAGATCTGAAAATAAATTTTTATCGACTTACCAAAATCAAAACACGGGGAAAAAGAAAATCCCTATGGGTTTTTTATTGATTGGGTTTGCCATTTTATGGGTGATTATATTCTTAATTAGTCCTTCAACAGCTCTTTGGATTTTATATGCCCTGTTAAGCGGTGGTCGCGGCGGTGGTGGAAGCGGGGGCGGGGGCGGTTGGTCAGGCGGCGGGGGAAGTTCTTCCGGCGGGGGCGCCTCTGGCGATTGGTAACATTATGAAAAATATTAAAATAGACACGCAAATCATTGAAAAAGCGATCGCGGATTTTGAATCAGAAGTTGATTTTGAATTAGTGCCTGTGATTGTTGAAAAATCCACATCGGTTTTACATGTGAAATGGATTCTCAGTTTTATTTTTATTCTGATCGGCTTTAGTATTGTTGAAGTTTGTTATTTAATGGATCTATATGGTTGGACAGCGTCTTCGATGTTTAGTTTATTAAGTGCAGTGGTTGCTGTTTCATTGGGTTTAGGTTTTTTATTAGGAAAACTTCATTTCATCCAAAGATTTTTAACTTTCAAATCTATTCGTGATCAAGGTGTTGAAGCCTTGTCACAAAGAATATTTTTTTTGAAACGTTTGTATGAAACAAAATCAAATCAGGGCTTGTTATTAATGATTTCATTAATGGAACACCGTATTGTCATCAAGCCCGATCCTAGATCGCAGTTCGCAGGGTGTGATGAATTATCAGCCCGCTTAGTTCAGATTTTACAGCAGAATTTTAAACAGAAAAATTACCAACAGGGGTTATTAAGCGCTATTGAACATCTTAAAACAGATTTAAAGCCTAAATTCCCGAAAAATAGCTCTGGAAATACGCAAAACCAAATCCCGAACAAGTTGATTTGGTGGGATGAATAGTTTAGTCTGATTTTAATTATTTCATACTGTGCGGTCGTAGTTCAATGGATAGAATTCCCGGCTTCGAACCGGTAGGTTGCAGGTTCGAGTCCTGCCGTCCGCACCAATTTTTTAACCGGCTCTTCTGGCTCTTATTTATCAGACATTTCCCAAACACCATTCCAACCACCGGTTGGTGATTGGCTAAGGAAATCTTGGCATCTGCGAATATATAGTAAACTGGGCAGATCATCTTTAAGTTTCAAAGATTTAAACAGATGATTTGATTCTGTAAAATGATGAATTGCAAGATCCCAATCTTTATTAACGTAGGCTTGGTGCCCTAAATTAAAAGTCGACAGACTTGCAGCAGGGAAATCAGCTTCTAATAATTGAATCACTTCGATGATTTGCTTTTTACCCTTTACTTTAACTAAATCTAAAGTGCGACAATATGGAGGTTTAGATCCTTCCGCAATAATTGCATCGATAGTAAATCGGGTTGTTAAAAGACTTACACCATAATACTTAGTCAAGCTTTCTATTCTTGAAGCTATATTGACGTGATCACCGATGACAGTGTATGAAAAATTTTTTAATGAACCCATGTTACCAACGTTGACATGGCCAGTGTTCAGTCCAATTCCTATTTGTAAATCTAGGCCATAGGTTTGTAAATAATGTGTATTCTGAGTCTGTATTACATCAACCATTTTTAAAGCCGCTTCACAGGCTGAAGTCGCTGGATTTTGAATATCTAACGGCGCACCCCAAAAAGCCATAATAGCATCACCAATATACTTATCTAAGGTTCCTTTTTTATTAAAAATGATATCTGTCATCGCACCTAAATAGTCATTTAAAAATTGGGACAGTGTTTTTGCATCAACTGTTTCTGAAAAGGATGTGAAACCCCGAATATCTACAAATAAAATTGTCAGTAACTTCTTTTCTCCGCCGAGGGTTAGTTTACTTTGATCAGTGATAAGCATATTTACAAAGTCTGGTGAAACATACCTGGAAAAAGCATTTTTTATGAACTTTTTATCTTTTTCTTCCATGATGTATTTTGCGACAGTAGAAAAGAAAAAAATGAAGGCTATTTCAATGTAAAAAAACCCAAAATTCCAATCACGGTTGTGTGAAAACAATATTTTATAGTCTATCACAGTTGATAACAACAAAACGATCGAAGTAATCGTAAGTCCTTGAAGTGAGCCAAATCGTTGAAGTCCGTAAGCAAAAAGGAATCCAACTAAGATAACAAGTAGATAAGTTGTCAATGTTGTTTCGTGGCGGATATAATCATCAGCCAATAAGTTATCTAAAACAGTGGCGTGGCCCTCAACTCCTGGAACTATTTTATCAAAGGTAAAAGCTCGAAGATCTGCAGCACCTAGTGCTGATAAACCAACTAAGACATAAGCATCTTTTAGTTTTTCTGCTGCTTTAAGGCTTCGTTCAAGTTGTGGACCTTCAATATTTTCACCTATGGCGAAAACATCAAGGGCACTAACATAAGGAAATGTATAGCCTGGGCCACGTGAATTGAATTCAATGAAACCTGTAGAATTTGCCTGTAATTCTTTTTTTGAATTTTCATAAAGAAGCTTTTCAAGTCGGCCATCTTTATTAAAGGAAGCACGCAATTCTTCCTTCTGAATAAGAAGTGCCATTTGTAGGGCCAGTGACGGATACGCTTTACCGTTTAGCATTTGTATGACTGGTGATCTTCTGATCGTGCCATCAGGATCAGGGTAAGCTTGAAAAAAACCAGAATGTTTGGCAACAGCATTGAAAATATTCAAATTTGCCAAAGTGTCGTAGGATGAAAATAGAGCGCTCTCAGCAACAGGTATACGTTCGGGTATTTGATATCTGATCGAAAATTTTTCGAAGTTTTCAGGATATTCAATTTCAGATGACTGATTTATCAACGGACATTTTTCGGGTACACTTAATCTTGGTGGGCATGAACCCTGCGGAGTCCAGCCCAAGACCAATTTATCTGAATGCTCAGAGATAGTTTTAGCAAGAAGAGGATCGGTTTCGACTTGGGCTTTCAAATAGCCTAAATTTAACTTTGTAAGCTCGTTAAAGAGCTCGTCAGATACACGAATATCTTCTTCGCTAAACACCATATCCAGCCCAATAAACTTTGTGTTAGCTTTAAAAGCCTTTTCAATTAATTCGGCCATAACATGACGGTGCCACGGCCAACGACCAATGGCCTGAACAGAAGCGTTGTCTATATCTAGTATGACGATTTTCGAATTTTTTGGAGCTTGTGGTCCTCTTAAGTTGAATTTTAGATCTAGAAAGAAGTTTGAAATATTTAGTAACGGTGCTGAAATCATCTGTTGTACGTGGTAATTTGTTATTGTTTTATGCCCGGTTTCACTGACTGCAAAAATAGCAAACGTACTTAAAACTATAATGGGGATTTGTAGAAACCAGAGTTTACTTTTCATTTAACCTTTTTATTTGATATAATCCGCAGTTAATAGATCTTGCCACACAGAAAATCTGATGTCCTTTATTTTTTTTCAGCATAGTTTTAAAATAATCTTGTCTAGCAAGCACTGCCTAGTTACCCTTATGGTATGAAAAAACAATTTATTAAACTAACAGTATTTATTCTATTCCTATCAACCCAGACTTTCGCCTACAGCGGAAAAATCACTTACATCCAAGGTGAAGTTAATGTGATTTCAAATGGTCAAACCAAAAAAGCTGAAAAAAACACTGTTGTGTCTGATGGTGATAGTTTAAAAACGGGTTCACAGTCACTGGTTATATTAGTCATGGATGACAATGCCCAACTTAAACTTAATGAAAATTCCGACCTTACGATTCCGCTTAAACAAGAAAATGCTGTAGCGCTCAATTCAGGATCAGTGTTCAGCAAAATTCCAAAACAAAAACTCAAGCAACAATTCAAAGTAATAACACCTACAGCTGTCATGGGAGTCAGGGGAACACAATTTTTCACTGCCTTTGGCACAGATGACGAACGTGCAACTGATCTATGGATGTGTGTGGAAGAAGGCAGTGTTGATGTGACAACGAGCAACACAAAAAAAAGTGTCGTAGTTAACGCAGGTCAAGGCATATTGGTAACTGATAAAAAAGGACTAACAGCACCAAAAAAATATGCATGGACAAAAAAATTGAACTGGAATTTAGATCCAACATCTGGTGATGTTGAGAACAAGCTTAAACTAAATTATAAAAAATCATTACTTAAAGAAGATTATAATTAACAAGTTCATTTTTATTTTTTTTCTCAGTTTTTCGGTTTCAATATGGGGAAATCATATTCCAGCAAGCAAAAAAAGTGGGACAGATTCAGAACTAACAACACGTATCATGTATGTTAACAAAAGCTGGACGACTTTATTTGAAGCTTCGGGAGTTAACCAGTTTGAGGACCAACGATATCGATCAATCCTTCTAGGACAGTATTACCGTTTTCACCCTAATATTCGTACGGGCTTGTTTTACAAACGACAATCTGGTTTTCGTCATGATGAGGATTGGATCACAGATCCCGTAACTGAATGGAAATGGGAAAATACAAATAATCGTTATGAAGATCTTGTCATCTTAGATTTATCGCCCAAGTTTTTACTTCCATTTTTGCCCGGTGAAAACTGGAGTTTAGAATTTAAAACAAGATTTGAACATAACTTTTTCAATTCTGATCTAAACTTAAGATTAATCCCTACACTGACTTATTATTGGATTCGTAAGCAAAAACCTTTTCTAAACTTTTATATTCAGCAAGAGCAAGCCATGCCACTGAATTATAATTCAGTCAAACCTAATGAGGAATGGATGTATTTTGGTGTACTGCATGGACTTAATTCAAACTGGCAGCTTGGCATTAATTATTCACAAAAAACTTTGTCATGGAAAAGCACTCCAGAATTCGAAAAAAAGACCGGGGCGACCTACACATCCAGCAACACAGGGTCATCAGTGGGGTTATTGGTTATTTACAGGATAGAAAAATAATAATTCATCTGAAATTCATGATTATACCAGCAGTCTTTCTGAAGAAACCAAAGAACTAGAAAAAAATATTCCTCGTGCCATTTTGCTAAGCCTTGTTGTGTCAACGGTGCTTGATATTTTAGTCAGCCAATACAGTGTTGATAGCCTTAGTGACGACATCTCGAATTATTGGCTGTCGCTTACAGTTTTAGATTTGATGGTGGCTATTTGGTACGTGGGGGACGGCAAGCTGCCCAAGTGTCAGGACGAATCCCGATGATTTTAGGCAGATGTACCGCTTAGTTAAAAACAATTTAAATGCGGAGTAATGATTAGAGGAAGTTTAAAACCAGATTTTAATTATTGACATTACTTATAAGATATATTATTATTAAGTAATGTGGATTGTTCTTGTTGCGAAATCAGCTGAAAAAGAACTAAAAAAAGCACCATCTGAAATTCGCGATTCTTTTGACGCCTGGAAAAACTTAATCGAGCATTACGGGCCACAGGGCCTTTTAAGGATCAACGGTTATTGGGATCATACCCTAAAAGGTGAATGGCAGGGGGCTAGATCATCTTCATTAAACCAACAGTGGCGTGTGATTTACATGGTAGAAGGTTCAGCCATTAAAATTTTAGTTTTAAAAGTGACTCCTCATGATTATAGGAAGAAATAAAAATGAAGACTGATAAAAAAATGTCAAAAAATGTCAAAAAATTATTAAAAAGTGAATTTGTACCAGCAAAAAAGTATGGAAAGCTGACTTCAGGTAAGGCTTTAAAAATTTATCGAGAACTACTAGGTTTGACTCAGTCAGAACTGGCTGAAATATCTGGATTAAAGCAGGCTACGATTTCGTCACTAGAGCACGATCGTATTGCTATGGGTGTTGATAGAGCTAAAGTCTTGGCTCGCGCTTTAAAAGTACATCCCGCAGTGCTAGCGTTTGCTGACTGGGATATGAGCTCAGAAGCTGCGTAATGTCAGTAGACTTGGTCAATTTAAAAGTTTAGCCTGAATATAAGGAGCCCTCATCTATGAAAAAAATTATTTTAGTCATCACAAGTCTTTTAGGCCTAAAAGCTTTTGCCTTATCAACAGTCAGTTGCGATAGTCTAGATGGCAGCGCTCAGGTAACTATGCAGATCAGTTCGACGAATAAAGTATCATCATTAAGGCTGCAAAAAGACAATACTTCAGCGCAGTCGTTTTTCGCTCGCTTTATTCAATCTACATCCCAAACGTCAACATACAGTTTAAGTGGTACCTCAGACTTACTTAAAATTGATAACACAATTACTGATTACAGTTTCGGTCGGGCAGAAATCGGCAAAATGATTTTTAGCTGTAATTAATCATGATTAACTGGATTGAATTACAAAGCTCGAATTCTGCCGATTTAGGCAAATATGCTGAACAATTTAATATTCATCCTTACGTGATCAATGATTGTGTCAAAAAAGATTTGCGTCCTAAAATCGAAGATTATGAAACACATCAGTATTTGGTGTGGTTTATGTACTTACAGGGTCAAATTTTTGAAATGCAGTTTGTGATTGTTGGCGACACAGTGCTATTGATTACACATGATAAGCCCACAGCCATTAAAAGCTGGAAAGATTATTTTCAATTAGATTTTAATCAAAAAAATACATGGCACTTAGTGCATCAAGCTTTAGACAGATCTACTCGGACGACATGGAATGAACTTCAGATTTTATTTGCTAAAATTGAAACTTTTGAAGAAAAAATATTTAAATCTAAAGCTGACCCCCAGATGATTTTGAATATAAAAAAGAAATTAGTTAAATTAGACTACCCAATGGGTCACTTAACGTCTGTGTCCAAACAAATACAAAACGTTTGCAAACCTAAAGATGACTTAAGCTGGAAACTTCGTGATCTGCATGATCATTGTGAACGGGTCAGTCAGACGATGACTCAGTACCGGTCACAAATTGTATCTGCTATTGAACTTTTCTGGGGCTATCAAGCACAACGCACAAATAAACATATTAAAAAACTTTCTTTGCTAGCTAGTGTGACCGTGCCTTTAACATTTTGGACTTCGTTTTGGGGAATGAATTTTACAACGATACCGTTTGATAATAAGTATTTATTTGCATCTGCTATTTTAATAATGGTGGCTTCCATTGGCGCTGCGTTTTGGATTCTAAAAAGTCGCGGATATTGGGCTGATGAATAATTAGTCTTTTATCAATGAAAAAATAGAATCTAGCATTTTTGTCTTTCGAACAGGTTTAGTTAAAAAATCAGAGACCCCGTGTTTTCGGGCTAAGGCCTCAGTTTCATCTAACGCATCAGCAGTGATCAATATGACTGGTAAGTTGTAAAATACCTTATCCGCCCTAAGCTTACGGGTTAATTCAAGTCCATCCATAATTGGCATGCGTAAATCAGCAAGCACTAAATCAGGCTTATGCAGTTGAACTTTTTCGAAAGCTTCTTGACCATTTTCGGCAAAAATTAGATTCCAATCTAAATCATTTAAATAGGCACTAAAAAGTTGTCTATTACCGTCATCATCATCAGCAATGACCACAGTCAGTTTTCGATGACTGTTTTTAGCGATCAAGTCAGTGTGTTTTTTTTCTGAAGTGATTGCGCTAAAAAATTTACTTTCAGCACGATGTAAACCCAAACAACTCAGTAGTGGTGTTGGTAAAAGCGGTCCATAATCAACAATATAAGTATTCTCTGCGACAACTGGCGGATTGACCGTTTTATCTGAACTAATCAAGATCAAGTTAGCCTGAGAAAACTGATTTTGCATTTCTGTGATATTTATATGTTGGCGCTGATCCAAAATATAATGTGTGAACTCTGTTTCATTCTGATTAAAATTATTTTTAGCAAGTTGATCTTTTGTAAAAGATTTTGAATTAATAAAAGGAAAATTCAAATATTGTGTAACACGATCTACAAAAACAGGATCATCGCTAAGTATAGCTACACTGATAGGACTTTTATTTTTTTGAGCATATGACGATGTCCAAGGCGCAGCACTAACAATGTCAAAATCCAGGTCAACAGTGAATACCGAACCTTTTCCTAATTCAGATTTAACAGTGATATTTCCATTCAAAATATGGACTAAATCTTTAACTATCGATAAGCCTAAGCCAACACCGCCCTGGCTTAATATTTTTGAGCTTTCAAGTTGCAAAAAACGCTCAAAAATTTGACTTTGTTTACTAATAGGAATGCCAACGCCTGTGTCTTTCACTTCAAAACGAAGGGTAGCCCGATGCCCGCTTTTTGTGACGGATTCTTTAGCCGTCGACACAGTCAGATCAATAGACCCAGTGACTGTGTACTTAATTGAATTTCTTAATAAATTCATAAGTATTTGCCGTAGTCTTGCTGGGTCAGCTCTGATTAATTCAGGAACACTGGGTGCAATATTAATATGAAATTCTAAATCTTTTTTGTGCGCAGCAGATGCAATCAGTTGACCGATTTCTTCAATAAAAAATGGAAAGCGAACAGGTATATTTTTAATTGTAACTTCACGTGTATCCTGTTTGGCCATGTCTAATAAATCAGAGATGAGTCTAAGTAAGTGATCGCCAGAAACACGGATTGATTTTAAATAATCTTTAACTTTTGGATCTTGGGTTTTTTCATCGATTAATTCAAGCATACCAAGAATAATATTTAAGGGCGTTCTCAGCTCATGACTCATGTTTCCTAGAAATCTGGTTTTTGCTAAGTTGGCTTCAGTAGCGTCATTTAAAGCACTTTCTAAATCTTCAGTTCGTTTAATGACTAAATCTGCAACCATACTGTTTTGGTTAATAACGAATCTTAAAAATAGCACAATTAACGAAGTCATTAAAACACCAGTGAGAACAACAATCCAAGTCAGTGTACTAATTTCGCTAGATTGGGCCTTATACCATTTAAAAGTCAGTGACGATGAACCACTAAATTTATTTTCAAAAAGTAAATCATTCAAATTAGTTTTTTCAAAATTGTCCATTTGATCTTTTTTCTTGATTTTTATAACACCATTTTCATTCCAACTGATAAGAAGCTTTAAATCAGTGTCTAGATCTTCAATGAATAGTACAGTTTTTGATTCACTAACTAGATCAGCAAATAAAGTTCCTATTTGCGAATTAAATAATATGTATTCATCAGGGTTTGCTGGGCTTTTCCAAATTAAAGTTGCATATTCACCTGTTTTGTTTTCCATGAAAGTGAAGACAGCAGGTTCGCCATTTTTTTCCATTGATTTTATTTTTTTTCGTGCAGAAAGTGAAGTCATAAAAGCTGAATTGATTTTCGGCAAAGTATCTTTATCTAAGTTTGAAGTTAGAATTCTTTTTAAGACAGGCAAATTACTTTCATCATTCTTTTTTTGCTTTTTAAAAATAGTGATTCTTTCAAAGATTGAATTTCTCAAAATTTGCTCTGTAATATTTTTGTCTCTAATGATTTTTGAAGGAGTCGCATTAAATGTATTCATTAAAGATTGAACACGTAAGGTATGATTTAAAATATTCAATTCAAATTGTTTTGAAAAATCCTTAGCTGATAAAACCATTGCCGTATGTTGGCTTTTACTTTCTGTATTATGCAGACTAAGTGCAACAAAGAAAGTGATCACGACACCTAAAATAAAAACGAATATGGGCACAAGAATATTGGCCCGCATAAGATTGTCTTGTTGGTTTTTACTCAATAAGCTGTACGGCACAAAGACTCCTATCTAATCTCATTATGTCGTTAAGTCATTTACATTTCAACCCATTGATTCAGGTTTGAAGATTTATTCAAATCACTTTAAAGCAATCTTCAAATCTATTGTTTATTGTTATGTTCTGCGTTTATGCTATTAACTGGACAAATTATTTAGCAGAAAGGTTTTCTATGATTAATGGACATAATAATGGACAACTTAAATTGTTTATTCAAAACTTAGATGCTGATATTGAATTTGACCAAGAAAAGATTCAAGAACTTTGTTCAGATACTGATGAACTAACGGTTTTGAAAATTTTAGCTAGGTTTCATGAAACACTCGTTGATGGCCTTGAGAAAATGCAAGCAGCCATTGAATCAGTTGATAGCGTAGTGATTTGGAAAACAGCCCATAAGATTTCAGGATCTGCTGAGTTGTTAGGTTTCACTGACTACGGTCAAGAAGCCCGTAAGTTAAGTCATGATTTGAAAGCAAATGCCGATTTTAGTCATAATAGTTTTCGAATAAATAATTTTATGAATAGAACAAAAATACTTAAACTGAAAATCATGAAATCAATGCCAACACTAAATGATTTTCTTGTATAATCATTCAACTCGCAATTACTGCTTTGATATCTTATAGCCAGTACCAAGCACAGTGGAAATTAAAGCTTTTGATGAGGATATTTTTTTTCTGAGATGACTGACATGAGCATCAATTGTTCTTTCAGTGATATATTTACCGACTCCCCAGAGGCGATCAATAATCATATCCCGTGTAAAAACTTGTTCTGGACGGGTCAATAGCAGTTTTAAAATTTTAAATTCTAAAGGAGTTAGATTAATATTTTCCCTGATGCCTTTTTCAGACACGATTTCTACAAGCATTGTATCTGAATTGATCGTTAAATCTGCATAAGTAATAATTGATGTTTCTGAGGTTTTTGCAGCAGACCAACGAAGCTTGGCTTCCACACGCGCTTTAAGTTCATTCGAATCTGGAGGCTTACAAATATAATCGTCTGCACCAATACCAAAAGCAGCGACTTTAGAAAAAGAATCATTATTAGAGCTAATAATGATGCACGGAATGGTCTGATCACTCAGAGTTTCTCGAAGTTTAGGTAAAACAGTAGCTCCGTTGCCGTCGGGAAGGGATAAATCAAGTAAAATAAGGTCATATTTATTAGATGATTTCGCTGTTGATCGTATAGCGTCATCGATAGTTCCGAAAAAAACTAATGTGTGTTCTCTGAGGATTGAACTCAGATAGATCTGAAACTCTCTACTGTCTTCAATACACATTATTCGAGCCATAAGTCTAGATAGTATACGATTTTGCGATTTATTCAAACGTTTTTAAAACCTATGCAAAGTTCAACACCGAGAATGGATTTAACAAATCAATGGAGGGTTTCATGCAAACTACAGAAGCTGTAAAAGAAACGTATAAATTATATAAGTATCAACCGGAAGTACCACTTTTGGACACTGAACCAAAAAGTGTACTGATTGTTGAAGATGATTTAGCGCTACGCCCGCTTTGGGAAAAAGTATTTAATAGTATCAGTAAGGATATAAGGGTCGACTGGGCAACCAGCGCAGAAGATGCCGAAAATCTGATTCGGTTTAAATACATTAACGGACAACCTTACCATTTAGTCATTGCGGATATTTCGCTTGAGGGTGATGAAACAGGTATCGATCTGTGGAATAAATACGGTGAAGAAGCTTCAAATTTTGCAGTGGTTTCTGCACTACCGATATCTAGTTATGATTTTTATACAGCTCTTGATTTTGGTCATCCTCCATATTTTAAAAAACCGCTCAGTGCCAAAGTGTGTTTAGAAATCGCAAGCTTGCTAGACTTTAAGAAATAAAACTAAGAAATAAAAAAGAACAACAGGAGATTTAAATGCTTATTCATCAAGATGTTTATTTTAACGCAAACACAAACATATTAAACAGTCGTGAATTAGAAGGGTTTTTACCTTTCTTAAAACAAACGATGACCAAATTTTCAGATAAAGCACCGTCAGATGGATGTTTCACTGTTGATTTAACAAGTGCACAGAACGGCTATAAAGTCGCTGTCAAGTTGGCTTCCTCGGGGTTATGTATATCTGAATTTGCAACGGCAAGAAGTCCATTCGCAGCTGTCGATAAGGTTTTATCAAAAATTCAACAAAGCGTCGATTTTTGGTCAGTTCAAAAAAATGCTCTACACGGTTAGTACTCAAGGAGATCATTATGAATTTTTATACTCATTTAAAAGACATTTCACACTCTGAAAATCTGGTTTTAAAAATGCAGGCTTGGGCCGAAGAAACATTTAATTTGAAAGCAAATAAAAACTTAAAGATTAATGTCTATATAAAGAAAACAGTTTCAAAAGGGCAAATAGCTAATAAACAGTTTGAATGTCACATTATGGCAGAGGCCCCATGGCTGCAAAAAAATATTTTTGTAAAACATAAAGATGAAGATTTTTGGTCAACATACACGCAATGTTCAAAAAAAATAAGCCTTAGAATGCAAAAAGAAAAAAAGCGATTTGAAAGAAGTAAAATCCGCCGATTGAAAACAGAACAAGGGGCTGTATGGAAAATAGCAGACAATACTATTTTAGAAATGTACTGATTGTTGAAGACGATCTAGGACAGCAGCCACTTTGGCAGCATATCATTTCAAGATCTTCGCATGATGCTAGCGTCACATGGGCAGTCAGCGCCGAACAAGCGCTGACTATTTTGCAAAAATCACTCATTACTGAAAAAAAATTTGATCTTATTATTGTTGATTTATTTTTAGCAGGTTCAGAAACAGGTTTAAGTTTTTTAAACAGTGATGAAGTGAAGCAGTCAAAAGCTCAAACTATTTTAGTTTCTGCAGCAGAAAAAAATGATTTGGATGATTATATTCAAAAACAACTTCGTAAGACAAAAAATGATCGCACTATAAATGTAATAGCCAAGCCATTAAACGTCGTAAAATGTGAAAAAGTTTTAGATGAACTTTTAATAAAAAGGCAACTTTATGAAACAAGAAGCTATCAAGAATAAAAATAAGCCTGTGATTTTAATTACCGGCTGTGCTTCAGGTTTAGGGTTTGAATTATCTAAAATCTTAAAAAAAAATAATGATTACAATGTTATTGCTACGTGCAGGTCACATAGATTAGAGCACTTAAAAGGTCAGTTTGCAGAAAATGATCATTTTAAAATTAAAGAATTAGATATCACAAATGATAAAAATATTTATCAATTAGTTCATGATGTTTGTTCAGAGTGGGGTCGAATTGATGTCGTCATCAACAACGCAGCTGTGTGTTACAGAGGCGTTGTTGAGCATATGGATGCTGTATCAGAATTAATTCAGCTTAAAACAAATTATTTAGGACCGATGTCGTTAATCAGGGCTGTGCTACCGATCATGCGTGAACAAAGATCGGGTCAAATTATTAATGTGTCATCAGTTTCAGGAATGGTGGCCATGCCAACAATGGGGTCCTACAGCGCATCTAAGCATGCGCTTGAAGGTGCGACTGAAGCGCTTTGGTATGAAACACAACCTTTCGGTATAAATGTTAATTTAGTCGAATTAGGATTTATAAAATCAGATTCATTTAATAATGTTGTTTTATCAAATAAAGCTGAAATGAGCCAAATAGTTAAAGGGCCGCATTCTGAGTATTACGCATCAATGACACCTTTTATAGAAAAGTTAATGTCCCTCTCTATGACGTCAGCTCAGGATGTGGCTTACAGAATTGCAAAAATCATCAAGAACAAACCTAAGTATTTAAGAATTATGGCAACGCCAGATGCGTGGCTGTTTTCACTTTTGAAAAAAATAATGCCGTCGGCTTTAAGGAATCGATTTTTTTACTGGATGCTGCCCGGATCAATCCGCTGGGGTGGCCGCTGGAAAAGCTACATGAGAGCCAAAGAATTTATGACCACAAAAAAATCAGAGATCTAACCGAAGACGGCAAATTATTTAACAAAGCAGCCGTGGCTCCAGAGCAGTTCTTGTTTGATGGGGTTTGGGGGCTCAGTGATTTTATTTGATCGATCTAACATGTAGTAAATCTTAAGGGAATCCACTTGGTTATCACCGCTATTTTTATCGTTCCATAAACGACATAAAAAACGACCAAAATAAAGTCGATAATTTTCATAATCTTCATCTCGGATATTTGATAAGTATTTTCGCCACAAACTGTTTTTAAACATATCAGACATGTGTTGTGGTTTATCATATGATAAGGGCTGATCGTTAAATATATCCCAGGTCTGTCCGTTTTTAAGAAGACCATCAACGACAACCCATCCGTCTTCAAAAGTCGGATAAGGGGCAAACATAACCCAGTTCTGATGCAATCTAAAAACTGATCCTATAATTCGCACAGTGCTGTTTATCTGAATTGCATCATCGTCTTTATGTAAAGCCACATTCCAGAAAGTGGCCACAGAAAAACACACAACAACAAAAGTATGAGTCCACCAAGAAAGTTTATAATTTAAAGGCTTTCTGAATTGAAAATAATTTAAAAAGGATAAATATTTTTTTCGATCAGTTGAAATTTTTAAATAAATGAAATGTCCAATTTTTCTAAAAAAACTGGATTCGAAGATAAACAAGATCTTTGAAAAGATCGAAACATTTAAAAGCTTTAAAAAAGCATCGTAACTGAAATAAAATTTATTGTCAGAATCAGAAATAACCCAGCTATTGTTTTGTTGAATGTGGCTTTGGACGATAGCTTCACTGCCAGCTTTGATCTGAACAAAAGGCAATGCTAAGAAAGTTTTAATCAAAAAACTCATTTTTTTACAAAGTGTACATTCGGGGTCAAAATAAATAGTCACAGATTGCTGCTTCTTTTTCAGTGATTTAAGAACGAAATCCCAAAAATGGCCAGGAATAAAAACCATCCAGTAAGCTATGCAAATCCATGGAAAGTTCCCTAATTTAAAAGTCATAAATAAGCCCAAGTGAAAAAACACAAATGTCAGTATGCTGACATATCGGAAGTAATGATTTTTTAAAGGTATAAAAACTAAAAGCGGGATAATAATTTCGCTGTAAAGCACGATGCGGGTTAAGAACTGAAGAAATTCATAAGGAAGTAAGCGAAGTAATTCACCGAAAGGGGTCAGAAATTGTTCCAGTTCAAGTGCTAGGTAAAGTGCGGAACCTTCAGTTGTCCAAACGGGGTGCCATTTTAATAACCCCGTAAAAAAGTACATCCAAATCAATTGCAACATCAGCGCAAGGCTTGCTGTATTCAGGATTTGATCACCAAACTTCGATGTCACTTGTTGCTGTAAATTTGTTAAAGCACGATCTACAGAATAATGCTGATTCGTCGGTAAAAAAATCAACCAGAATAAAGCTAATCTCATCAAATCATCGCCTGCATGTGACACTAACGGCATTCGTGCAGACAACGAAACAAAAAACACCCAAGACAATATGTTAGATAATTTAGTTCTGTACCCAACGAGTAAGCCTAAGTGAAAGATAAGACCAATTAGTAAAAAGGCATATATATAGATAGGTTTACCGGCCATATTAAAAACTGAAAAGAAATAGGGGTTGGCTAATTCACCAATCGATGGACCGCGGGGAAGAACTCCTAAGTCAGAATAAAAATCAAAGCTATTGAAAAAACGATAAAACCAATCAAATATCAAAACGATAGCTATTGAAAGACGACCTAGCGCCAGGGATCTTGTGTCCAAAGACAAATATTTAAACATACAATAATTTTTGGCTATTCTTTCAGAATTTACAAGTGATTAGTCTGTGGTTTTAGGGGGTTACAACTTTTAAAGAACGACAGCTATAATTGTCACTTTGTCAGGTCACTGGACACCTTGTAGCGATTATAACTGTTTTATCTGTATTTGATTTTGATCCAAGATTTGCATGACTGACTTCGAAAGTTGTTATCAAAAGTGAAGGAAAATTTACAAGTTGAAAACTACTTTATGACATTTGCTTAAACATATGTCATAATTCGCATCTTATAAATATAAAAAACCAAAAGGAAAGTCCAATGAACATCAATACAATCATTAGAATGCTTGCAATCACTTTGTTATTAACAAGTTTAAACTCTCATGCGGGCAAAAACGGCGGAATAGCTATTTCTGGTGGAACCACTGGGAATGGAAATTCGGGCAACACATTTGATTGTTCTAAAAACCCGAATCTTTGCACGGGCAATAACGGTAACGGCGTAGGCAATAACGGCCCAGGCAATCAAGGCAATGATGGCACTAATGGTAACACCGGCGGTGGAAAAACGACTGGTGGAAATACTACGGGCGGAAATACTACGGGTGGTAACACAACTGGAAATTCAAACGGCGGCAACACAACTGGTGGAAGCTCAACTGGAAATATGAACGGTGGAAATACCACTGGAAATGCTAACGGAAACGCGAACGGCAATGCTAACGGAAACGCGAATGGCAATGCTAACGGCAACGCTAACGGTGGTTCAAATGGTCACTCAAACGGCGGCAACACAACTGGAAATTCAAACGGAAATATGAACGGTGGAAATACCACTGGAAATGCTAACGGAAACGCGAACGGCGGCGGTGATAACGGAAATATGAATGGCAATGCTAACGGAAACGCGAATGGCAATGCTAACGGAAACGCAAATGGCAATGCTAACGGTGGTTCAAATGGTCACTCAAACGGCGGCAACACAACTGGAAATTCAAACGGAAATATGAATGGCAATGCTAACGGAAACGCGAACGGCAATGCTAACGGAAACGCGAACGGTAATGCCAACGGTAATGCGAACGGTAATGCTAACGGTAATGCTAACGGTAATGCTAACGGTAATGCCAACGGCGGCGGTGATAACGGAAATATGAATGGCAATGCTAATGGAAACGCAAATGGCAATGCTAACGGAAATGCGAACGGCAATGCTAACGGAAACGCAAATGGCAATGCTGACGGCAACGCGAACGGCAATGCTAACGGAAACGCGAACGGCAACGCGAACGGCGGCGGTGATAACGGAAATATGAATGGCAATGCCAATGGAAACGCGAATGGCAATGCTGACGGCAACGCGAACGGCGGCGGTGATAATGGCAATGCTGATGGCGGAGCTAACAACGGTGGAAACGATAACGGAAGCGCTGATGGCGGATCTGATGACGGCGGAAACGATGATGGCAATGTAAATGGTGGATCTGATGATGGTGGAAATGACGACGGCGGAAACACTGATGGTCAACCAGAAGAAAAACAAAAACAAAAAGAACATAAGAAAAAGTTAGAAGCTGAATTAAGACCAATGTTTTATATCGACTATGACTTTTTTATCAGAGTTGTTGCTTTAGAAGCTGCAGATACAAGTGCTATTCCAATGGTATCAAGCTTATATTCAAATAATAAAACTCCGACTTATTTAAGTTTACAAACAACAAGATCTGCAACCGCTTACCAAAATACATTCTTTGAATTATTAGAAGGTGGTTTAGGAGCAAGTCTTAACTTTCATTACAAAAATGCAACAGGTGCATCGGCGAAAATGTGGTCATTGTTAGGTCTTCTACCAATGAAAGGAACTGAAGTAACTTCAGTTCGTTATGCTGATTCATTGAAAACGGCTAAATCAATTTCTGGATACAAAAACGTTCCTTCAGAAGTTGAACAGGTTCAAAGAATGAGAACTGGCGAAAGCATCAGCTACAAATCTAAAGGTGGATTAATATTCCTAGGCTCTTTAGGTATGGGTGTGGCTTCAATCAACACAACTTCGTTGGCTCAAGGTATTTGGGAAACGTATGTTGAAAAAGTTGATGAGCGTTCAGCTTATGTTAAAATTACGAATTCAAAACTAGATGCATTATCAATGGGTGCTGGATTAGCACTAGCTCAGATCGGAGTTCAGAACTTTAAAAATACTGATGATGGATTTTCGTATTTAGTCAGTTTAGAAGACAGTGAATCAGCTAAAGTTTACGCCGATTTAATCCGTGGTAACGTGGCAGCTGCGCAAATCATGGCAGAAAAAATTAAAAAATCGACTCCGTTTGGTGTTGTGCCTAGTGTACAAAAAGTTGAATCATTCAAGCAAATGAGCAAAGGTCGAACGACATCATTCTTCTTCGGTTTACCAATCATTTTGAATACGCAAACAACAAAATCGAAAATTCAATCGCACAGTACAACTGATGTTCATCTTGATAATTCAAAAATCGAAGCGACATTTGGTATTTATGATGAGACTTTTGCAACGAAAGCTTTTAAAACTCATACAAACCAGACACAAGGTTTTTATAGCATCAGATATAAAGCGACAGATATGACTTCTAAAAAAGTCTCGGATTCAGGAGAAATGGGTCAATTTACTTGGTTAGTTCAAGACGAAAAAACAACAACTGGTGATTTTAATAGTTCATTACAAGATGTAGTCAACAGCACGGGTTTAGATATTATCGATATGAAAATGCCTAAAGACGCTATGGATCTTGGCTTTACAAGCATCGTTGCCCATATTGGTTTAAACGATCAAAACATGAAAAATATCGTTTCTAAATCAAAATCAATCTTAACTAAAGACATCAGCAAATGGGTAACAGAGCGAGTTAAATTCGTTCACGCACAAAAAGGCGACCGTGTTTGTAAATCATTAGTTCCAGAAAATAAACTAAGTGGTACTGGCACGTCATGTGTTGATATATTAAATCGTGAAACTTTAGCAGCAACATTAAAAATGCAATCAGCATTCAAAAAAATGATGCAAAATTATTCTAATGATGTGGCTTACACAAAAGCATTTGCTGAATTAGGACAACACGCTTTAACGAATCAAGTGACATTAGGTATTTTACTATCAATGGCTGGTGAAGGTGCTGATGTTGTGTTTTCGACTGAAGGCACATTACTTAAAACTTACATCTTAAGTTTTAAAACAACGGCTAAAGACGGCGAATTAATGATGGTTGATACGAAGTTGTCACCAATGGCACAAGCTTTACAGCCAAAAAATAAAAAATCAAGATACCATGGCGTGTTCACGACACGTTCTTTACCAGGACTTGGTTCCCCGTAGTTTTGATTAGGAAATAGTTAGAATATATTAGGATTATTTTTATAAACTAAAAGCCAGCTCTCAAACGAGCTGGCTTTTTTTTGTTTATGAAGTCCTGTCTCATTTTGATAATCAATATTTTTGTTTTTAAACAATGGGCTGTTAAAAAAAGTCCAGTGTGTACCGATAAGTACATGTCACACAAAAGGACATGGATAGCGCATGAGTTTAATTGCTAAGTACAAACAACACACAAAGAACAGCGAAGACACTGAAATACAGCAGGCATTACTACGTGTCGTTATTGTTGCAACGACGCTGGTTTATTGTGGTTTTCAATATTTATTCGGTGAAATTAATCCAGATATTTTTAAACTATCGATCTTTGCTAATGTATTTTCAATAGCACTTATGGCCCATATTTTTTTTTCGCCTGCTAAAAATATCACACGACGAATTATTGGACTTATTCACGATCCCATTATTTTAACTTTGTTTTTAATCAGCGGTCATGAAAAATCTGCTGTCTATTTCTTCGCTTATACTTGGGTCGCGATCGGTAATGGCTTTAGATACAACGTTAAATATTTGTACGCCTCTTCAGGTTTAAGTGTTGTGTGTTTGTCTTATCTTTTTTTTAAAGATTCTTATTGGGCCCAACATTATTATTTTGG
This sequence comes from Bdellovibrio sp., assembly GCA_043747495.1. Lineage (GTDB taxonomy): Bacteria > Bdellovibrionota > Bdellovibrionia > Bdellovibrionales > Bdellovibrionaceae > Pseudobdellovibrio. The sequence continues at coordinate 42,729 of JAYTPA010000186.1, forward strand.
CTTAGGAATTTTAATCTTAAATATTGCAGTGGCTGGATACACAGGGTTTTTATTAGGTAAACTGAATGATGCTAAAAACAGCTTACATATGATGGCTACACATGACTCGCTAACTGGTTTAGCTAATCGTAGATTATTAACAGATCGATTAATGCACACTCTAGTTTTAGGCCAAAGAAATGAAAAATCGATCGGCGTAGTTTATTTTGATTTAGATGGTTTCAAAAAAGTAAACGATACATTAGGACACAATGTCGGAGATGATTTGCTCAAGTCTGTAGCAGTGGCTGTTCGTGGATGTATTCGCGACACAGATACTTTTGCTAGGCTTGGTGGCGATGAATTCGTGATTATTCTTGAATCCATTGCAGCCCATGAAGACGCTAGAATTGTAGCGCGTAGAATCTTAAGCCGTATTGAATCTATTAAAGAAATTAATGGACAGCCTATACAGATATCAGCCAGTCTAGGCGTTTTAGAACACAGTATTGTGAATAAGCCTATCGCACAATCTGAGCCTGATCATTTAATTAAAATTGCTGATGAGGCTATGTACCGCGCTAAGAAAAGTGGTAAAGGCCGTATTGAATATGCGAGTGATTATCAGCCGCAATGTATAGCTAGTTAGCTATTGTCTTTCCCAGATTTGGGTTCTTCCTAAAAGTGAAAAACCAATAAACCCACGAACTTTTAATTTTTTACCATCTTCAATGAGTTCAATTTTACAAGAATAGGTTTTTCCATTATTGGGGTCAGTGATGTCACCATCATTCCATGTTTTATCAGAACTTTTTTTAAGCTTTTTTAGAATTTCTAAACCAATGATCGGTTGATCTTTCATGTCGCCTTTACATTTATCGCATTTTGGATTTTGGTCTTCATCAGCTGGTCTAAAAATCTTTTGAATTTTCCCGTGTAATTTGCCGTCGACTTCATACACTTCAACAATGGATTTTTCTTTTTTAGTTTCATCATCAATTGTTTTCCACAAACCAACGGGGCTTAGACCCTCAGCTATAGATAGATGGCCTGTAAATAAAAAAGCAAAAGCTAATAATAATTTATTGATTGTCATGTGAACTCCTCATCCTGTTCTAAGCATAACTAAAATCATAATTAAGTCTATTTTTTTTAGTCTAAACTGGTCAATGACGCTATTTTAAGTGAAAATAAAAGCATGAATATAAGATTATACCAGTTTCTTGGGTTCTTTGTTTTTTTAAACCTAATTTTTATACCGCTTCTATCATTATATGGGTTGCGAGCTTGCCCGGTTTTATCAATTCCAGGTTTTGGATTTGGTTGCTATTACACAGGGACTTATATTGGATTAACTAATTTATTTAATCTCGGATTTTTATTTATTTTAATATCAGATAAACTAAATCAAAATTCGTTCGTTATTTATATTAAAAAACATCAAATTATTTTCTCTGTAAGTACTTATTTGTTATCAACTATTATAGCCTTATCTATTTTACAAAATATGTTAAAGATAAGTCATTTGACGACAGAGTCCCGAGCCCCTGAAATATTAGCAATGGCTAGTTTACTTTTGGGAATCACGCAATCCTACGGTTTAAGTTGGGCTTTGCAAAAACAGACAAATAATAATTCAGCAAATAAACTGACTTCACTTAATAAAATGTGGATCAGTCAAATTAGTCGAACACTAGCGCCGATTTTAGTTGTTGTAATTATTTTGCTGCATTTCTTGTTCAGTCAGTCGATTGAGTTTAATAATGGTCGAACAGCACCATTGGCTAGTCATGATTCACTGATTACTGAAACAGCTTACTTGGTGAGTTTTTTATTAGTTTGGCTACTGATTACATTTAGTTTTCATTTTTTATCGGAAAAAGACCATGTTAATGCCATCAAAAAGCATTTAGATGAATTAGGTCAGTTAAACTTTATGCATAAGTCTTCTGTTGGCCGGGCTTGGGGATTGTGGTTAGCTATTTTGCATAATTTAAACGAATTTAGTAATACGTTAGGTGAAAGAACAAGGCTTTTGAAATCATTTTCAAAATTTGTAACCCGCCAAGTAGCTGAAGAAGCCCTGAAAGAAGATTTTAGATCAATCAAAGGTACGAACCGAGAACTAACAGTTTTAATGACTGATATTCGTGGCTTTACAAATCTATCAGAAAATTTAAAGCCAGAGGAAATTGTTGAGCTTTTAAATGATTATTTTACAGCGATGCTGGATGTTTTTGCGCAATTTAATATTTCTGTCGATAAGTTTATAGGTGATGGAATTTTAGCCTATGTTGATTTAGATACTTTAGATAGGGTTACAGAAAATACAAAGGCCGTTGAAGCATCAATAGCCATGTTATCGGCACTAGAATTACTTAATAGAAGACTTACTGATAAAAAATTACCAGCACTTAAAATTGGGATTGGAATATTCAGAGGGCCGTTAGTTATAGGTCTTATTGGGACCGATCATAAATTACAACACACAATCATTGGTGATACAGTTAATAAAGCCAGCCGACTAGAAGGTTTAACTAAAGAACTTAATGTTGATATTATTATATCAGGAAGTATTTGGCATTCGCTGCCAGGTTTATTAAAAAATAAATTTAAATCTTACGGTAAAAAATCAGTCAAAGGAATTTCAGAATCGATGGAAGTTTTTGGCGGACTATAAAAAATTACTGACTTATCTTTTCAGAACTGAAATTTTTGACCTTAGATTTTTCACAAGTGTAGCTGATTTGAATGGGGTTGCAGCAAACTTCGCAGTCTTCGATGTAAGTTTGCTGTCCTGACACGGTGACATCTAAAATCATTGATATTTTTTCTAAGCAATAGGGGCATTTAAAAAATTTTTCTATTTCATCCATAAATTACTTCTTTAGCCTTAAACGAATGGGCCCTCTGAAGTTATCTGGATCAACAGCTTTGCCAGACTGAGTGATTTCAATTTGACCGTCGTGAACTAGTAGCCTTGCACTTCTGCGGACGTGCTCCATAAATATTTTATCAGTTTTTTGAGGCATGGGTAAAACTTCACTTGGGCAGATGGTTTTACCAGATTCACGCTTGTTCAAAAGTTCTAATATTTGGTCTTTATAATCGAATTTATTTTTATTTTTTCGACATTCATCGCTGCAGTACTTAATACTATCCCAGTTTTTTTCCCATTTTTTGCGAAAATCAAAACTGCGCCCACAGCTTTCACAAACTTTTGACTGTATATTCATCACATAACCTCTGGCATATAACACAGTTAGATTATCACTATAGACTGTCTATTTGTACATGCTAAAATGATGTTTTAATACAAGGATTTATGCGGGGATTATACTGGTTACGATCTGACATGAGAATACAAGATAACTTGGCATTAGAGCAGTTTAAAGCTGAATGTCAAAGTGGCCTTATTTTGTGGTGCCCGACGAAAAGCTATCACCGCGCGGGCGAATTCCGAAAATCGTTCATAGATGATTGTTTACTTCAGCTTACAAAGTCTTTGGAAGCGCACAAACAGTTCGTGATTATAGAAACAAACGGTATCGGTCACGTATTAAACGATTACATTCAGAAACATAAAATTGAAAAAGTTTTTTACACGTCTGAATTTGCCGTTGAAGAAATTATCGATGAAAACGAAGTTTTAAGTATCTGCAAACAAAACAACATCGAAGTCCAAAGTTTTGATCAAAATACATTAATTTCTGAAGCTAATTTACCTTTTAGCCTGCCAGATATGCCTTTTGTGTTTACCAGCTTTCGTAAAAAAGTCGAAGCCGACTTAAAAGTGAATACTTTAATCCAAACATCTAATAAATTTCCTGAACCATTAATAGATTTTGCAAACCCAATCACTGAAGATAAATCTATGTTGTTTCACGGTGGTGAAAAAGCAGCACTGGAAAGACTTCAGCATTATTTGTGGGGTAGTGATAGTATACAGTCTTATAAAGAAACACGTAACGGGTTATTAGATTTCGATGATTCATCAAAGTTTTCGCCGTGGTTAAGTACAGGGTGTATTTCTGCTCTGAAAATTTATAATGAAATTAAAAAGTATGAAACTGAAGTCTGTGCTAATGATTCAACCTATTGGTTGTTTTTTGAATTATTATGGCGGGATTATTTTAAATTCTTTTCCAAAAAACAGGGTGCTAAAATTTTTCAAGAAAGAGGCGTTAACGGTTCTAGAACGACAGAAAATAAAATGAGTGCCGTGCAAATTAAATTTTTTAATCAGTGGTGCAGTGGCAAAACGCCGGATGATTTTGTAAATGCAAATATGTTAGAACTTAAAAAAACCGGTTGGATGTCAAATCGGGGCAGACAAAACGTTGCTAGTTATTTAATTCATGATTTGAATGTGAACTGGACAATGGGTGCTAGTTATTTTGAAAAATTGTTGATTGATTATGATCCTGATTCAAATTGGGGTAATTGGCTGTACTTATCAGGCCAAGGTTCAGATCCTAGATCTAGAAAATTTAATACACAGAAACAAGCTAACGATTATGATTCAAGTGGTGATTATCGTCGTAAATGGTTAGCTTAAGGAGAATTGTTTTGGGAATATCAAAAACACTAAAAGATAAAATCGAAAAACTTGATCAAGATGGTAAGGATCGATTAATACGAATGGGTTGGGAAGATCGCACAACTTTTGATGTAATCGAAAAACAGTTTGGTATTACGCCCAATGAATTTGTTAGATTTATGCGTTCGCAATTAGACCGTAAAAGTTTTGATCGGTGGAGAAAGCGCGTCCATGAACAAGGCCAACTTAAAAATGAAAAAAAGCGAGGGTTCAAAACCACTCGCTTTAAATGTTCCAGACAATCTGTCGACGGCCTGACAAAAGGCTGGAAGTAATTATCTGACAATTACTGACAAGCTGGTATAGCAACAGTTGTGAATTCGATATCGTTATGGAATACGTCTGTCTGTACAGACCTAGCCAATTTATAAGAACGTGGTTGGTAGTAAGTTTTTGTTCCGTATTTAGTGCAAACTTCTTTAGGTAATAAAGATGTTGTAAATTCTGTTCTTGATTCTAAACACGTTTTTTTATCAATGCTTAATGCAGCCTCTAATTGCTGAGCTGGTGAGTTTGTCGTTTTGTAAGCCACGCACGTGCTGCCATCAAGGCTAGCTTTGTACTTAGTGCAAGTTGTAACTGATTTTGCAGGTACAGATGCTTTAACTGAATCGGCAGCGATGCAAACTAAGTTCGATGGAACGTTGCCGTATCCAGGGAAGTAGTTCGAACCAACAACTGTGTGGTTAGAGGCAGAAGCAAAAAGTGTAAATACTGTTGCTAATGTAAAAAAAATTGTTTTCATGAAATGATCTCCTTGTGTTTTAAAGCGTAATTGCTTTGATAAAACACAAATACTGCCAGATCATTTTGAATACTATCCATAGATTTTCTAAAATTAATAATTAGAAACTTGTTCTATAAGAAATACTCAATAGTTTTACTTAACTGTTGTTGTAGTAGAAGTTTCTGCAGTAGGTTTCATGATAACAATAATATTAGGTTCGCTGGCTAAAATAAGTTCATTGCCAGGGCCAATCGTAATGCCTTCGTATTGTGTCGCTACAGCGGGTAATTCAAGCTGACTGATCATGGTGCCCTGAGAGTTCAATTCAACTGCTCTTGAGGATTCATGACTTAATAAAATAATGTTCCCAGTCAGGTCATCAATTGTACAATCTGATAAGTCGTTCAATAAATGTTTATAATTTTTTTCGACACTAAACGGTTCTTTGAGCTGTAACTGGCTTGAATCAGTAATGTGATTTTTTGTAGCAGGTCTAATCCATCTAAAGAGATGTTTTGGTTTATCTTCTTGAACGGCAAATAAAACATTAGTCTCTGAATCAGTTTTTTTGGCGAAGCAAACCCCTTCAAGACCTCTATTTCGTTTGCTAGCTTTAGGTAAATACATAAGCTGTATATTTTTATTATTAACCGGATTCAGATCAATCATTTTTTCATTGGATTTGATAGTCAATAAAGTCACTAAATTTTTCTCTTCGGAACTTATTGCGAACTCATTGTTGCCTAAGTAAACAATGCCTTCTGTATCAGTATCTAATATATTTTTTAATTCAATTCGTCTAAGTGTCTTTTTAAAATCTTTTGACAATTCAGTAATCACTGGCGTTTTGTTCTGAATAACGAAATAAGTATCAGTATCGTAATTGTAAGTCACGCCAGATAGGTCTTCACCAAAATTTTGAAGCTCAATAATTTCAGAAGTGTTTTTGTACATTTGCAATCGTGAAACATTTTTTTTCGTTTGAGCGTAAGAATGTGTGCAGAATAATGTAGCCCCAATAACTAAAGCTATTTGTATTTTTTGCATAAAACAATCCTCACAATTCTTAAAATTAGCATCTGTCTTTTGATTAGACCTTATCATAAAGTTATGATAAATTTTTACAATGAATTTATTTGAAATGACTGGTGAAAAATACAATAAAGACACTTATTTTCGAGCTCGTAAATTATGCCTTCAGATTGTTGAAGAAATTATTTCATGTTTACAAATTGACTGGACTGAAAGCGATGCGCAAAAACTGATAAAAACTAAATTTTCTGAACACGGTATCGAAAAGTTTTGGCACCCATCAAAATTTAGAATTGCTAGTGATACTTTAAAAACTTTCAAAGATTTGCCTGACCAACATATAAAAATCAAATCCGGAGACATTTGTTTTATCGATGTTGGGCCGATCATAAATGAACATGAAGCTGATTTTGGACGAACTTTTCTTATTAATCCTGAAGACTTTAATACAACCGAAATTTTGGCAAAAAATAAACTGATTGAAGCTAGTCACAAAGTTTTTCAATTATCAGTTCAGGCCTGGAAAAAAGATAAACTATCAGGGTTGGCACTTTATCAGCTAGCTCATAATAATGCGTTGGATCTGGGTTACGAACTCAATTTAGGGATGGACGGGCACAGACTGGGTGATTTTCCTCATCATGTACATACACGAATGGGTCTAGGAGAGTTCGAGCAAACGCCAATAACTGATTTGTGGGTTTTAGAAATTCATTTACTGGATCGCATCAATAAATTAGGTGCTTTTTACGAAGATATTTTGACCTAGACTGATACAATCCAGACCGAAGACCCGTTAATAAAAATCAAAAAAAGTCGATCAGTTATTCATGATATCACTATGGATTACAATCGGACTTATTATCGCTGCAACTTCTGTTTCAACATTAGGTGCATACTTTTCAATTGTCGGTATCGGAGCATTATTTTCAGGTGCTCTGATTGCAGTTTGCTTGATGGCAGGATCCCTTGAGTTTGCTAAGTTCGTCTTAGCGGCGTACCTTCATCAAACCTGGAAGCGAGTCAACATTGCATTAAAAATGTATATGACTTTTGCGATCGTGGTTTTAAGTATTATTACAAGTATTGGTATCTATGGTTTTCTATCAGATGCTTATCAATCGACATCATTAGTATTAGAGGGTGAAACTGTTAAATTAGAAAATTTCAAAAAACAAAGTGAACTTGCCACTTCAGAAATTGACCGACTTCAATATTCAATTGAAGAAATTCCTGAAAGTCGTGTGACGAAACGTCTTGAAGCCCGTAAAGCTATTGAACCAAGAATTTTAGAACTCAATAAAAAAGTCGAAGACAATGAAAAAGAAATTACAGCGGCTAGTTTAAAAATATTAGACGTGAAGAAAAAAGTTGGACCATTGATATACATAGCTCGTGCTTTAAAAGTCAGTATTGATGAAACAGTTAAATATCTAATTCTTATTTTCGTTCTCGTATTTGATCCGCTAGCAATTTGCTTAGTTATAGCTTCTACTTTTGCTCTTGAGACACGTCGTAACCCACATTTATATGAAGATGAAGTTGTTGAAAAGCCTAAAGCTAAACCAGTGGCTGCAGAAAAGCCAGTCATTGCAGTAAAGCCTGAAGAACAAGTTGTTAAAGCTCCAGAACCGTTAGTCGCAGCTGTAGAACAACCAGTAGTCGCACCAACGGCAGTAGCCACTGAAACAGTTTCTGAAATAAAACCTAACAATGATGAAATTATAGTGCAAATGAACTTCAAAGATGAAGCTTCAAATTTATCACAAACGAATGAAAGTGAATCAGGTCAGAAAAACACCGGATCAAAAGTGATGTAGTCTATGATTGTAACTCGTTTTTTAGAACGCAAATGGGTGATTCAATTTTTTGGTGTAGCACTTATACTGGCCCCATTCTTTAATATTTTTTTTCAATTACTATTTTTAAAATCCCTGCAAAATTTATCTTGGGGTCATATTAATCTTGTGGCCTTTTTAAAAGGCGCTAGTGTTTTAAGTTATGTGCTTGCCGTAGCCAGTATTTTTATTGGTTTTAAAATGATCGGTGGGTCGACTGATTCATGGAAATATGTTTTGGGACTATTAGGTGTGCACTTAGCGTTGCAGCTTGTAAATTATAAATCAAAAGTTTGGCAAACGCCATTAGCATGGGCTGCTTTTGCTATGAATACGTTAATATTTTTATTCATTGCTGATCAATTAGTTTTTAAATCTCGACCTGATAGAAAATCTGAGCCCACTTCAGAACCTGTTGTTAAACCAATAGCTGTTCCAGAGCCTGAGATAAAAACACTGCATTTGAAATCCTACAAAAAAATCATGTTCAGTTTTTATAGTGAAAAGCCTTGGGGAAGATTAATGACACTAACCAGTCATCAATTAGTTGTGAATTGTTTCACAACGCCGCCGACTTCTATCGAAGAAAAAATAGTGCAAATTAGTTTTACAAAAGATTTAGTGATTGATATTCAATTTGATAAAAAAGAAAATAATTTATTTTATTTTACACCGCTGAATATGAGCGATGATAAAGTTCATAGTCTAAACACTTGGCTTAAAAAAATAGCTGTCTAACAAAAAAATTAACAAAACTGACTAACTTAACTCTTCAATAATCGCATTCATTGTCGCAACGATTTGTTTTGATGAGGCTGGAGCCACAAAAATAGTGTCATCACCAGCAATTGTTCCAAGCATGCCTAAGGGCTTTGTCGCATCTAAATGATGGGCTACAAGACTAGCTGAACCAGGCGGGGTTTTAATCACAATCAATGATCCATTGTGTTCAACACTGTTCAATAGACCTTTAAGTCCCGCCGTTAAAGTTGGCGATAAAAGCATTTGTTCTTCGGGTAAGCGGTAAACAACGCTTCCCGCAGCACTGATTGTCTTGATCGCGCCGATACGGCGAAGATCTCTTGAAATTGTACTTTGGGTCACTGAAAAGTTTTTTTTCTGTAAAGCTTCGCAAAGTTCTTCCTGAGTACTGACAGTGTCTTCTTCAAGAAGTTTTTTAAGTGTCGCTATGCGAGCTTTTGATTCAGACTGTGTCGTGATGGCCATGATGGTTTTCCTTTGCAGTCGTTAGGGTTGTTGAATTAAATAAGCTGGCCACTAAGGCTTTTTGTGCATGTAATCTGTTTTCACTTTGTTGAAATAAAACTGAATTTTTGTGTTCAATCATATCGCGAGTAATTTCTTGGCCTTCGTGAACAGGCATACAATGCATGATTAAAGCGTTAGGTGCGGCCAGTGCGTAAAGTTCTTTATTTAATTGATAACCAGTAAATGCTTTAAGTCGCGTATGCTGTTCAGATTCAAAACCCATTGATGTCCATACATCAGTGTAAATCGCGTTTGTTCCACGGACTGTTTCTTGCGGAGTTTTAAATTCTTTTATTTGTGCCTGTCCAAGCTGTGCTCTTTTTTCTGCACGAGCTAAAATTTCAGGATCAGGTTTAAATCCCACAGGACAGCTGTAATGAACATCGATACCTAAAAAAGGTGCGAGCAATAACAAACTATGAAGCATATTATTGCCATCACCAATGTACGATAATTTAAGACCTTTTAATGTACCAAAATTTTCAAGTAATGTTTGTAGATCAGCTAAAACTTGACATGGGTGATGTAAATCAGAAAGACCATTGATGATTGGGATTTTTGAATACTTCACCATTTCATCTAATATTGAATGTTCAAAAGTGCGAATCATCAAGCCATCAACATAACCCTGCATCACCCGAATCGTATCAGCTGGTGTTTCGTTTTTTTTCTGTGCGGACGTCATTTCAAGAACACGACCACCAAGATCTTGAATGCCCACAGTGAAACTCATACGGGTTCTGAGCGAAGCTTTTTCAAAAAGCAAAGCGATTGTTTTATTATTTAAAACATTTTGATAACGAGACGCTTTTAAACTGACAGCGTAGTTTAATAAGCCAGTGAGCTCAGCTTGACTGAGTTCTTCGCCAGTTAAAAAGTGTTTCGTATTTAGTTTTAGCATGAAAGACGCTTTTCCATGAGTTCTTCATTCAAAGAATAATTTTGTGATGCGTGATTCATCGTGCACATTGTGCCGACTTCATCACTCCATAAACCATCACAGGCCTGTGTGCCCCGTAAAATTCTAACTTGCGAAACGCCATTGTTTAAAGCATCAACAACAGTTAAAACTTTTGTGTACATGCCACCGCTGACAGTTCCTGTTTTTAAAAGACTTTGCAAAGTTTCATAATCTGCAGATTCAATTAAATTTTTATCAGCATCTAAAATTCCGTTTTGATCAGTCAGAAAAATGAGTTTCGTCGCTTTAAGTGCAGATGCAATTTTAGCAGCAGCCCAATCAGCGTTGATATTATACATTTCACCATTGATACCAATACCAACAGGCGCAATGACTGGAACATAATTTTTTTCTAAGATGTTATTTATTTTTTGTGTGCTAACCATGTCAACTTGGCCAACAAGACCTAATTCGGGACTAGCTTGGCTGCAAAAAAGTAATTGGTTTTCTGCACCAGATAGGCCCACTGCAGGAATATCTGCATCTGCTAAGTGATTTACAAGATCAGCATTCACTGAATTAAATAAAACATCATGTATAACAGAAATCATTTCAGGAGTCGTCACGCGTTGACCGTTCACGAAATTCCATGAAATATTTTTTTCAGTTAATGCGGCATTAATCGCAGGTCCGCCGCCATGAACAAGTACAACATCGTAATCATATTTACGATATTCTCTGATAGCGCTGATGACTTCATCCCGAGTACTTGGGTCAAGTAAAGAAGCTCCACCTAATTTGATAACAACTAAATCCGATCTCATTATTTTCTACCTCAGCCTAATATTTTTTGTTTATGAATATTCAGTGTTAATATCAACGTACTTTTTAGATAAATCACAACCCCAAGCTGTGGCTTGATAAGGTCCTGATTTCAAATCAATTTCTATTTTAACATTGGCTTGTTTTAATAGCGCACGCACTTCATCTTTATTAAAAGCAGCTGGTTCGCCGTTTTCAAAAAGTGTTACACCTTGTAATGTTAAATTCATTTTTTCTAAACAATGGCTTGGAACTTTTTCAGCGCCAAGACGCGCTAAGATTCGTCCCCAGTTAGGGTCTTCACCATGAATCGCTGTTTTAATTAACGGAGACAAAGTCACACCACGTGCTGCTTGTTTCGCCATTTGACTTTCAGGTGAACCGATTAAATTCACTTCGATCAATTTTGTAGCGCCTTCGCCATCAGCTGCGATGGATTTTGCTAAAAATATAGCGACGTCACGAACAGCTTGTTTAAATAAATGATAATCATCATCCGTTTTTAATTCGACATGACTTTGACCGTTCGCCATTAAAAAGACACAGTCATTTGTTGATGAATCACCATCAACGCTAATCATGTTGAAACTTAAATCAGTCGCTGCTTTTAAAACTTCATGTGCAATTTCTTTAGAAACTTTAACATCTGTTAGAATGTAACCCAACATTGTCGCCATATTCGGATGAATCATGCCTGAACCTTTGCAGATCCCAGTAATTCTGATTTCACCTTGTGATAACGCTACAGTTGTCGTGACTGTTTTCGGCACTAAATCAGTTGTTAAAATAGCTAAAGCAAAACTTTCTGCATTTTCATTTGCACGCTCAACTAAGTCAGGCAACGCAGGAATAATTTTATCGGTCGCCATTTGCACGCCGATAACACCAGTGCTTGCGATTAAGACTTGATCGGCAGTGCAGCCGATAGCCTGAGCTGTTGCAGCTAGAACTTCTTGATTTCTTTTGAAACCTTCAGCACCTGTGGCGGCATTAGCTTGACCTGAATTAGTAAAAATAGCGCGAACATTGTCAGACGGTAATACTTTTGCACAGTGAACAACAGGTGCCGCTTTACATTCATTTAATGTAAACACACCAGCTGCAACAGCTGGAACATCAGACATTAATACGCCGATATCAGGACGGTAACGTCTGACGCCGCAATTAGTTCCGCTAGCTGAAAAGCCTTTTGGCAAAACAGTTCTGTGAATACCTGGTCCTGGTGTCATATGAGTGCCTCGCATGATTCAAGCCCTGTGTGAGTCGGTAAGTCATACAGACGATTTAAGTTTTCAATCGCTTGTGTGGCTGCGCCTTTCATCAGGTTGTCAATTGTTGAAAAAACAAAAAGTTGGTCGTTTTTCAAATGGTAAGTAATATGAGTCTTTGCTGTACCCACCACTTTTTTAAGAGACATTAATTGCGGAGCTTTTTCGCTTTCGCC
>JAYTPA010000187.1:0-1368 GCA_043747495.1 Bdellovibrio sp.
TTTACACAAAAAAAAATTGGGCTTTCGGCCCAATTCGTTTGCAGGCTATCAAATGACTTTTCAATTGGCAACTTTTAACTCGAAAAATTCAAATATCCCTAGGATTGAAGCTCGTTTGCCCATTTATAGATGAAAGCCCCGCACCCATCTTGATAATAACTTGGGCGAAAACTGATTTTCTGAAAGCCCATTCGGTTATAGAGCTCAATGGCAGACAGGTTATGTTCATGAACTTCCAGCAGAACTTCCTTAGACGCTTCGCGACTATGTGCCTGCAGCTCCGAGATTAATCGCTTCATATGACCCATTCTTGTATGCTGAGGGTGTACGCCTAATGCCATGATATCAATCAACTCTGCACTTTCACGAAAGCTTATAAATGCTAAATACTCATGCATCTGATCATCAAACAAAGTCACTGTTTTAGAAATTTCCAACTCTTCTTTAATCTTTGATTCAGTCCAGTTAAAAAAAGCTGTATTAGTCGCTGCACATGCAACTATTAAAAATAGTTTGGCTATTTCAAATCTTTCATCATCTTTATTTGAATTGAATTTTGTTTTTAAATTCATTCGATTTAACCTGCAAATTGAACTTTCGTTGAAGTGATTCATACCACGCAGCAAGGGCATCTCTTGATTCATGTTGGGCTTTTTTAAGCTTCAAATGATTAGCTGCAAAACTCAGCTTTTGCACCCACTGCTGAGTATCTTTGTTTTTTTGCTTAGACAAACGAGAACTGTCTATTTTCTGACTCAGTTTTTTAATAACGATCGGATCTGAATCAATACCTATATCTTCGGCTTCTATCGAAACTAAGTAGATAAATAAAAATTCTTCTTCTGCTGATTTAAAAAGTTTATTATTTAGACCCAATAAAGTCGGATCATTATAAACTGATTTAAAATTTTGATAATCGTAAGATGACACAGGTTGCACACTGGTTTCAAAAAGTATTTCATTAACTAACTTATAGTTTTTTTCTGCTAAACTGATATTCGTCAAAAATAAAAAAAAGATTGAAATAAGTTTTATCATAAAATGAGCATATACCTGAATTGATTAAAGGCACAAATAAAAAAGGCCAGCTTAAGCTGACCTTTTTTAAAGTTATTATCAAGTTATTAACAATTAGAAATTCATTCGGGCAAAAATACTACCTACATAGTATTCAAAAGATTCAGGTGATGACTTACCACTTGCTAAATTGCCGCTTAGTTTGTTCGACATATTGAATAAGTATTTCATATCCGCACCGAAAGACATTTTGCTGTTAAATTCTAAATCAACTCCAGCTAAAATACCTAGATCAAGTGCGTGTGAAGTTCCCACTTCGTCACCAGCACGTGTGCTGATCGTGTTAAAAGT
>JAYTPA010000188.1:0-1209 GCA_043747495.1 Bdellovibrio sp.
TTGCAATCGCTATGGCGTCAAACAAGTACTTATGGCTCATTATGATCCTAGTGCTGGTATTAAGGATATTCAAAAGTTCAAGGACAAAGCCATTAGCACGTTCGACCAAGATTTTAAAAAAATGAAAACTGACTGGAGTTTTGCCTATGAGGGGCAAACTATAGAAATTAAAAAATAGACCTTTCAAAAATCAATTCACTTTGAGTGCTTTCTGTAACTTCATCAACAGTGCGTTTTTCTGTTTCTTTAGGCCAGTCAAAATCAACTTCAGCATCATTCACAGTTAAAGCTTTCATGTACTGAGCCCATATCGGCACAGCTCCACCTGCGCCAGTCAAAGATGTCGGTAAGCTTTGATCATATCCAAGCCATACAACCGATGTTTGATCTTTAGTGAATCCTGCAAACCAGGCGTCTTTACCGTCAGAAGTCGTCCCTGTTTTACCAGCTGCAATTTGTTTAAATCCAAACAGTTTAGCTGATTTGGCTGTGCCTGAATGAAAAGTTTCTTTCATCATTCCCACTAAAAGACTTGTTTTAACACGATCAATTTTTTGTTCTGTTGTAATTTGATGTTGATAAATCAATTCATTTTCTTTGTTTCGGATGGCTTCAATAAATGACACTTTTTGCATTTCGCCAAAGCGGGCAATATTTAAATAACTTTGTAAAACTTCAAGCGGAGTATGTTGACTAGCTCCTAGGGAACTAGACGGAAATTTTTCGATTTTAGAAGTTAAACCAAAATCCTGACAAATTTTAACAAAACGATCAAGTCCTACTTTTTGTGCGATCCATGCAGTAGGCACGTTTAAACTTTCTTTTAAAGCATAAAAATAAGGAACATCACCACGAAACTTTTTATCGTAGTTTTCAGGGCGCCATTTGGTTTTATCCATTTTCCATTCAAAAGGTTGATCAGGGATTGATGTGGTTGCAGTGACTTTCTGTCCATCAATGCCTTCAATAAATCCTGTTAAGTAAACAAAAGGCTTAATCAAAGAACCGATTTGTCGTTGGCTGTATAAAGCTCGATTGAACTGAGATTTTCTAAAGCTTTGCCCGCCCACAAATGTAGTCACGTAGCCTGTGCTGTTTTCTGCAGTTAAAATAACGCCTTGAAGATCAATTCCTTTTTCTTTTTGTGATAAAATATTTTTTTTCGTTTTAGAAAGATCTTCAATCCCTTTTTGCAAAGCTTTTTGGGCT
>JAYTPA010000189.1:0-7628 GCA_043747495.1 Bdellovibrio sp.
TGAGTATATGAATTTTAAAATATTTAGTCCTCAGGACTTCCCAGCTTATTTACCTAAACTTAATCTTCTGTATGATGATTTATTCAGCGGAGGAAAAGGCTTTAGGTCAAAACTTGTGCAGATAGTTGCAGATCCTTTAGCTTTACCTATAGAAACTCAAAATTTATTGTGTCAAACGATCGAATTCATTCACAATGCTTCACTTTTACACGATGACTTGGTTGACCGATCACAGTTGCGTCGTGGCAAAGAAGCAGCATGGCATAAATACACTCCTGAATATGCAGTGCTGGCAGGGGACTATTTGTTGGCCCGTGTGATGGTGAATTTATCTCAGTTTGGAAATATTCAACTTGTTCAGTTCACCAGCGAAACGATTTCAGATCTTTTAGAAGGTGAATGGTTACAGGATTCTGTTGTCGGTGATTTTTTTGTCAGCCTTGAACAGTTAGATCGAATCCATCACTTAAAAACAGCTTCGCTATTTAGATGGTGTTTACGGGCTCCGTTGATGGCGCAAAATAATTTTGATTCTGAACTGCACAAAAATTTGAATGAAATGGGAACAATTTTAGGCCAACTATTTCAGCGCAGTGATGACTTATTAGATTACAATATTCGTAACGAAGAAGGTAAGGCCTTATTAGGGGATCTGAAATCGGGATATCTGAATTCATTTGGATCTTTCTTAGTTAAAGATTTCGATCGAAGTTCGATTGATCAGTTTATAAAATCGACTTCTATGGATGATATTTTTAAATGTTATTCTGCTGACGTTGTTCAAGGGCAGAACATCTTTAATCAAAAAGTTGAACAGTTCGATGAAATCAATTCAAAATTAATCAATTTATACAAACATCATTTGAATGAGTTAGATCAAAAAATGAAAAGTCCTGAGCTTTTAAAATCTTTGGGTGTATTGACGGATGTGCTTTACTGGAGAAGGAAGCCATCCCATTGAATTCATTCATCACGTTAAAAAAATCAGATCCACTATTTAAAAAGCATTTGTACGGAAGCTTTTCGCAAGATCAAATTGCGATACCTGTTGCTACACTTAATTTAGGCTCAGTGGAAGAAACGATCACTTTCGAAATCAAAAATAAATCAGACATCAAAAAACCGATTTTTTTAATCATGTTTTTTAATATTATTAAAATTAAAAAATATTTACTGATTTTAGTCCCTCTTTTTTATGTTTTAGCAAAAAATTATGTTGATGGTCGAATGTTCGATGCATGGACTTTATTTCTAGCCGCCTGTGGGTCTTTATTTTTATTTGCAGGAATTAACATCCGTAACGATGTGATTGACCACTTTACTGGTTATGATCGTGTTAACACAAGCGAAGACCCTAAGCCTATTCAAGAGGGCTGGTTAACGGCTGCTGATGCTGTTTTCATGAGTCGGGCTTTTATTTTTATAGCTGCTCTATTTTCGATCCCAGTCATGATTAACCAACCTGAAGAAGCACAAGTGATCGGTATAATTATAGCTTTGGTGTTGATCGGAAAAATATTTGTCAGGAAATCTTACAAAAACCAACACTTTGGTGAATTACTGTTATTTATTTTATCTGGAGCGGGTTTAGTTTTGGGATATCAAGTCGCGCTGGGCGCAGGCATCGACACTGAAGTCCTTGCTTTTGGTATTTTATGGGGCTGGTCAGTTTTGTTTTTATTGCATTTAAATAACTTTAGAAATCTATTAACAAGTTCACAGGCAGGAATCAAAAACACAGTCACAAGGCTAGGGTTTGACCGAGCCAAAAAATTACTAAATTATTGGTGGATTATATTCTTAGTATTTTGGTTTGCATACCATCACTTCTACGGCAGTGTTTTTTGGTCAACTCTTTCGAATTTAATTTTAATTTTCTGGTCTATTCCAACATTAATTAAAATTTCGCAAATTCAATCGCCAGTGGGATCAGATTTGATTGAAGCCAAGCTAGCTGGCTATAAAAACTTTTTATTAATGAATGGCATACTAATTCTAGAATTCGGTTGGTATGTAGGAACTAAAAACAGTTGGACTCTTTAATTCATTTTACTTACACAGCAGATTCGTTAAAAAAAAAGAATTCTCATTGGGAAGACTTTTTAAATAAAAATTATGATTTAAGTCAGCATTTAAAGATAAACTTTGAGTCAGATTGCCCCATGATCATCGATGAATCTGGTCATAAATTTCAAATCGATTTCATCGAAGATAAAATCAATTACAATAAAAAAAAATTAAGTATAAAAAACGAACCGTTGTCTAAAGCTTTAGGTAAAGGTGACAAGGGTCTATCGGTTTTGGATTTATCAGCAGGGTTAGGTATAGATAGTTTTTTTCTATTTCAACTGGGTTATAGTGTGACTGCGATTGAAAGAAACCCTGTGATTTATATGGCCTTAGCTTGTGCGGAAGCGCAGCTATCTGAACCTGACCAGAAGAATATAAAATTTATATTTGGTGATGCTTTAGATTATCTTAAATCTACAGATTCACACTATGATGTGGGTTATTTCGATCCAATGTTTCCTGCGAAAAAAAGTAAAGCTTTACCCAGACAGGAAATGGTCTTCTTTAAAAAAATGGTCGGTGAAGATTTAGATGCTGATCAAGTTGTTGAATATGCTTTGAAAAATAAAATTTTTAAACGGTTCGTAGTCAAGCGACCTTTGTCAGCTGAAAGTTATTTTAAGCCAGCTGGTTGTATCAAAGGTAAGATCATACGTTATGATATATATGGATCTTAAACGGAGTCTGATATGAAGAGCACTTACGAAATTGTTAAATCAACTTTAATTCATGTATTTAAAAATGTTTCGATCATTAAAAATCAACAGAAAGCTATTTTAGAAATTTCAGGCTGGCAAAATACCAGAGAAAAACTAATGATCATTTGTTTTTCACCGCTGTCATCATGGGTTTTATTTTCAGCTTTGCTGATTTTTTATTTTAATCCGTTCAGGTATGTGATGTCGATCGCACAAGTTAGTTTTCTGAGTGGATTTGTCAGCGATATTCTTTTTTCGACTGATCTTCGAATTATATTGGCAACAGGCTTTTTACTTTTTGTATTTAATTTTATATTTCACATTGAATTGATGCTTGTTGCTTTGTTAGGTTTTCTTATTTCAAATGGTGATCTTCATTTACGAAATGCTCTTTTATTTTTGCCTTTGATCATTTTAGGTCGCTTGGTATTACATTTAAAACTATTACAAAATTTACAATCTGAAGCCAAAAGAATCTGGTCGATCATTTGTGTATTGCTTTTTTCAGCTTGTTTAATGGCTACAGGGCTAACACTGAATTCATTTCAATTCTTTAGTGATCAAGGCGTATTTTCGAATAATATGCATTTTTTACGATTCGAATTTTTTGCGGCTTCAGCTTTCGCTTACTATTTTACAGAATTTTTTATCCTATCTATTTGGGGTCACTTTTACTCTTTAAAACTACTTATGGATAATAACGGACAATAGAAGATAGAGGTGGGCTGCAAAGAGACCCTATATATCAATGAGGTTTCAAAGGTTCAATTAAGAAAGCTCTAAGAAAGTATCAAGAAACCATAAAGAAAATGTAAATAATTCGTTAAAAAAGCCAGTATTATCAGAAATATATTCGTTAAACTGGCCGAGACCATGATTCGTTTTTGACTCATGGGCGTAGATCTTTAGAATATTTAGATATGTCGAATGAAACAAAAAAAAATAAAAATATAGATAATAATAACATTGCAGATAAAAGCAGTAGCACGGATATAAATAAAGAAAAAAATCAGCTAGAGCTTATTCAAAAGTTATTGGTTGAAAAAGAATCTGAGATTCAAATTTACAGAAAAGAACTCTTTAAGATTTCTCATCAACTTGATGAAGTGATGTCACAAATATCCACGGATGTTGATGCATTAAAGAAAATTCATAAGGCCCTAGTGCCTACAGAAATTCCAAATATGGCAGGTTTTGAATTCAGTCGTAAGTTTTTGTACGGTTCAAAAACTGGCGGAGATTATTTTGATATTTTTGAACACGAAGATCGTCTTAAATTTGGAATATTGCTTTCATCATCTTCGGGTTATGCAATGTCTGCTTTATTTCTTTCGTTAGTGCTCAAAGTTAGTCACCTCATCGAAGCTAAAAAAGGCTTATCTCCTGACAAAGTAATTGAAAAAATTAACACCGAACTTAAGGATATTGCGTCGACTAAAGATCATGCTCATGTTTTTTACGGGGTTGTTGATCGCAGGAATTACACTTTAGATCTTTGTGTTGTAGGTCAAATCCATGGTTTTTTGCAGAGCCCCAATCAGCCTTTGAAATTAATCTCTTCAGATTCAGATCCGTTAGGGCCACAGTTTTCGCCTACATTTAAATCAGTTTCTGTGGATTTAGAATCAAAAGCTAGACTCGTGCTGGTCTCTGACGGCATTACAAAGGTTTTATCTATCTACGAGATTAGCAAACTGTTAACGGAGCAGGTACATAAACAACAAGTGCACGAGGTACGCAATGAGTTATTGTATCAGTGCCAGAAAAAAACAGGTCTAGAAAACCCAATCAACGATCAGACTGTTGTCGTGATGGATGTTAAAGACCGAGTGATAAAACTAGCCAAATAAAAAAGACTCTGATAATTCTAAAGGACTGCATTTTTTTTAATCTATAAATTAAAAATAGGAGTCCTCAATGGCTGAAATGAATATTTACGAAGGTGCTTTGGATAAAGGTTTGGAAGGCGTTGTCGCTTGTACAACAGCTGTTTCATTTATTGTTGGTAATACTTTAAATTATCGTGGTTATACAATCGAAGATCTTTCAACGAATTCAACTTTTGAAGAAGTGATTTTTTTACTTTGGAACAATCGTCTACCAAAAAAATCTGAACTTGAAGCTTTAAAAAAAGATTTGAATCAAAATATGATTTTAGATCCATCTTATGTTCAGGCCTTAAAAGGTTTACCAACGGATGTTCATCCAATGGCTTGGTTGCGAACTGCTGTATCTTTGTTGGCCCATTGGGATAAAGATGCAAATGATAATTCTGTTGAAGCTAATCAACGAAAAGCGATTCGTTTAACGGCTAAAATGGGCTCTATAGTTACGGCGTTTGAAGCCATTCGTAACAAACGTGAAATCGTTCAACCAAAAGCAGGTCAGTCTTTAGCGTGGAATTTTATGTACATGTTAAAAGGGTCTGAGCCTGATGCTGAATTAGTTAAAATTTTTGATACATGTTTAATTTTACATGCTGACCATGAATTAAATTGTTCAGCTTTCGCAACACGCGTTACAACTTCGTCTTTATCAGATATGCATTCTGCGATTGTTTCTGCGATAGGCGCATTGAAAGGCCCATTACATGGTGGAGCTAACGAACAAGTGATGGTGATGTTAGCTAAAATCGGAACAATGGAAAAAGCACAACAGTTTGTGAAAGATGCATTAGCAGCTAAAGAAAAAGTCATGGGTATCGGTCACCGTGTTTATAAGGATGGCGATCCTCGCGCGGCGATTTTACGAAAATTTTCTCAAAGCCTAACGAAAAAAATTGGTAAACCTGAACTTTATGAAATGTCAGTATTGATCGATGAGACAATGTACAATCAAAAGGGTTTAATGCCGAACGTGGATTTTTATTCAGCGACTGTTTATCATTCGATGGGAATTCCAACAGATATTTTTACGCCAATCTTTGCCGTATCACGCATCGCGGGTTGGATTGCTCATGCCAATGAGCAGTACGAAAAAAATCGTATTTATCGCCCACGTGGTAAATGGCAAGGTCAAGAAGGCTTGAACTGGAAACCAGTAGAAGCTCGTACATAAAATATGGCTTCTATTTTCACAAAAATTATTAGTGGCGAATTACCAAGTTATAAAATTCATGAAGATGAGTTAACTATTTCTATTTTAGCTTTAGACCAAGTGAATCCAGGTCATGTATTAGTCATCCCAAAACAAGAAATCAGTCATTGGTTTGAAGTCCCGGAAGCCGCTTTCACACGTGTTGGGTTAAATGCACAACGAATTGCCAAAGCCATTCAAAAAGTCACGGGCTGTCCCCGTGTAGGACAAATGGTGGCTGGATTTGAAGTTCCGCATTATCATTTGCATTTGATTCCAGCCTGGAGCATCCCTGACCTAGACTTTAAGCGAGCTCAAAAATTATCACCAGACAAAATGAAAGATCTGCAAGAGAAAATTATTTCTGCATTAGTGTGAGATGCTTGAGTCTGTTTTTTACCGTTAAAAGTCAAATAAGTTCTTGTTATGAAACATATCTAAATTATATTTTTGTGGTCTGAGAACACATCAGTTATTCTTTACTTAACCGTTCAAACGGTTACGAAAGGGGGTGGTGTTATGACAAATATTAATGACATAACTAAGGCGGAGGTGGCGACTTCATAGTCGTCTCTAGCAGCCTATGCGCTGTGGGGTAATAAAACCTCCGCCGTAGAACAAAATGTCGTGAAATCTATTTTTGATTTCAAAACGGCCGACCACACCTTTTAGGATCCAGTCGGCCGTTTCCTTTTTAAAGCCAATCTGCTATGTTCAGGCCATGCTTATCAAAAACTTCATCAATAACGAATTAACTGAATCACAAAATAAAAATGTTTTTACAACGATAAATCCGTTCACACGGAAAAATCTTCATACAGTGATCAACAGTGAGCCCCTTGATTTAGTTTATGCCATCCAATTTGCACAAAAAGCTTATCTAAACTGGAAAGATTCAACAATTGATGAACGGCTAACGTTATTAAAAAAAATAAAATCTTATATTTTAGATCATAGAAATAAATTCATTGAAGCCGAATCTACAGATCAAGGACTACCAACCCATTTTACTGAAACTGCAAATATCCAAATCGCAATTCAAAAAATAGATTCATTTGAAAACGAAATGATCCAATTCAAGAAAAATGAATCTATACAGCATGCTTCTGTCGGTGTAACAGCTGTTATTTTATCTTGGAACTTATCAACGCGACTTTTTGTCGAAAAAGTGATTCCAGCATTGCTGGCAGGAAATGCGATTATTGTTAAAACATCTTCATCATCACCCATCACAGGTCAGCTGTGGGCTGAACTTTTTCAAAGTATTCATAGCCCTGCAGGTTTGGTGCAAATATTAAATAGTCAAAATCCACAATTTATGAATTTATTGGTTCAACATCCAGGGATCAAAGCCTTAGTATTTACTGGCGAATTAGATCGTCTTTCACAGATCATTAAAATTCTACCGCATAAAAAAATTATGCTTGGTAGCGGGGCAAAAAATCCAGCAGTCATATTAAAAGAAACCTCTGAACTAGAAAAAAATCAAATTATGGATTCATTTATGTTAGGCCAAGGCCAACTGCATTGGAATTCTTCAAGATTGTTTATTTTAGAAAAGTTTCAAACTGACTGGGTGCAGTTTATTGAAAACTATTTTGGACAGCTGACACCCAGCGAGGGTATTACTGACCAATCACCATGGACTCCGCTGATTAAAAGCCAATACATTGAATCTTTTGGTAAACACATGGAAACGGCTCGCAGTGATCAGGCCAAACTATTACAGGTTCAAAAAAATTGTAAGACACATTTCGTAAAACCATTTTTTACACAAGACATGTC
>JAYTPA010000190.1:0-3781 GCA_043747495.1 Bdellovibrio sp.
TTTTGGTTTTAGGTCTTTTTTCTTCAATGTTTTTATTTGGGGCAATCAGTGATGTTAAGGCTAGAATTCCACCTTCGCCTTTATGATCGGCACGTAAAATAAAAGTTAAATACTTAATCGAAATCACAATCATCAACGACCAAAAAATTAATGAAATAAGACCGAATACATTCTCTGGAAGTGCCACCATATGATGACCGGGGTGAAAAGCTTCTTTAAGGGCATACAAGGGGCTTGTGCCGATGTCTCCGTAAACGACACCAAGTGCGCCGAGCATTAGTATGTATTTGTATCCAGGTGTTTTATTTGAATCAGAATGTGTATTCGACATAGGTTCAAGATTTAACATGAAACATCTTGGATGTGATGTGTTTTTTTTTCGATTTGCGAAAATCTGCATCAGTAAATTGCACTAGATAGCTGCTTTTGGGTATGGACTCGAAATGAGTTAAAGAGTTGGCTTTAACCGCTAGTTAGAACAAGTATTTACACTGTTTTGAGCGATTGAAATTGGATTTGTTGGAGAAATTCTTGAGTAAGTCTTGAAAGTATTTGTTGTACAAATAATCATTTTCAATGTTCTTATATGCCTGCGGTCCAAATTTTTCTGTTGATGAAGGTACTAATCGTTGCGGTTCTGTTACGATCATTCTTAACTTATCGTTTGTATTAAACTGTTTATAAAAATTATAGAATTCATGAATAGTTACCGGACGATCGAACGTCTTGTCAATAATAAGCCACCTTTCAGAAAATATATCTTTTGATCGGATTGCCGTTGCGACGTGAAACTGCCAATCAAAGCCTGAAGCTCTCATAGGACCGACTAAGAAAATCTTTTTCACAGAGTCTTTATCCATTCCTAAATCCAAAGCATTCAACCAAACCGAAGTTGCCCGACCGAAGCAATATCCGTAACGCAGATCTGGATCATAAGTCCTCTTGTCTGCATTTGCTACGGGATCATTAATAAGTTTACGATGTAATTCTTCAGCTTCATTAACAGTAATATATTCTTTGCGATGAAATATTTTGTTAGATTTAGTGTTTAGCATTTTCATGACATTTCGATTTTCTTTTTCAATGTCAGCACGTGTATCAAAATGAGAATTTTCTAATTTTTCGATTTCGTTATATAAATTGAGCTGTATCGAAGGTAGCCAGTGGCTGAATTTTGGCACTGGGTCTTGTGCAAAACTGTTCAGGGATAAAGCTAAAATAGTTAATACGATAATTTGTTTCATATGATGTTTAAGATGCAAAATCTAAGCTTAAAGGCTGAACTAAACGGTTCTACGGTTTAAAGTGTAAAGTATCTATCTTTTGTGGACCGAATGGTGCCTCGGGCCACAACGTTTAGATAAATTCACAAGAATACGATCAAAAGTTTTAAGAAAATTTCTTTCTGTCTTGATTTGACATTGCCATAAGTTAAAAATTTGCGAAATCAAGATCACACATGTAGTCTAAGGAAGCAACTTTACCAAACGATTCAAGGAGATTTATGACTTACATGAACGCATTAAAAAAAATTGGCTTATTAACGCTAACCTGTATCACTTTTAATTTGGGTACTGTTCACATAGCGATGGCCGCAGAAGAAGCCACATCGACTGAAGCAACAGCAGAAGCAGAAGTAGAAAAAAATCTAGGCGCTAACGATACACTAAGAATTAATCGTTTAGCCGAATTATCAGGAAAAACGACAGAAGAAATCTCACAAATGCGAACAGAACAGAAAATGGGTTGGGGTGCTATCGCTAAAGCTTTAGGTGTGCCACCACGAGAACTGGGTCAAACCATCAGGAATGACCGCAAAGAAAAGAACGCTCAACGCAAACTAGAAAAAATGGATCGCAAAGAAAAAAAGCTAGCGATGAAAGAAAAGCGCCAAGAACTTAAAGACAAAAAATCAGACAGCAAAGAACGAAAATAATAATGAATGCTTCCGCGCAGGCCGCGATCATCTGTTTATCCTTTTTCGTAAGCTTACAAACACACGCTCAAACACCAAAGCAAATCCAAGGCAAACAAAGCCTTGGATTGTTTTACACGTCTAACGCAGATCTGCTGCCGACAGAGCCTATTGCGGATATCTACACAAGACTTGATTCCAAGTGGTATGGTGATGTGCAAGATATTCCATTTTATTTAGGGATTTCTTGGTTCAATTATTCGAAACAAAAATCTAATAATTTGCTGTCTTTAAATTTGTCGACAGAACAATTACAAGAAAGTCGTATCGCCGGAGAATATCAGCTGATTCCGAAAATTTTTCACCGAAATTATATTAATAATTCGGCAGCAACGTCTGACAACAGTTTTACAAATTCAGGACTCGGTTTTGATTTCGAAAAAAACTGGGAAAAAAACTCTCGGTTAAACTTTAGTGCTTTAGTGGGTTTTGAAAGTCGGCACTTTCATCAATTTAGTAACCGTTGGGATCATCAGGGTCATATTTCGGGTGATTTCGAATTCGAAATGAATGAAAAAATTCAGCTGCACGGCTATTCAGGTCTTGGATTTGTTTTTTCAAGCTTAAGTGAATATTCGCATTCTTATTTTGATCTTGGTTTCGGAGCTAAGGGCCCGATCAACCCCGAATGGACCTGGAGCTCAGATCTGCAAATAACCCAAAAAACTTACTTCAACCGGACGATCACGCAGGTTATTGAAATTAACAGCCGCCGCGGAATCAAAAGCTCTGCCTTATCAACCACGAATGAACGAACTTTACTGACGACTTTGAAATCTGCTGCAACTTACAATTACGATGCAGCTTTCAGTGTGGAATCGGGCTTACATTTAGCAACACAAGGGTCTAATAACGAAGTTAACGGCTATAATAACTCCGAAATTTTTTCTTCTATCATTTTTCGGGGTCCATAGATTTGTTCATTGAAAATTTTGCCAGTATGATTTTGCGGTGTGAGTTACTTAAGCATCTTATCAAAACAGACAGCTTATAACTCTTTTCAGTTAAATGTCTGGAATAATTCGATTACCTCTTAAAAAAAACCTGGCCTACACGGTCGATATGATCTTTTAAATTTTCGTTATCTAATAAGCTATAAAACGATAGATCGACTTTGTAAGGTAAAAGTAAGTCGTCAATTTCATTTTCAATTTTAAATAAAAAAGAAATATCTTTTTTATCAGTGAATACAGATAAATCAATATCTGATGAAGCCTTAAAATCACCTTTAGCTCTTGATCCGTAGATCATAACTTTTGTGATTTCTATGTATTTCAAAAAAACTGAATTAATTTTTTTTATATCTTCTTCGGCTAAGCCAAACTGATAGCTCATGTTTTTAGTGATTCCATTTTTTGATGGAAATGATTAAATTCAGTCAAGTACTGCGTAATGGTTTTGTTGACTATGTCATTGGCAATATTTTTATTGTATGTATGTGATGTTAAGTTTCGACTTTTAATCATCTCCATCCAAGCTTCACCATTAATGATCAATTTTTTTTGGAAAGCTTCACGGCTAGCGTCTCTTGATCCCGTAATAGAACTGTTACCTTGATATTCAAAATAGTCCTTCATCACATTCCAAGCCAGCTCATGTGTAAACTCGAAAGCTTGAATAATTCCCTGTTTTTCCAGATCAGTATAAGGTCTTTCTTTAAAAATAGCGGCTGCCGCTTGAAGCTGCTTCAATGCGGAAGTGAAGTTATCAAGTCTTTGTATCCAGCGAATATCATTATTCATAGTTTAAGGTTAATTAAGAATTGGTCTATTGTTAAAGTATTTTTGAGAAAAAGATAAATGGTGC
>JAYTPA010000191.1:0-1491 GCA_043747495.1 Bdellovibrio sp.
AGCGCAGAGTTTTCCACAGCAGAAGCTAAACAAAACAATAAAACAGCCAAAAGCTGTTTTATTGTTTTAAAAGATTCATGAGTATTTTGTTGTGGTACAGGTTCTGTGTTGTTGCTCATTATAATTTATAATGAGCAATCGCTAGGCCAATACTTGTTGAAAATTAATTTATATATTTAACAGTGACATCAAAGTTTAATCCTGAATGTTTACAATCTGTATCATCGTTATCACCCGTCGTGATTACACCTAATTCAATAGTCGAAAGTGAAGAATTCACTAAAACTTTTTGGATTAAAGATTTATCAAAATTAAGTTCAATCTTATTAGTCGTTTCGGTTTCAGGAAATAAACAGTAAGAAGCATAGCCATCTGCAGTTAAACAATATTGTTTATCCGGAGTTGTGTCAGCTTTATCGTTTTGTGCAGCTTTGCCAACGATCGAAGCCCAATCATAGACTGTCAGACCGTTTTTTACAGCAAAGTGACGACTAAAATCAGTTGTTGAAGCCAAAATGTATTTATTTAATGTGATGATGATATTGTCATCATAGATAAATGCATTTTGATAAGAATTATTTAATTGAATATCACAAACAGTTTGTGAAGGATCAAAATCAATAGTCTGGTATTTTTCATCACGAGCACGAACCAGAGCATTCACTTTGGATAAATTTCCGTTTATTCCCCAGTCACAAGTTTTAGTTTGTTTTACAAAATTAAAATTATGTATTACTGTCTTTAATCGACCCTCTTGTTCAGCTTTTTCACATTCTGTTTTAACAATCACTTCATTCAAATCTGGATCGTCTGTTAGATCTGTACTTAAATCTGTAACTTTGGCTGTAGCTGGTGCTAGATCCACAGCGCTGACTCGAGCACAGTTTTGAAATGATAGAAGTGCAGTTAAAGACACTAAGACAACTATAATTAAAAATTTCATATAGACCCCACTAGCTTTATACAATGCAAGCGATTGTCCAACTCAGATCGGTTTTAAGGCCACTTGAATACGATGGATTGTCGACTGAATGGGCTTAATATATGTAAACACAATTATTACATGACTCATTTCAAAGACTTAGCTTTGTTTGTTCGAATTGAATTCAACTTGCTAAACCTTAGACGTATCAAAAAGAGATTTATAGTGCTTATACCTATCAACGATAAGGACTTTATTTTTGTATTGGTCACGACCAAGAATGCGCAAAAGTTCTGGTCGCATTTTGGTGTGAATTTGATAAATGGTTTTAAAAAGCTTCACAGTATGTTGAAAACTTCGCTCGCTTGATCCTTCAGGAAGTTCTGGGCGGGATTTAAAAATAATATTTTTAAATTGTCTTTGAACAGCCCATAAATAATTAAAGATAATGGGTAAATCAATAAAGATGATCTGATCAGCTTGGTTAAAACGCTCAATCAAATTATCCAATGGTCCGAAACCATCAATGATCCAACGGTTGTTTGCACTCATAATTTGGTTCAATATTT
>JAYTPA010000192.1:0-2957 GCA_043747495.1 Bdellovibrio sp.
CTTGTCGAAATGAGTAATCGTCGGTTTGGTGATCGTTTCATATTTTCGGGTTATAAAACGACGCAAGCCCCGTTTGATACAACAGGAAAATACAATGGTGATGATGGTCAAATTCAAGTTCAAACTTTAACGGGACAATTCTTGCCTATTAATTTAATTGGTTCACAAGTTTTCTTAGGACAAGATTTAAGTTATGGTGGCGCTGTTAATCGCGATATGAAAATTCCACAAACTGTCGAAGAACTTCAGTCGTATAAATTAAGTCAGATCGAAAAAGAATTTGAAAAAGAAAACACACAAGAAAATAATATTGAAACACGTGCGCCTGCTAGTCTTGGTGGTGTTCAACGGGTTGGCGGAGCTGGCGCGGCTGAAAGAGATCCTGTTTCAGGTACCCGCGGAGTTAATATTTTTCAGGCTGTGTCTGGTTTAGAAGCTTCTTTAAGAGCCGATGATAAAATAGGGATTCAGCAGTCTTTAGAGTCTTTAGATGAAGCTTTGAACCAAGTGAATTTAGCCAGAGCCGAAGTTGGTGGACGTGTTAATCAATTAAATGCTAACAACGATGGCATTCAGCGAAGTATAATCGATAACAAAACGTACAATTCACAAATTGAAGATGCCGATGTATTTAAGGTCATGACAGATTTAACCAAATCGAACCAGACTTTAGAAGCGACATTACAGACTTCAACCAAATTCATGAGTCAAAGCTTGCTTGACTTCCTACAGTAGTCCAATTAATTAAACTTTTTCCAGTGATTAACCGATACAGGTTTATAGCGCACAAATGCGCTTGTTATTAGACAGGAGTCTTTACATGCTCGTACTTACAAGGAAGTTAGGAGAAAGCATCGCCATTGATGACCACATCAAAATTAGAGTGGTTCAAATCAAGGGTAAGCAAGTCAGATTAGGAATAGAAGCGCCCAAGGACACTAAGATTCATCGAGAAGAAGTTTACTTAGCTATTCAAGATCAAAATCAACAATCTATTCAAGTCAGCAACGACAGAGTAAAAAATATCTCTAAATTATTGAAGCCTGAGTAAAATCTCTAAAACTGATTTTTTTAAGGAAATTTAATAACCTAAAGCGTTATAAGAATAAAAAAATTGATGCCAGTCGCTTTTAAGGCCACTATTTGACTAACCGATTGAAATAGATCGTTTGTCTTAAAAGTTAGCAGTAAATGCTGGCTTTAAAAGTTAGCTTTGGGGGGATGTCGCTTGGTTATTAATACGACTCGATTCGGACAGATACAGTTACAAAACGAAGACATCATTACTTTTCCAGAGGGAATGCTTGGTTTCCAAGACTTACGTCAATTTGTGTTACTTGATGATCCCAACGATGATATTTTTGCTTGGTTACAAAGTTGTGAACTACCTTCAGTTGCATTTCCAGTTTTAGAGCCTGAAATTTTCGGTCATTTTTATTCTGTTAATTTATCCAAAAATGAAATTGAACTTCTTAAAATCAAAGGTGATCAAAAACCTTCATTCATGAACATTATCACGATCCCTGACGATCCTACGCAAATGACAGCTAATGTGAAAGCGCCAATTGCTTTTAACATGACTGAAAGAATTGCTCGTCAATGTGTTCTACAAGATAATCATTTAGCTATTCGCGAACCGATTTTTGTAAAATTACAAAGCCGTGTGGTGCAAAATCCTAATATGTCATTGAAAGCACTTTCACCAGGATTTTCTTGCGCCGTGAAGTTAAATAATAAATCAGATATTGACCAAAGTTTATAACAGCTGACATTCTCGTCAGATGTCATTTCGTAAAATAATATTCTCTCAAGCTTCATCAATTATTGATATCGGTCAGACACGTTTAGTGACGTCTGATGACCGGCTTAAATTGCCTGAACATTTAAGTGCCTACGATCAAAACCCAAGACAAAATGATATCAATTGGTCGAACGCAAAAAATCTTTATAAAAGTTTATTTCGGTATAATAAATCTTTGATTATCAAAGCTATTGGTTTTCAAATTCTGGGAAGCAGTTTGTCTTTTTCAATACCTGTTTTGATTCATCAGTTTATCACAGGTTTAGAAAACGGAACTGAAATTCAAATTCTACTGATTTATGCTTTTTCATTTGGTGTGGTTAGCGCTGGTCAAGGGCTAGCGATTCAGCATTACTTTCATTACACGCTTAACTTTTTTCAGAGCACAGTTAATGTCGTTAACAAGAAAATATTCTCTCAAGCTCTTAAACTGTCTTCATCGGCCAAGCAAAGATATCAAGTCGGCGATGTGGTTAACTTCATGAGCACAGATGCAGATGCACTGGGTGATTCAGCGATCACAACAATTGATCTATCTAATGCTGTTGTTCTATTAACCGGGTGTTCAGCTTTATTATTTTATTATTTAGGTTGGTCAGCTCTAGTCGCTCTAGTTGTTATGGCGATTTTAGTTCCGTTAACTCAAAAGTTAGCAAAAACATTTACGAAGCTTGAACACCAAATGATGTCATATCGCGATTCGCGGGTTACACTGATGACTCAGATTTTAAATGCTATTCGTGTGGTCAAATATTTTTCATGGGAAAAAAGCATTCAAAAAGAAGTCTCTGAAGTTCGTGAAAATGAAATCAAAGCCCGCTTAAGATTTGCTAAAGCTGAAATACTTTGGGGATTGATGTACGCCTCTATTTCAACAGTGGTTTTATTCTTTGCCTTGATGACTCATTACTACCGCGGCCAGCAAATTACACTAGCTTTGGTTTTAACGTGTATATCTATATTTTCGTTGATGGAAGATCACTTCAGGGGATTGTCTCGGTTTATCAGTCGATTTACAAATATTTTTGTCAGTGCAGAACGAATTACAAATTTTATTAAAGCCGACACAATTGAAACGACTAATAATGTTTCATCAGAAAATTTATCAGCTATTCAAATCAAAAATTTAAACTATGGTCAGTTATTTAAAAATTTA
>JAYTPA010000193.1:0-2976 GCA_043747495.1 Bdellovibrio sp.
CCCCATTGCAATAATTCAAGATTGCTTCCGTTTTTTCTAAATTGATATTCAATAAAGTGATCTGTGCAAATAGCACTTGTTGCAGCTCGTGTTTTTGCGCAAGGTTGAGTGTTGCAAGCTTGGGTGTAACCAGCAGCATATGAACAATCCGCCCCAGTTCCTGATTTCGGTCGTAAAATTTGAAAAGTTTGTGTTCCTCCACCACACGTTGCGCTACAAGCACCAAAGGCCCCCGAGCAATCAACCGGTGCTTGCGCCATTTTTTCGCAGATGGGCACTCCCGTTGGTGAGATCCCACTAACATAATCACCAGCAGCACAAGATCCACCAGTCGGTAGTGGAGCCATACAATTCACCGTTCCATTCGAATTAACCCCGACGACAAGTGAACCAGAAACACAATTTCCGCCGATAAACGGATTGTAACAAGTTATTTCACCGTCAGCAGTAAAACCAGATAAGACTTGACCCGCAGGACAGATTTTATCTGAAAGTATAGAATCCACAATTCCATTACATCCTAAAATCTCTGCAGCTGAAGAAACTGAGTCATCGACTTTCAATAAAGTTGTTGCAACAGCGGGCCTGTGGGGACGAACTGTTTTTGAATTGTCGAAATCAACAATCCATCGGCCCACATAGTTATCCAATGAACCTGCTTCAATTTCTAAACGAATCGAATTTACGACAACAGAGCTCGCATAAGGCGAAACTGTTTGACCTATTTGCACGATAGGAGGACCCAGTATGGGAGCAGATCCCGAAACTAATCGAATCCCTGAATAAATGGGTTCGCTAAAAGTAATGGTCGTAGGCAACTGCGACGCATTAAAAACGACAGTGCTAGAAGCACTTCTTATACCCAGCGTGTAATTACAAAGATCCGCATCTGACATCGCTGAAGACAATGTTTTTTGCAAATCCTGAATCGCTAAAATTTCTGCAACTGATTTCACTTCTTTATTTTGGTTAGACATCATTGATGAAAACCCAACCATCATGATAGACATTATGCCAATCGCGACTAGCACTTCGATAATCGATAGGCCCATCTGATTAGGTTTTTTGACCAATGGTTTCATAGTCTTAGGATAAGGCTAAAATATTAAGAAATAAACCTTAATGTCGTCTTACATTAGAATAGGCCCGTCTTTAGCCTGGGTTGTTTCTGATATCTTAAAATGAAGCACCTCAATCGAACCAGGCATCAAAAAAAGCGTATTCTAATTTAAACAAAACGTAGACGCCGTATTTTAAAAGCACTATAAATTTTAAAAAAGGACCACCACCCATGCGCTACTGGCTTATGAAATCTGAACCCGATGTCTATTCGATTGATCACTTAAAAAAAGACAAAACCACCCCTTGGGAAGGTGTTCGTAATTACCAAGCCCGTAACTTCATGATGAATGATATGTCTGTGGGCGATCAGGTTTTATTTTATCATTCGAATGCAGAACCCCCTGGTCTTGCCGGCATTGCCACGATCAGTAAAAAAGCATTTCCTGATAAATTACAATTTGATAAAAAATCAGAATACTTTGACCCTAAGGCTACGCCAGAAAAACCTATTTGGTTTTGCACGGAAGTTAAATATTCAAATCATTTTAAAAAATTTATTTCTTTAGAAGACCTTAAAAACGATCCGAAATGTAAAAATATGCTGGTCATCAAAAAAGGCCAGCGTTTATCGATTCAGCCTGTTGATCAAAAAGATTTTGAATACTTATGTAAAGCAGGCAATGTCTAATCAAACAGAAACAAAACTTTTTTCAAAGCTTTATCTAGCTCCGATGGAAGGTGTTACTGATTGGGCCATGCGTGATCTTTTAACTTCATTGGGTGGTATTGATCAATGTGTAACTGAATTTTTGCGGGTCACAGATAAACTTCATCCTTATAAAGTTTTTTTAAAAAACTCTCCTGAATTATTAACCCATTCAAAAACTAAATCTGGTGTACCTGTATTTGTTCAACTCCTTGGCGGACAAGCTGTGCCTTTGGCTGAAAATGCATTTCGTGCTCATGAAATGGGGGCTGCCGGTATCGATCTTAATTTTGGTTGCCCTGCTAAAACAGTCAATCGTCATGATGGCGGCGCAAGTCTTTTAAAATCCACAGATAGAATTTATAACATTGTTAAAGCAGTACGTGATGCAGTTCCGATTAAAACACCCGTCACTGCAAAAATTCGTTTAGGTTTTGATGACCCCAGCCAGTGCATTGATAATGCCCTGGCCATTGAAAGCGCTGGCGCCACTTGGTTAACTGTTCACTGTCGCACAAAAACTGATGGTTATAAGCCACCGGCTTACTGGGAATGGATTCAAAAAATCAAAGAGAAAACTAAAATAAAAATTATCGCCAACGGAGAAATCTGGACAGCTGAAGATTTTCAAAAATGCCTTGCTGTAACGAATTGTTCTGATTTTATGATAGGCCGTGGTGCTTTACGTGACCCGCATATTTTTAGAAAAATTAAAAATGATTTTACAATCACTGAAGTTAATCCGTCTCTTAATTTAGTGATTCCATTTTTCGACGCTTGTACTGTTTATGTGAATGAACATTTTGCTACGGCTAGAACTAAGCAATGGCTCAGTCAGCTGCGATTAGGGTCTGATCAGGCAAAAGCTATTTTCGATGAAGTGAAGCTTCATAAAAAACCTATTGAATTCAAAAATAATCTGTCAAGATTGCTTTCTTAATCCGAATTTCAGACTCAAACAGCCTTCAAAACTCAATCTATTTGATCTAAAGCAACGTGCTTTTTTGCATTCAATTTAAATATTGCTATTTATATGTATCTACGCTATAGTGGAGAAAGAAGTTTTCGACAGGAGACACTATGAAAAAAAATCCTAAAAAACTAAAAACATGGTCTGCATTAAAACGCGAACGATTTAGTCAAAATCCAGACGAAGCTTTTTCATACCTAAAGTCATCACTAGAAGATAACTCTGACAAACCTGAAAT
>JAYTPA010000194.1:0-1461 GCA_043747495.1 Bdellovibrio sp.
TCATCAATTAATTGGATCAGTTGTGTTTTCATATCGATTTATTCGGCATTCTGGTGTATGACTTAAACTGTGAATTCGCCTAGTTTTAATGAATTTCAGACAATAATTGAGTATTTAAGCGAAGAACTCGTTGGTGCCCAGCTGCAAGAAGTCCAGTCTACAACAGATGGGCTTGTACTTGGCTTTTATAGATATCAAGTGCAGCACGATCATAGTCCTAAGACTGTTTGGCTTGTTTTAGATTTAGACAAAATATTTCCTTTTATTGGTCTTTTTGATCACAATCCATGGCCAAAAATAAAAAAGACAACACCCACAGGCCTTTTCATGAATTCTAATTTTAAAAATCATCATCTTGAAAAAATAGCTGTTGTTCCAAATTACGGCCGTGTTGCAGAATTCAATTTTAAAACACCAGATATGAATTTAAAGATGGAATTACGATTGATCCCTAAACAGGCTAATCTGGTGTTAACGGCTGATAAGAAAACAATATCATGGGATAAAGTCAAAGAGCTTTCAGAAGTGGATACTCGTCTTGAAAGTGAATATTTAGACAAAGAACAACGTTCAGTGCATTTTATTTTCAAACAATGGCTTAACAGAAGATCAAAAATCAAAGTTGATTCAGGTTCAGATGAAAAAAATAGCTCTAATCCTTATAATCAATGGGTCATTAAGCAAAAAAAAGAAATCACAAAAAAGGAAAAAGCCTTACTACAAATTGACCAGCAGCTGACAGAAATGAATTCAATACCGTGGTCTGAAATGGGTGAATACCTGAAAGTTTACGGATTAAAAAATATTAAGCTAGAATGGACGACCCATTTAGATTTATCTAAAAAGACCTCTGAAAATATTGAAAAGTGTTTCACCAAAATGAAACAAGCAGCTTCGAAAACTGAAGGGGCGCTAAATCGCAAGGAACAACTTAAAAAAGAAATTTTTCTGTTATCTAATCAATCGGAAGAAGCTTTCAAGCAGCATCTTGACCGCCTTGTCGCTAAACAATCTGGCGTCGGGCAAAGAAAAGCTTCCGAAAGCCAATTTCGAAGATTAAATATTCCTGATTCGACACTGATTGTTTTGATGGGAAAGTCTGCTCAGGATAATTTGCAGCTTTTGCGGCAGGCTAAAGCTTGGGACTTATGGATTCATCTTAAAGATTACCCTAGTGCTTATGCAATAATGCAGAAAGCCAAAGAACAAAAGGTCTCTGATACGGTAATGGTGCAAGCCAGTCAGTGGTTAGTGAAAGAATCTTTGAAAAATAAAAAAAATCTGACTGGCGCTAAGCTGAACGTTGTCATTACTGAGTGCCGTCATGTTCGACCGATCAAGGGCGACCGCATCGGCCGAGTTACTTATCATCATGCACGGGAGTTGTTGATTACCGTGTAGAACTTTGATCTAATAAATCGTTAGACAACAACGGAGTGCTGTCGAATGATTGAAGTCAAA
>JAYTPA010000195.1:0-6647 GCA_043747495.1 Bdellovibrio sp.
TTAACTTTAGTCTGCATTTTGCCGATTAAATAGTATGAAACGTAGCTATCAATATCTTATTATGTGTCTATGTCTATTTTTTGCACTTTCGTCATTTTACATTTGTTTTGACATTTACATCAGTGGTTCTGAATTTGATAAAAGAAAGATCGAATTTTTATCAAAAAAACTAGAATTGAAAGAGCTTGAAGTTCAATATGTGAAAACACAAACTTCAGGTGATAAATACAAAGCAAGAGGAGTAGCCTCT
Organism: Bdellovibrio sp.; assembly: GCA_043747495.1. Lineage (GTDB taxonomy): Bacteria > Bdellovibrionota > Bdellovibrionia > Bdellovibrionales > Bdellovibrionaceae > Pseudobdellovibrio. Next base: position 251 of record JAYTPA010000195.1, read on the forward strand.
ATTCCGCAAGCGGACATTGCCACATCGAAATATTATTTTACTCAGATTAAAACGCTTAAACAGAACAAAAATCCAGTAGAAGCTCTACGCATTGCTGAACTCATTAAAAGGACATCTTCTGATGCAAATACCTTGGCTCGTGCAGAATACGAAAAGATGTCGCTGCAGTGTCGTGATTACAAAATGAATACAGAATGCATTCAAAGCGTAGATTATTTGATATCACAATTTCCAGACACGGAATGGACTGGTTATAGTTTAGTCTGGCTGGCAAAAACTTACAAAAAAGCTCGCAGACAATCTGATTTTAAAGAAATTGTGAGTCTTCTTAAAAATGATTTTAAACATTACCCAAAAGTTAAAAAGTACGCTCTGAGCCTGGCAAAAGATATTGATTAACGAATAGGGTGGAAGAAATAATGCTGACTAGAAAATGGCTAAATTTTATTATTTTATTATTTTTAGTGCAGAGCTCGATCTGTTACTCTTACCCACTTATGATGCCTGAAAATTGTTTAAAAAACCAAAAAGCACCTTGTCTTATTAAGTTAAAAAGAAATGAACGTCTAAACTATAAAGATTTAGCATTTACAGCTGCTGAAGAGTCCGTTTTGAAAGTGACTGATTTTCAAAAAATGAGTGCCGAGCTCAGCCAGGGGCGAATCATTGTCGAGTTCGAAAATAAAAAGACCTCACTGTTTTTTTATGAACAGATTTTTAATCAGGGTCCAATGTATTTAGAACGTCATGCAGATAAAACAATAATAATCAGCGGTGAAAACTATAAGCGTATTGAATTCAATGATTCTCAAAACCCGATTAATATTAAAACGATGGTTATGGATAAAGTCGCTTTTGTTGAACACCTTTCTAAGTACTACTCGAATAAACAACAGTTCAAAAGTGTTTTACAGCAAATTTTTCCAGTCTACTTGTCGACTTATAGGGCCGATGTTGAAGATCAAAAACAACAAATGCAGCGATCAATTGCATCAGTGGAATACCGCGAACAGCAAGAGCGTTTAAAACAAGCAGAAATAAAAGCGCAGCGACAAAACAACAGAGATACGTTTTTTCAGAGGACTTTTAAACAATAACAATTTATGCTCTTTCCATGTTAGCAATTCGTCGTGCAAAAATAGTCGCAACAATAGGCCCCGCCACAAAAGATGAACACAATATCGTGAAAGCCATACAGGCTGGAATGAACGTTGCTCGTTTGAATTTCAGTCATGGTACTCATGAAGAACATTACTCGGTGATACAGCATATCCGCAGGAAATCTGTTGAATTGCGAGCGCCTGTCACTATTCTTCAGGATCTACAGGGTCCTAAAGTTCGTGTTGGTCTTTTTGAAAAAGGATCCATCACGCTGATTGAAAATGAAATTGTAACAGTCACGATCGAAGATGTTTTAGGTCGTGAAGGACTTATTCCTAGTGACTTTAAAGAACTCTGCAAAGCTGCAAAAAATGGAAACCGTATTTTAATTGATGATGGTTTGATTGAATTAGAAGTCGTTGAAGTCGGAGAAAAGGCATTAAGAGCAAAAGTTATATATGGTGGCTTACTTAAAAATCGTAAGGGTATGAATTTACCAGGTGTTAATTTACCCGTTGAGCCCATGACTGAAAAAGACAAAAAAGATTTAGAATTTGGTTTAGCAAATGGTGTGGATTACGTCGCCCTGAGCTTTGTCAGGTATGGTCGTGATATCAGACAGCTTCGTGAAATGATTGATGCTAAAGGCTCGCAAGCCAAAATCGTGGCTAAAATAGAAATGTTAGAGGCCTTAGATAATTTAGAAGAAATTATTCGTTTAAGTGATGTTGTCATGGTAGCTCGTGGTGATTTAGCCGTAGAAGTCGGGCAGTCGCGTTTACCAAGTTGTCAAAAAAGAATTATTTCGATGTGTAATCAAATGGGTAAACCCGTGATTACAGCTACCCAAATGCTTGATTCAATGGTTGAAAACCCTAGGCCAACCCGTGCGGAAATCACAGATATTGCAAACGCTGTTTTAGATGGGACTGATGCTTTAATGTTGTCTGCTGAAAGCGCCAGCGGAAAATACCCATTTAAATCAATCAGAACGATGCATGAAATTATTGTGGAAGTGGAAAAAAATGAAGAAAATTATTATAAAATTTCTTTAGAACATGAACTTCTCAGTACGCCTGCATCGATTGCGGCCAGTTCTGCATTGTGTGCTTTAAAACTGAACGCATCAGCCATTGTCTGTTTGACGACATCAGGACGAACGGCCCAAATTATTTCGAGTTTTAGACCGAAAGCGCAAATTGTTGCAATCACCACAGATGTCGAAGTTCTAAATCGTTTAGAAATATTATGGGGTCTACAAACTTTAGCGCTCGATCCTTATTCGTCGTTTAAGGAAATTATTACTCAAGTTGAAAAATTATTGATTGAAAACGGTTTAGCAAAAACGGGTGATAAAATCATATTTACTTTAGGTCAGCCCGTTGCTGATAAAGGTAAAACAAATTCATTACACGTGCACACGCTGGGCGGTGAAGAATTTATAAAATTAAAACCAGATCATTTGCCTCTTAGATTTAGTCCGCTTAAAGAAATTTAATAGTCAGAAATTAAAAAACCATCGCTTTGCAGTCTGGGGCAATTTTAATTTTGCCTTCAGTGGCTTTGACAACTTGTTCAGGTGTCATATCTGGTGCGTATTCACGAAGAACAAAACCTTCTGACGTAATATCAATGACACCGTAATCAGAAACTATTTTTTTAATACAGCGAACACCAGTGAGTGGTAAAGTACACTTTGTTCTTAATTTAGAATTTCCTTCTTTGTCTGCATGTTGCATGGCCACGATGACATTTTTTGCGCCAGCTACTAAATCCATAGCTCCACCCATGCCTTTAACCATTTTTCCAGGAACCATCCAATTTGCAATTGATCCCACTTCATCAACTTCCATTGCACCTAAAACTGTCAGATCAATATGGCCACCACGAATCATGGCAAAGCTATCAGCTGAACTAAAAAAACTAGCACCTAAGGCTGTAGTAATTGTTTGTTTACCGGCATTAATTAAATCGGAATCTTCTTGGCCTTCAAATGGGAACGGTCCCATACCTAAAAGACCATTTTCACTTTGTAACATAACAGTTTTTGTTGATGGGATGTAATTTGCAACCAAGGTTGGAATTCCGATACCTAAATTCACAGTGTAACCATCTTGAACTTCTTGGGCAATTCGCTGAGCAATTTGTTCGCGTGTTAAGGGCATAAATTAACCTTTCCTAACAGTACGTTGTTCGATACGTTTTTCATAATTTTGACCTTGGAAAATTCTTTGAATATAAACACCGGGAGTGTGAATTTGATCCGGGTCTAATTCACCGATTTCGACAAGTTCTTCAACTTCAGCCACAGTGATTTTTCCCGCAGTAGCAATCATCGGATTAAAATTACGAGCCGTTTTTCTAAAAATGAGATTTCCGAATTTATCACCTTTCCAAGCTTTCACAAAAGCAAAATCCCCAGTTATTCCTTTTTCAAGTACAAATTCACGATCATCAAACTTTCTGATTTCTTTTCCATCAGCAATTTTTGTTCCTACACCTGTCGGAGTATAAAAAGCGGGGATACCGGCTCCACCCGCACGAAGGCGTTCAGCTAATGTGCCTTGTGGGCAAAATTCTAATTCTAATTCACCAGACATGAATTGTTTTTCAAATGTGGCATTTTCCCCCACGTAGCTTGAGACCATTTTTTTGATTTGACGAGTCTTTAAAAGTAATCCCAAACCAAAATCATCAACACCAGCATTATTAGACACGCAGGTTATATTTTTAACACCAGAATCACGTAAAGCCGTGATGCAGTTTTCTGGAATTCCGCATAATCCGAACCCGCCGACTAAATAGGTCATTTCATCTTTTACGCCGCTAAGTGCTTCTGTGGCGTTCTTATAAACTTTTTTTGACATACTTATTAAACTTTCTCAATGATGACTGACACAGCTTCTCCGCCGCCAATACACAGTGTAGCTAAACCGCGACGAGCATTGCGTGAATGTAAACTGTGAATCAATGTTGTGAATATACGGGCCCCACTGGCGCCAATTGGATGACCTATGGCGATGGCTCCGCCGTGAACATTTATTTTTTCCATCGGAATTTCTAATGATTTTTGTGCGGCCATAGTGACATTTGCAAAAGCTTCATTAATTTCAAATAAATCAATATCGCTAATTTTTAAAGAAGCCATTTCTAATGATTTTTTAATTGCTCCCACCGGAGCCGTTGTAAAATATTTTGGATCCTGTGCAAAAGTACCGTAAGAAACAATTTTAGCTAAGGGCTTTAAATTCCTTTTTTTAGCCTCAGATTCTGACATTAAAACCAACGCAGCCCCGCCATCATTAATTTTTGAAGCATTGGCTGCAGTAATTGTTCCGTCTTTTTCAAAAGCTGGCTTTAATCCTGGCATTTTATCAAACATGGCTTTTGTTGGTTCTTCATCAACAGAAATTGTTTGTGGTCCTTTTTTGCTTTCGATCACAACATCAGTGATTTCTGATTTAAATAATCCAGCAGCTTGTGCAGCATGCGCTTTTTTATACGACTCAATGGCAAACTGATCTTGGGCTTCGCGCGTGAAAGAAAATTCACGTGAACAAATTTCAGCAGCATTTCCCATATGAAAATTATTGTACGGATCCCACAAACCATCTTTGATCATTGAATCCACCATTTGTACTGAACCCATGCGGTAACCACCGCGCGAATTTTCCAATAAATGTGGCGCCATCGACATATTTTCTTGCCCGCCGGCGATCACGATTTTTGCATTCCCTAAACGAATCGAATCAGAACCTAACATCACAGCTTTTAATCCAGATCCGCAGACTTTATTAATTGTTAAACAATGTGCTGAATTAGAAATCCCCGCAAAAAGCGCAGCTTGTCTAGCAGGGGCTTGGCCAACACCAGCAGTTAAAACTTCACCCATGATAACTTCTTCTATGTCAGAGAATTTAATTTGAGCTTTTTCGACTGCGGCTTTAATCGCGATTGAACCTAACTTTGGCGCAGCGATTGTTGAAAGTTGACCTTGAAAACTACCAACCGGTGTTCTTTGAGCAGAAACGATAACTACATTTTCCATATGAGTAGACTCCTTTAAAAACTTAACACTATCATGAAAAAAAAATGATTCAATGAAAGCTGTTGACAGCTTTCATGATCTATCGCAACGCTATTTCTGACTCTGACGATGATGGGGTGGAACAAACATGGCAAAAGCTAAAAACAAAGCAAAAGAGAAGAAAATCGTGAAGAAAACAGTTAAAAAAGTAGCAAAACCTGCTGCTAAGTCCAAACAGCCAGTTAAAAAAGCAGCAAAACCTGTAGCCAAAGTGAAAACAGCGGTTAAAAAAGACGCAAAATCTGATGTTAAATCACTTATTAAGAAAGCAACAGCGTTAGTTAAGTCAGTTGTCGGCAAAGAAGTTAAGCAAGAGGCTAAAAATAATTCGACATCTGATGTCAAAAAAGATGCGAAAGCTATCGCAGCAAAACCAGTTGTGAAGCCAACAGTTAAGCCTGCTAAAGTTGACGCCAAATCTAAAAATAAAAATAAAAAAGTCGAGAAAAAAGAAGATTTCGATGATGGGCTAACTTTAGATGATGATTTCGGGGATTCAGAAATTTCTGATTATGAAGACGATTTAAAAAGCGTTGAGGAAATGGATGAAGAAGAAACACTTGAAATATCTGATGACGATGAAGAAGAAGTCAAAGATGAAGAAGTTTATTTAACTGATTCTGAAGGCCGTAGGCTTTGCCGCGTTCGTGATTGCGATCAGGTTTCAAACGTTGAAGGTTACTGTCGTTATCATTACTTACTTCTTTGGAAAAAAATCCAAATTCGCAAAGTTATTCTTATTGATGGTAAACTTGAAAAATATGTTGAAGATTTAACGTCAAGATACCCTGATAAATTCTTAGAAATGATTAGAAAAGATTTAAAAACAGAAAAAGATTTCTTATCTGTTATTCAAGAACTTGAAATTGATGAATCAGCGATTAACGAATTGGACAATGCAGATGACGATCAACAATCATTTTCTGATGAAATTCGTGGTATTGGTGATGCGCCGACAAGTTTAGATGATGACGGGGATTACTAGGTTTTGAGATCTCAGAACAAAGAACTTATCTATGAAATGGGCCTGTTTATAACAGGCCTTTTTTTATCTGCATTAATGTTTAAAACCTTAATGATTCATACTGATAACACTCAGCTTATGGATAAAGCGATTAAACTTATACAGACAGGTGAATGGATTCATCACGGAAATGCAGCTACAAAAATGGGTGCTCTGCCTGGTAGCTTTCTAACCGCAATTACGGC
>JAYTPA010000196.1:0-3008 GCA_043747495.1 Bdellovibrio sp.
ACTTTAACTTTAGAATAATAATCAGGGAGGGGCGATGTGGTCAAGGATGACCCTGGTAGTACGGACGCTACTGCATCGTCTCATTTTTTCTTAAGATTATTTTCATTCAAAGAATTCAAAAAAAATCTACTCAAGTTTTCTTCTCAACTGAAATAGTGCAAGTCCTGCAAAAAGAATATTCGCCAACCAAGAAGCGATTTGCGCAGGAAGTATTTGATTATGTGCTAAACCTTCGAATGCAATATAGACAATCCAGTAGAGAACAATAAAGCCGACAGCTAAAACAAAACCAGAAGACTTTCCAGATCTGCGGTTATTTTGAATTCCAAAACCTACACCAACTAGCGCAAATACAACACAGGCAAGGCTTAGCGCGTAGCGCTTGTAAAATTCGATTTCAAAACTGAGTTTCTCTTTTTGATCTATTTCAGAATCATTCATACGCGCTGTCAGTTCATTATAATTTAATGATGGTGCTGATTTTTTTCTTTCTTCGAAGCGGACAGGGTCATTTAATAAAACATCGTAGGAATCAAAATTGACGATCGTATGGGTTTGTCCTTTGCGATGAATTTGTCCTTTAAATAAACGAAGCAAAACACTGTGGCCGGGATTTTCTAGATCGGGAATAATTTGGCCTTCGGGTGCAATAATCGTGAGTGGTGCTTGCGGGTTTTTATCATCGTAAATAAAGAGGTCTTCTAAGAAGCCCTCTTCAGAATTTACTTTGTTAGCGTAAACCACCATATCAAAGAAACCTTCAGAGAACGTACCCTCTTTAATAGAGGCTGCTGCTTTGGTATTGCCTAAGTGTGTAATCAGTAATTCAAACTGACGATTGCCCCACGGTGCGATATAAAAGGCGGTTTGTGCTGAGAAAAAGGCGACCAATACAGCCAGTACAATAGCCGGTGATAGAATAGTGAACCCATGATAACCAGAGCCTTTGATGGCAATGATTTCAGAGTCGTGTGAAAGGCGATTATAGGTCATTAGCACCGAAAAAATCAGACTCATGGGTAATATCAACGGTAGAAACGAAATACTCATGTAGCCTAAAATATCAAAGATAAATGACAGTTTGATTCCGTGAACAAGAACGAATTCAGTTAGACGTAAGGCCTGGAACATTAATAATATAGAAATAAAAACAAGTACGCCTAGAAGAAAACTAGGCAACATTTCCGTAAATAAGTAATAAAAAACTCGTTTTGATTTCCACATCCAGTATAGATTAAATAATTTCTTTGCGTACGTCATCGAACAGATTCTAGAATAGACCTATGGATAGAGTTTTACTTGTTACTTCAGATCAAACATTTTCTGCTCATATTGAAAAGACCGTGAATCAAATCGGCCTTGATGTATCTGTGTGCATGCACGAGACAGAGCTGTATGATTTTTTGAACGAATTTAAACCCAGTATTGTTGTGGTTAAAGGCGATAGCCAGGATATTTCCTCATTAGCAGTCGGTAAAGTGCTGCGTGACCGAAAATATGATGGGCGAGTGATTTTGATTTTAGACAAAAATCAAAAAGTAAATCCGAATGAGCTGAATCAGGTTAGAATGGATTTTTTACTGTTTGAGCCAGTCGGGGCAATTAAGGTCGTATCGCACATTCTTGATTTAATGACGGAAGAGCGGGATGTGATTCGTAGTCGTTTGCTTAAAATGGCTGATGGGGATAATCAATTTCGTAAAAAAGAAGAGTCTTTTTTAGTCAGCTCTGGCAAAAGTATAAATCAGGAAATCACCCATGTTCGTGGTAAAATAAAAAAAGATTCTGGATTTTCACATGTTAAAAGCAGTAACCAGCCAGCGAATACTGAAAATATTATTATAAATAACCCTGACCAGCATCCAGATGAGCTCAGCGCCGATGATCTTATAGCCGCTGGCGAACGTATTAAGAACGAATTAAAGCAGAATGAAGTAGAACTTAGGTCAAAAATAGATAGATACAATCTGGCCATTCAAGATATCGATATACCATTGAGTACTGGGCTTAAAAAAAGGCATACTCATAGCAAGCAAAAAGAATTACGCAAAGAGCATCTAGTTGATCCTGGACAAGAAAAGCTAGACAATCTAGATTCTGAACGTAAGAAATTTGCTAATGCGCTGATGAAAAAAGATAAGCCTTAGATTTATAAATTATAGATTTTTAAAGTCTTGAACTCATAGCTAATAAAGGAAGTATAAATGGGACAACATACAATTGCAGTTACAGATAATTCTTTTGAATCCGATGTTTTAAAATCAGACACACCAGTTCTTGTCGATTTTTGGGCTGAATGGTGTGGTCCTTGCCGCGCATTAGCTCCAAAGCTTGAAGAAGTTGCCGCAGAAATGGTTGGAAAAGTTAAAATCGTAAAAATGAATGTTGATGAAAATCCAGCAACACCAGGTAAATTCGGTATTCGTGGAATTCCAGCAATGTTGTTATTTAAAAATGGTCAGCAAGTTGGCGAACTTGTTGGTAATCATCCTAAAGAAAATATTGCACAGTTCATTACGGATAATTCTAAGTAATTTTACAAATTATTTACTAGCTAATAAGAGGGATTAATTTTCCCTCTTCATCTAAATTTTTCAAATCAGTGTAGCCACCAATCAGCTGATCATTAATTAAAATAATTGGTACAGTTGACCAACCTGTTTTATTTTTCCAATTCATAATTTCATCGGGTTTATCTGTAAGATCAATAATTTCAACTTTTATCCCGCGGGCCTCAAAAAACACAAGAGCACGATCACAATATGGACACGGATTTTTCTTTACCATAACGACTTTAGCTTTTTGAACGAACGACATAGTGACCTCTTTGGTTGTATTTATAAACGTTGAAAACCGTAAAATCAAGATGCCTTTGCCACCGTTAACTTTAGTCCCATTGTTTTCAGAACAGCACTTAAAGTTTCAAGAGTTGGATTACCAGTTTTCCCAAGTGCTTTGTGTATAGTGGAGGGCGACTTGTGAGCCTTTTTAGCAATTTGTTCAATGGA
>JAYTPA010000197.1:0-39567 GCA_043747495.1 Bdellovibrio sp.
GTTGATGTGATCGAAAAAATTCTTGAATTTTTAAATCAGGATGTGATTCCAAAAATTCCACAACAGGGTAGCGTTGGCGCCAGCGGAGATTTAGCTCCGCTATCACACTTGGCCTTAGCATTGATTGGCGAAGGTGAAGTGTGGGGCGATAGTTATAAAAATATTAAACCACTTGAGCTAAAAGCCAAAGAAGGTTTGTCTTTAATCAATGGCTGCCAAGTCATGACCGCTGTTGGATTGTTAGCTTTGTATGACGCTTATCAATTATTAAAAATTGCTGATATCACAGGAGCCTCATCATTAGAAGGTTTGCGTGGTTCAAGAAAACCATTTGATCCGCTTATAGCCGCAACACGCCCACATTCAGGTGAAATGCCCACAGCAAAAAATTTATTAAAAATCGCAGGATCAAAATCTGAAATCGGCGAAAGTCATATTACTGATGATCACCGCGTACAAGATGCCTATTCACTTCGGTGTATGCCAGCCGTTCATGGTGCTGCGAAGATGGCGATCAAATATGCGATTGGCGTTTTAGAAACAGAAGCCAATTCAAGCACAGATAATCCGTTAGTGTTCGCTGATGCAGGAAAAATATTATCCTGCGGAAATTTTCACGGGATGCCCGTGGCGCATGCTATGGATTTTGCGGCAATCGCAGTTTCATCATTAGCCAGTATTTCACATGAACGGATTTCAAAATTTATTTCGACTCAAATGAGTGAACTTCCACCGTTTTTAGCACCGAATGGCGGATTAAATTCAGGACACATGATCGTGCAAGTGGCTAGCGCCAGTCTTGTTAGTGAAAATAAAGTTTTATCACATCCAGCCAGTGTGGATTCAATGCCAACGTCAGCTGAAAAAGAAGATCACGTTTCGATGGGAACTATTGCTGCTAGAAAATTTTCACAAGTTGTGAAAAATGCACAAAATGTTTTTGCTATGGAATTTTTAGCAGCGACTCAGGCTTTAGATATGTTGAGCCCATTAAAACCTGCAGCCGGTGTGAAAACGGCTTATGATATTATTCGTGTGGATGTGCCATTTGCCAAAGAAGACCGAGTTTTTGGTAAAGATGTTGAAAAAATTAGAGCCCTCATTTTAAATGAAAAAATTGTCCAAGCTGTTGAGAAAACAGTTGGTGTACTTGATATCTAGACTGAAATATAATATCCGAGGTTAAAATGAAACGTGTTATTCATGCTCCCACAGGAACAAAATTAAATTGTAAAGGCTGGTTACAAGAAGCCGCTTACCGTATGATTCAAAATAATTTAGATCCAGCAGTTGCCGAAAATCCAGATGAATTAGTTGTGTATGGCGGTATCGGAAAAGCCGCACGTAATTGGGAATGCTACGATAAAATTTTAGAATCATTAAAAAATTTAGAAAATCATGAAACTTTATTAGTCCAATCAGGAAAACCGATTGGTATTTTACAAACTCATGAAGATGCACCACGTGTGTTGATTGCAAATTCAAATTTGGTCCCTAAATGGGCGACGTGGGAACATTTCCATGAATTAGACCGAAAAGGTTTAATAATGTATGGTCAAATGACTGCTGGATCATGGATTTACATTGGTACACAAGGGATCGTGCAAGGCACCTATGAAACTTTTGCTGAAGCGGGTAGACAGCATTTCGGTGGTGATTTGTCTGGAAGAATTATTGTCACAGCTGGTCTTGGCGGAATGGGTGGAGCCCAGCCACTAGCCGGAGTTTTCGCCGGCGCAGTTGTGATCGCTATCGAAATCGATCCAGCTAGTATTGAAAAACGTTTACGAACAAAATATGTTGATGAATCAGCGACTGATTTAGATGAAGCGATTGCGCGAGCTAGAAAATACGCTGACAACAAAGAAGCTAAATCAATTGCGTTACTTGGCAATGCTGCAGAGATTTTACATAAAATGTTAGCTAAAAATTTTATTCCCGATATTTTAACAGATCAAACATCAGCGCATGATCCTTTAGTGGGTTATATTCCTGAAGGTTACAACGTAGATACCGCTGCAGATTTTAGAAAATCTGATCAAAAAACTTATTTAGATGCAGCTTACAAATCAATGGCCAGACACGTTGAAGCCATGCTTGAAATGAAAAAACGGGGATCCATTGTTTTTGATTACGGAAATAATTTACGCGCCCGTGCTTTAGAATACGGTGTAAAAAACGCTTTTGATTACCCAGGATTTGTTCCAGCCTATATTCGCCCTTTATTTTGTAAAGGCAGCGGGCCATTTAGATGGGTCGCTTTATCTGGGGACCCAAATGACATCAAAGTCACAGACGATGCCATGCGGGAATTGTTTCCACATAAAAAAGATTTATTACGTTGGTTAGATATGGCTTCAACACGAATTCAGTTTCAAGGATTACCTGCCAGAATTTGTTGGCTTGAATACGGTGAACGTGAATTAGCTGGATTAATGTTAAACCGTTTAGTTAAAGAAGGCCGTGTGAAAGCACCGATCGTGATTGGTCGCGATCATTTAGATTGTGGATCTGTAGCAAGCCCCAACCGCGAAACAGAAGCTATGCTTGATGGATCAGATGCTGTCAGTGATTGGCCGATGTTAAGCGCAATGGCTTTAGTGGCCAGTGGTTCAACATGGGTGGCATTACATCATGGTGGTGGAGTGGGCATGGGCTATTCACAGCATTCAGGACAAGTCATTGTTGCTGATGGAACAGATGCTGCAGCTAGAAGATTATCACGCGTTTTAAAAACAGATCCAGCCATGGGTGTGTTCAGACACGTTGATGCGGGGTACCCGTTAGCCCGTGAAACAGCCCAAAGTCGTGGTGTAAAAAGCTGTTGGCTTTAGTTTTAACTGTCGATCAGCAATTATTTTAGAAATACCAGACTGAAGTCCAATCATGCAAAGTTCTAAAATGGTCGATAAATAACTATCAACTATTGGGGATTTACACGATGAATTGGCTTCAAGATCTTAAAATTTTTATCATCACAGGCCTCGTTGGCGTAGCAGCGATGTTACCAGTTTATCAATCAGAAGAAAATAGTTTAGCTGAGAGTGGATTAGTTGAACAAGCCTCATTAGAAGAGAGCAAAGTAGAAAACCCAGTTTCAGATCAAGAAATTATGGACGCAATTTCTGATGAATCAAATTTTGTTAAAACAAGTTTTATAGATGAAAATTTAGATTACAATATGTCTTTGAATGAATATGAAGAGCTCGAGAAAAAATTTGAAACCTATGAAAATAAAACTACGTTGGTTTCAACTGAGGTTCCTTTAGTTGATTATGAAAACACGAAATCCTGTTCGACGAAACAATTAGCTATTGAAAATTTAATTAAAAATAACAAAAAAATTACTGATTTAATCAGTGAACGATCTGCACAAAACGAAAGTCTTTTATTGCCCCGCAGATGTGTAACTCATGTGATGAATGACTTTAATTTGGGACCTGAAGCTTTTGCAAGATGTCCTAACGGTGGACAATCTGAACCTTCTCGAGGAGGCACTAAGCCTTGTGTGACAAAAAATTTGGCTAATATTACATATAATAGTTTTGTTGATATTGCAGAATGTTTAAATATCAATCCTAAAAATTTATTGCCAAAATTAGCTAACGAAAGCGGATTAATCATTAATACTTTAGGTGGCGGATTTGATGCTGGAGTTGGTCAGATGACTCGCATCGCAATTGCCGAAGTTAACAATCATTATGCAAGCTATTTTGATGAAATGAACAAAGCAACCATCAGCAAGCCAGCGTGCTTAAGAGTTATGAAGTATAAATCTTTATTAACAAAAGTAAGCGATAATATCAGTCAGCGTTGTGGTTTAATTGTTCCCCCTGAAAACCCGATTAAGAATTTTTTATACATGGCTATTTTAACTAGAAGAAATATGGATGTTATTTCAGGTATTAAGTATGTTGCGGGAAATGACTATATCAACAATGAAGGAAGTTTAACATTAGTTAAAAACAATGCAGAAGATGAATTGACTGGACGTTTTAAAGAAGAAAATATTCGCGAAAAACTAAATCAATTAGGTTTAGCTAACGTCAATTTACATGACTTCGTTAATATGATTTCATTAGCAGCATATAATTCTGGATTGAGAACATCTTTTAATATTTTTAGAGACTACTTAAATAAACGTATAGCTTCTAAAAAACCATTAACTTGGAAAGATTTTGATTTTCACACTCCCGAATTAGCAATAGACCCTTATACAAACGAAGAAAAAACAGTCACTGGAATAGCTCGGTCTTACATAAAAGCACCACTCATATCTAAAACAGACACAGATGAAGAAAAAAAAATAAAGATAAAACGTGTAAAACAGTTAGCAAAAAAGATCAAAGAATCGCATTTACTGACGTTTCCAGAATATATTACGTATAATCAGAATAACTTTTTAGAATCACGAATAAATCCTGATAACATTGCAAAAAATAAAGCTTTAAAAAGTAAGTCTAGTGAAACTAAAAAGTACCCTGCTTACCAAATTATTGGTGCGCCTGGATATTTGAATTTTCTTGCATCAAAAGATACAGCGTTTCGACAAATATTTGGGACATCAAGCTATGGTCCTGACTACTGTTCGAATCCAAAATTTCTTATGCGTGATAAGAATCAGTAATCTAAAAAATAACAATTTGAATTTGGCAAGCGTAGTTGTGAACGATAAGCGGTATGATAATATGTGGCTTACTGCTTTCAATATGCTCTAATTCAGCTGTTTTGCAGGGCTGAGGTATAGACATTTGAAACTTAAGCCCTTTGTCGTTAAGCTTAGCTTTTGCAAAGCCATAACAAATATTAGATATCTCACCCAAACAATCAATGATCTCTACGCTGTCACCGTCAACAGTTTCGCCCATAATTTTTTCGTATAGATAAATTAGGGCTAACTTATTGAAATGAAAATAAATACGACCTTTAAATAAACTTGAATTTAAATTTAAAAAAACAGAAATATCGTTAGTCGGTTTCCAGTTTTTTTCGACAAACGGTTTATCAAAAGTACTTTTGACCCCTGCCATTGTTTCGAGGGTTTCAACAACTCCGTTTGACAGATTCATGATGACATCACGGTTTAAAAATGGATGAATGGGTTCAAATTTTTTTACAGAGTCCATGAAGTTAAATTCCTTTTTCTGTTTTCATTTTTTTTTGATAAATTTTTTCAATTTTTTCCAGTAAAGTTGTTGAGCTAAAAGGTTTTATAATGTAGTCAGAAACACCTAATTTCGCAGCTTCCATAATTTGCGCTTGATCACGCTCAGCAGTGACCATCAAAAAAGGAATGTTTTTCAAATTCTTATCGAGCTTGCAATTTTTTAGTAGATCTATGCCAGTCATGACAGGCATATTCCAATCTGATATTATTAAGTCGATAGGCTCTTTTTTATTATGATATTCATTCAGAACAGCAAGTGCTTCTTGACCATTTTTGGCTGTGATAATATTTGATAAGCCCTTTCCATTTAAAGCTTTTTTAACCATATCTCGAACCATTAAAAAATCATCAACAACTAAAAATTTAGCTTCTGCTGGATACATAAACTCTCCTGTGTATAGTCATATTATGTGAGTGTATTATAAAATTAAATATTAGGCATATGAATTATAAATTCGGTTCCTAGACCTTTAGCTGTAACGATTTCAATACGTCCACCTTTGGTCTCGATATCAGATTTGACAGCGTCCATGCCAACGCCACGCCCAGATGTTTCACTGACAATTTCAGCTGAAGATAAACCAGATTCAAAAATAAGATTAATTTTTTCAGTTATGCTAGATGAGTTTCTTTTCTCCACAGTCCAAAGTCCTGATTTGACAGCTTTGTCAGCTAGTTTTTCAAAATCTATTCCATTGCCGTCATCTTTAATTTTTAAGGTTAAGCTTCCATTTTTATCTTCAGTCGCGAAAACATTAATGGAACCTTCGATGTTTTTACCTAAGGCTTCTCGTTTTTCCATATCTTCAATGCCGTGATCGAAGCAATTTCTTAACAAATGTCCTAGACATCCCGCAAGATTCGATACATGCAACGGACGTACTTCAGAACTTGAAGGGTCAATTTTTATAACGGCTTGTTTAAATTGCGAATTTTCCACCAATCGTAGAATGTAGTTTTTGTATTTTGCAAACAAACTTTCTAAAGGCATCTTTTCACACTGGTTTAGGGACGAAAGTAATTCTGGATTCGAAGTTTGGATAATTTGTTTTTTTAAGGCATTAAATTTTTCCGTATTAATGCTGATCATACGATTATCATTCGTTAATCCAAAAATGTTTTTTACATCATTGTGAAGTTCATCGAAATTATTTTTTGCTGCGGTTAGCTCAGTTTTTAATTTGTCTGAAATACTTTTCACTTCATTATGATTCAGTAGAGTTTCAACATCATTGATTTTATTAGCCAAAGTGGTGTACATGTAAGCGCCTAAGCCACCTTTAATGGTGTGTAAATCTCTTTTAAGCTTGATAAGATCAATTGTTTTTTCTGAATTAAGTTCGCTAAATGTATCTAGCCATAGTTCATTTATGTCATCGACAAATTGCAAATAATCAGAAATATTTTTCCCAACTAATGAAATCCGCTGAACTTGTTCTTCTTTGCTTATTGAATCTAAAGCAGCTAAAACTTCCGACGTTTTATCTGTGCCTATGACTATGATTCGTGATAATTTTCCATTCTGGTTTTTTTCAGACTGGTAATTCATCTGCAAATATTGAAGCCCATCAGTGTTCGAAACTTCTAATTTTTGGGGCAAAAGATCTGCAACCGAATCAAAATCAAGGAAGTGGGTGTCATCCCAAAAGAAATTAACTGCACCTTTTATGTCTTTTTCTGAGAAATCTGAATATTCCTTAAAGAACGTCTGAATATTAGTATGCTGGTTGATGTTTGGAAATATTTTAAATGTGGCTTTTGATTTTTCATCCGAGATAACGCCATTTTGATCAAAGAAAAATACGGCATTTGGGATTCCACCAAGTAAAGACTGCATATTTAGATCTTTTTGCTCAATTTTATCAAGCATATGGTTGAAAGAGCTTCCTAAGACAGCAATTTCTGATTTTTCGCCGAAAACATCAAGACGTTTTGAATAATTATTTTTCGAGATTTCTTTGCAAGCGTCTGCATATTTTAAAATTGGCTTAGCTATGGTTCGTGTTAGAAACAAAGCAAACATCATGGTTATGAAAAGCAGGGTTGCGGACAATACGTAGAAAACAATAACAGTTTCTTTATTTTTGGCCTCTGAATCTAGCCTAAAAGTGTAACCAGTTTCAGCTGCATCATCTGTTAAATTTGTTAATTTTTCTTGAATGATTGTTCGAGCGTCTAAGTCGAGCCAAGTGTCTAAATTTTTACGAGCTTCAATGAAGTTAACAGTTTTTGTATTATAGGCTTCAGCTCTTTTAAGAGTATTATCAATTTCTGTTTCATATAAAGAAAGATTGGATTCAACATCATCAACAAGAACTCTACTGGAATCAGCAAGAGCACGCTCTTTGACCACATCTAGATCTTCGCGCCCTTGTTCGAATTCACTTCTAATTTCTTTGGTTAGTTTTTTTCTTTCATCTATGTTTGCTGTATAAATTACAGTTCGAACGTAAGAATCGACTTTTTCAAATCTGTATTTGGCACTCATAGCATAAGTGCTGGCCATCAAAGGGTTATCGTAAACTGTTTCAACTAAATTTTTAAGGCTTCTTATTTTATCAGAAAAATAAAACCCTGCCAGAAGGTTAATCAGTAAAATACTACTGAAAGTAATAATAAATTTTTTTGACAGTCTTAAATCTGCAACCTTAAGAGAGATTTTTTTTAGTAGAGTCATTGCAGTTAGGGCCTTTTGATGCTAATCGACATTAATTTTTATTTTCATTTTTGGATGAATCGCGCATCGAACTTCGTATGAGCCAGATTTTTTAAACTGTTGTTTGTCTTTAGAGCCCGGTGGTTGAACAAAATTAAATGTATCCTCAAGAAAAACATTGTGTTTAACGGAATCAGAATTCACGAATTCCACTGTGTCACCAGCTTTTATTTTAAGTTCACTGAAGGAGTATTTTTTTATTTCATCACGATCATCAGCTATTTCTTTAGCCTTTGTTTCGCTTAGGCCTTTAACAAAAGTCTTTCCAGACTGAATCAGAACTATATCTGCAGCTTGCGCATTGTAAATACTAAATACACATATTAAAAAAGACAGTTTTAAAATCGATGTAAATAAACTCATGAAGCTTCCTTGCTCATAGATATTAATTAAAGACAATTTAAGTCTAAAAGATAATTGAATGGATGCAAGTTTAATTTAAATTATTAACCTTGGCGCTGACGTTTATCAACAGCTAGGGCAGCTTCTCGAATAACTTCGCTCATGGTCGGGTGCGAATGAAAAGACCTTGCAAGATCTTCAGATGATCCACCAAATTCCATAGCCACAATGATTTCGCCTAATAGCTCTGAAGCATTAGCACTAACAATGTGGCCACCCAATATACGATCTGTTGTTTTGTCGGCGATAATTTTAACAAAGCCCTCCGTAGATCCTTTGGCTTTTGCTCGCCCGTTAGCAGCAAATAAAAACTTACCCACATTAACTTCAAGACCTTTTTCTTTGGCTTCAGCTTCAGTCAGGCCTACAGAAGCCACTTCTGGATGAGTATAAATGACAGATGGCACAGTATTGTAATTCACATGCCCTTGTCCTGTGACAATGAATTCTGCCACAGCTACGCCTTCTTCTTCGGCTTTGTGGGCTAACATAGGACCAATAATCACATCACCAACTGCAAAAATATTTGGAACATTTGTTTGATAATGTGAATTTGTTTTTATACGACCGCGGTCGTCTTTTTCTATTTGTACAGATTCTAGACCAAGGCCTTCAGTGAAGGGTTTACGTCCTGTAGAAACCAAAACCACATCGCCTTGAATTGATGATTTTTTTCCGTCAGTAATTGATTCATAATCTAATTCAACACGTCCACCAGCTGATCTAGATCCAGTGACTTTAGTAGACGTCATAAATGTAACGCCAATTTTTTTCAATGAACGCTGTAGAACAGTTATTGCGTCTTGATCCATCATGCTACAAATTTTGTCTGCGAATTCAATCACAGTTACTTTTGATCCTAGTTTTGCCCAGACAGAACCCATCTCAAGACCGATGACTCCGCCACCAATGACTAATAATTCTTTAGGAATTGAATCTAAAGATAAAGCCCCTGTAGAAGTAACAATTTTTTTCTCATCGATTTTTAAAAAAGGCAGTTCAACAGGCACAGATCCTGTAGCAATCATGATATTTTTTGTTTGTACTGTAGATTTAGTTCCATCAGTCGCAGTAATTTCAATGGTGTTTGCTGAAGTTATTTTTCCAAGACCCTTTAATGATGTAATTTTATTTTTTTTGAATAAAAATTCAATACCACCAGTTAAATCGCTGACAATTTTATTTTTCCGAGACATCATCACATCAAGATTTAATTTAACATCGCTCATGATGATTCCGTGTTTTTCAAAATCATGTAAAGCTTCGTGATAAAGTTCTGAACTTTGCAACAAGGCTTTAGACGGTATACAACCCACATTAAGACATGTTCCACCTAAAGTTTTATCTTTTTCAATAACAGCTGTTTTTAAACCCAACTGTGCCGCACGAATTGCACCAACATAACCAGCTGGGCCAGAACCAATAACAACTAAATCAAAATTTTCCATATTTGAGCCTTTATTTCTAAATAAATATAAATATATATATGATTAAACTATATTTCTAAAAGTAATCTTTCAGGATCTTCGATGCCTTCTTTAATTTTCACAAGGAATGTAACAGCTTCTTTACCGTCAATCATGCGATGATCGTAACTTAAAGCAGCGTACATCATTGATCTGATAACGACTTGGCCGTTGACAGCCATAGGGCGATCTTCAATTTTGTGTAAACCTAAAATCGCACTTTGTGGAGCATTTAAAATCGGTGTTGATAGCAAAGACCCGAAGACTCCACCATTTGTGATTGAGAAAGTTCCACCTGATAAATCATCTGGTGTAATTTTTCCGTCGCGGCCTTTTAAAGCTAAATCGCGAACAGCTAATTCAATTCCAGCAACAGAGAGTTGATCAGCGTCTTTAATCACAGGAACCATTAAGCCACGATCAGTTGATACGGCTATACCGATGTTAAAATAATTATGATATTCGATTTCTGTTCCATCAACCCAGGCATTCACAGCCGGAATTGTTTTTAAGGCTTCGATAGCTGCTTTAACAAAAAAACCGTTGAAACCTAAATTAACTCCATATTTTTCTTTAAATTTGTCTTTGTACTTATTGCGAATCTCGATGACTTTGGTCATATCGATTTCATTAAACGTCGTTAAGATCGCGGCATTATGCTGAGCCTGAACTAAACGTTCTGCAATTTTTTTTCTGATGTTAGTCATCGGAACGCGTTTGATTTCGCCTTGTTTTGATGGGCCTCGTGGCGTTGGAGTCACAAGTGGCTGAGTAGTTGGTGCTTTAGCTTGTGTTTGAGAAGTGGTCGTAGCAGCAACAGGAGCATTTATCACATCTGCTTTTGTTAAGCGTCCACCTAAGCCAGTTCCCTGAACAGAAGCTGGATCGATTCCTTTTTCATTAACTAATCGTTGAACAGCTGGTGATTGATGAGCTTGAAGTTCTGGATGAGTTGCGCGCTCTGTAGAAGCTGGCGTAGCTACGGAAGTAGTGGCGGGCTTAGCTGAAGCTGCAAATGTCGTTTTAGCATCAGTATCAATTGTTGCCACAGTGGCTCCGATTTTAACTGTTTCACCAGCTTGAGAAGTGATCGTCAAAACTCCATCTTTTTCAGCGATCACTTCAACAGAAGCTTTATCTGTTTCTAAAAGCATAATCACTTCATTCATTTTTACAGCTTCACCAGATTTTTTTGTCCAGCTTCCGATGACCGCTTCTGTAATCGATTCACCAACTGCTGGAACTTTAACGTCTAATTTCATGTAAACCCCTTTAAAAAAATTAAATTGAAAAAACTTTATCTATAATTTCTTGTTGTTCTATTCTGTGTCGGTAAACGGATCCAGTCGCAGGACTTGCACGGTCTGGTCTACCCACGTAGTTAAATTTAACTTTTAACCCTAGGTCAGTGATCAACTGGTTAAATTTAAAAAACACATAATTAAAAGCACCCATATTTTGGGGTTCTTCTTGCGTCCAAATTAACTGGGTCGCTTTCGGATAAGCTTTCATGATGTCTTTAATAATCCAATCTGGAAACGGAGAAATTTGTTCTAATCGAATTAGAGCTGTTGTTTGGTTTTTGTTTTTTTCACGTTGTTCAAGTAATTCATAATAAAGTTTACCTGAAACAAAAACGACTTTTTCAACTTTAGATTTGTCTGCAATCAAATTGTCATCAATGACTTCTTGAAATTGCCCTGTGGCCATTTCAGAAATAAAGCTAGTAGCCCGCGGATGACGAAGTAATGATTTAGGTGACATTACAATCAATGGTTTTCTGAAATCGCGTTTAACTTGGCGTCGTAAAGCATGAAAAATTTGTGCAGGTGTTGTTAGATTCACAACTGACATATTATTTTGCGCACTTAATTGTAAAAATCTTTCAAGTCGTGCTGATGAATGTTCGGGGCCTTGGCCTTCGTAACCATGTGGTAATAATAGAACCAAGCCAGACATCTGTTGCCATTTTGATTCTCCGGCAGCAATAAATTGATCGATCATAATTTGGGCGCCATTTGCAAAATCGCCGAACTGGGCTTCCCACATTGTTAAGAAAGACGGGTCAGTGATTGAATTTCCATATTCAAAACCCATCACAGCGTATTCAGATAAAATGGAATCATAAACACAAAAATTTGTTTTTTCAGAATTTAATTGTTTAATTGGAAATAAAGCTTCGTTAGTTTTTGTATCGTAAAAGCCAGCATGACGATGTGTGAATGTTCCACGCACGCAGTCTTGTCCAGTTAAGCGAACAGATGTGCCTTCTTGAATTAGACTGGCGTAAGCTAAAAGTTCACCCATGCCCCAATCGCAAGGTTCTTTACCAAGTGCTTGCTGTTTTCTCATCTCGATTAATTTTGTTAATTTCGGATGAAGATTAAAAGTATTAGGTATAGTTGCGATTTGTGTTCCGACTTTTTCCAAAGTTTTTTCATCAACCGAAGTATTCACTGGTTTTTCGATATCTTTTTGCGTGGCCTTTTTTAAACCTGTCCAAGCGCCATCAAATTTAAAAGTTTTAATTTTTGGTGCAGTTGTTTTTGCTTGATCATAAATTTTTTGAAGATCATTCATGCGATCAGTTAATAAACTATCTGTGAAATTTTGATCGCAGACTTGTGATTGAATCAATTGTTTAGAATAGATTTCACGTAATGTCGGTTGTTTTTTAATAATGTCGTACATTAACGGCTGAGTATACGCAGGTTCATCGCCTTCGTTGTGACCGAATCTGCGGTAACACTGAAGATTAATAACAATGTCGCGTCCCCATTCTTGGCGGTAGCGAATAGCAATATCCATAGCGCGAACACAAGATTCTACATCGTCGCCGTTGCAATGAATGACCGGAATCGCTAAAGCTTTTGCCACATCCGATGAATAATGTGCAGATCTAGCGTTTTCTGGATTAGTCGTAAAACCAACTTGATTATCAATAATTAAATGGACTGTTCCGCCAACAGCGTAACCACGAACGTGTGCCATCTGTAAAGTTTCCATCACGATACCTTGGCCTGCGAAAGCGGCATCACCATGAATAAGAACTGGAATAACTTTTTTACGATCGTTCGTGTCGTTCAGTTTTCTTTGGGCAGCACGCGCCATACCTAGAACAACCGGATCAACAGCTTCTAAGTGAGACGGATTAAAGGCCAAGTGACAGTTCACTTTGCCGTGAGCTGTGGTTTTAGTTTTTGAATAACCTAAATGATATTTCACATCACCATCGAAATCTTCTAGTGGGGTTTCTAATTCTGTTGGCCCATTGAAATCAGCAAACATTGTTGAAATATCTTTTTCCATGAAGTTCGCTAAAATATTCACACGACCACGATGAGCCATCCCGATGATCACTTCTTCAATTTTAAGTTGCGAGCCTTTCGAAACCACATGGTCAAGCATAGGCAAAGCTGCATCGGCTCCTTCGATCGAGAATCTTTTTGTACCCACGTAACGTGTGTGAATAAACTTTTCCAAAGATTCAGCACGAGTGATTGATTTAAGAATTTCTTTTTTTTGTTCAGTCGAAAGTTTTAAGCCCTCAGATTGTTCAAATTCTTTGATAAACCAATTTCTCACTTCAGGAAAAGCTTCTGCACATTGAACTGTTAATTTACCACAGTATACAGATCGTAAATGTTTAATGATGTCGCGAAGGCTAGCATTGGGTTTTCCAATTAGTGATCCGATTTGAAAAGTTTGATCCAAATCTTTTTCAGTCAAATTAAATTTATTAAGGCTTAATTGATCACTAGGTACAGGAGTATTTGTTAAAGGATCAAGATCAGCTTCGTAGTGGCCATAATTTCTGTATGCAGAAATGAGATGATAAACATCTAACTCTTTTTCAGATAATCCAAATCCGCCATCTTTTGAATTAGCAAATTCAACGCCTTCAAAAAAACGTTTCCATTCCATGCCGACCGATTCCGGTGAATTTTTGAATTGATGATAAAGTGATTCCAAATATTCAAGATTCAAGTGGTTCATAACTTTTCCTTCTTCTACGTCTTTTCATTCTTGATTGTGTCACAAAGATCACGCAAGATGAAACAAATTTTTTACGAGGTTATCATGTACAAATTAGTTGTGATCAGACACGGTGAATCCGTTTGGAATCAGGAAAATCGCTTTACAGGTTGGAAAGATGTAGTGCTCTCTGAAAAAGGCATCAAAGAAGCTCAAAAAGCTGGCAAATTATTACTAGAGCAAAAATTCAAATTTGACATCGCCTATACCAGCTGTTTGACACGAGCTATCAAGACTTTGAATTTTGTCCTCGATGAAATGAATTTAAATTGGCTGCCAGTGATTAAAGATTGGCGCTTGAATGAACGGCACTATGGCGATTTACAAGGTTTAGATAAATCGGAAACCGCAGCTAAACACGGTGAAGAACAAGTTAAAATTTGGCGCAGAAGTTACGATACGCCACCACCGTTAATGAGCTTAACAAATCCTGAACATCCATCAAAAGATCCACGTTATAAAAATGTTAACCCGCAAATTTTACCTTCTGGAGAATCACTAAAAGATACGGTGGCGCGTGTTTTGCCATTGTGGATCGCCCACATTTCTCAAGATATTTTATCCGGAAAAAATGTTTTGATAGTTGCGCACGGTAATTCGATTAGATCGTTGATTCAGTATCTTGAGAAAATGACACCAGAACAAATTATGGAAGTGAATATGCCAACAGGAATTCCGTTGGTTTATGAACTTGATAGCCATCTGAATGTAATTTCTAAAAAGTTTATTGGTGATGCGGACGAAGTCGAAAAGGCCATGTCTGCAGTAGCCAAACAAGGCCAGAAAAAATAATTAGGGTGTCTATTATTGGCAGCTGACTATAAAATTGACAGCTCATTTATAGAATGAGCCTTCTAACTGAATCTATTCGATTTATGGCCTTTATCAGACAGGGTCAGTGGCACTCATTTTGATACACTTTTGTGTATGAAGACAAAATCAATATTGAAAATGAGTGTACTATTCGTATTAGCATTCACGCTGGCCTTGCAAAGCTTTGCACAAACAGAAAATCCAGCTGTTGATGAAGCCACAGACCAATCAGTTGTTGTGTCAGATCTGACTGCTGAAACCGCAGTTGAATTCGGTTCGGTTTCAATATCAAGAAAAATGCCCTTATTTGAAACTTCGCTTGATGATGAATGCCCGTTATTTTCAAATTCGCCTTACAACGACGTCCTCATTTCTATTGATAAAATGCAAGCCAATTTGAATACAGCATTTCCTCAGTGCGAAAACAAAAAAATAAATGATGAAGTCATGATTCAAAGTGTGAAATTCAGACAATCTGTTTTAGACGTTCAAAAAATATCAAAATCAACACAAACACATCAAATTAAAACTTCAGTTGATAAAATGGTTCAACTGGCTCAGCAAATTCAGAACACTTTAGAAATTGCTTCTAAAGCTCAAACTCAAGTTTGTTATCGACCTAATGGGCAATTCAGATCAGTGCTATTTTCGATGAGCGAAGCTTTTCAAAGTATTACACCTGTTTTGTTAGACATCGCATCTAAAAACCCTTCGGTCGCAAAAGTCATGGGACCGTCCTTAAAGTATTTAGTGGGATTAGACAGTTTAACTAAAGGTTTAGGGTTCGTGGAACAAATCGCCAAAGATTCGGTGATGTTTGATATGAAAAACGACGATAACAGAAAAAATACAATTAAAAATGTTTGTCACTACATGAAATTTTACTTACGACTTCAGTATGTGCGATTAAATCGTTTAGGTCGTATTCAGTCTATTTATACTGATTACGAAAACAGAATTAAAGAAATCAACAAGAAAAAATCTGAGCAACAAGAGCAGTTCAATCAAAAACAAATCGTATTTAGCAGAGCTTCACAAACTTTAGATGGCACTGGATTTGGTGGATCAGTGGCGCTTGATCCTGATGTATTAGCAGTTAGTCATATTAACAGCAAGGCCACGCAAATTATTGAACGTCTGCAAAGCGCTCAAAATGAAGTTGAAATTGCAAATAGTTTGTATAACAGGCCAGCCATAGCTCAGTGCGAGACTATCAAACAAATTAAATCGATAGCCGAATTGCAAAGCACGATGAACAGCATTAAAACCCTCAATGATGGTTTTGGTAAAGATACAAATATTGAAAAAAGTGACCGTATATCTTCTATGATTCAACAACTGAAATCTTATGATGCCGAATTAGCTGACGTTGCAAATAATAAATCAAACAGTGCAGATGAATGTTCTAAAATCGGTCAAGATTGGCTTAAAATCGCCTTATCAATAATGTCTGATGGTTTAGAATTAGTGACTCAATATGAAAATAATATTGTTGAATTGAGTGGTAAAAATTTAGCCGTAGACCGAACAAAATTACAAAAACAAGAAGAAAAGCTTTCAAGCGCAAAAACAAATTATAACATTTTAAAATCATTTATTAATTATTCAGCGATAGATTTCGAGGCCAGCGAAACTGAAAAGCGGGCCATTGACATGTATCGCTATTTCTTTAAAGGTCCAGATTTCAATGAAATTAAAGCTGTTTATTGTAAACAGACAAAAAGAACAGATTGTGACGAATCAACTTGGGACGACTTAATCGCTTGGGTTAAATCCACAAATCAATATCTATATAATGAAGGCCCAGTTTATGAATTGCTCAGAAATAATGATCTTTACTTCAATAAAGCTTACAACGAAATGATCAGGGCGTTATCTGTATCTTCACAGTTTGAATACAATAAAACTTTAGAAATCTTTGGTGGAAAAGAACCGCGAACAAACGCCAATTATAAATTATTTCAAGCCAAGCTTAAAGAAAATTATTCAAGAATGCTGAATTTGAATTTAGAAAACATTCCCTTCAAATCCAATGATCATACTTTGATTTGTAAAAGCATTGATCAAGCAATTGATAAATACACAGTGGCATCAACCCATTTGTTAGCAAGCCAAAGACTTTGTGAATTAATCAGACCCGTATTAAAAGAAGAGAAAATTTCAAGTAAGCTTCGAAAGTATTGTCTTCCAGGAAATTCAGTTTCAAAAACGATTCCTTCAGATTTGCAAAAAAATATTTATAAACTTGTCGGTGCTATCGAGCTAGATCCAAAAGCTAAAGCTTTGCCACGACGTCAAGCCCCGCCAAAAGCTTTAGTTGCTATTCTGGCTGAAAAATACGAATCTTTAAAGTGTGATGCGAAATAAGCTTTTTTATAATCTAAATACCGTTAATTCTGATTTTACAGAGTTTCAAAAAAAACAAGCCCTTTTGATCGATCATAAGGGTGTTCTTGTTTGGACAGGATCGCAAACTGTAGCCCTTAAAAAATTTAAAACAACACCGACAGTTGATCTTAAAAATAAAAATGTATTGCCAGCATTTGTTGAATGCCATACCCACTCGGTTTTTGCGGGTTCAAGATCAGATGAATTTGAACTTCGTAATTCAGGTGTCAGTTATCTTGAAATCGCCAAAAAGGGTGGCGGCATATTATCCACAATGAAAAAAACCCGCGAAGCTAGTCGTAATCTGTTGTTGCAGCTAGCAAAGCAACGTGTAGATCGGTTTGTGAATCAAGGTGTGGCGACTATTGAAATTAAATCGGGTTATGCTTTAGATCTGAAGAATGAAATTAAAATGCTTGAAGTGATTCAAGATATTGAGAATTTATACCCTAAAAAGACAGCTCCAAAAATAGTTTCAACATTTCTTGGGGCTCATGCAAAACCGCCAGAATTTTCAAGCTATGGTGAATATTTAAATTTTTTAGTTGAAAAAGTTTTACCTGTGATTAAGAAAAAAAAACTCAGTCAGCGTGTCGATATTTTTATTGAAAAAAATTTCTTTGAAGTTCAAGACGCAGAAGTTTTTCTTAAAAAAGCATCTGCATTGGGTTTTCATTTAACAATTCATGCTAATCAATTATCGTTTTCAGGCGGAGCTGAATTAGCTTTAAAATTAAATTCAAAATCCGCTGATCATGTGATCCATTTAGACGACAAGGCCATCAATCAATTCGCAAAATCAAAGACGGTAGCTGTATTGTTACCAGCTGCAGACCTCTATATGAAGTGTGCGTACCCACCAGCGCGAAAATTAATCGATGCCGGGGCACGGGTGGCACTAGCCACTGATTTTAATCCGGGAAGTTGTCCTACACAGGATGTCTCTTTGGTTGGGCTACTTGCCAGGCTAGAGATGAAAATGTCACTGCCTGAGGTTTTCAAAGGGTATACAATCAATGCCGCTCGAGCGTTGGGTCTAGAACATGAAGTTGGATCATTAGAAGTTATGAAACAAGCTAGCTTTATAAGCACTGAGGCTGACCTCAGTGATTTCTTTTATTCAGCAGGTGGAATGCCTGAGCATGAGTTTTTCATTCGCGGAAACAGGGTTTCTAAGCCCTCAAAAACCTCTAAATAACGCAAAGCTTCACAAAATTTAAGATTCTTACATTTTAGTTGTTAATTAAGATTTAGCTTTCTAGTCTCAGGATATGGCAGCAAGTTATTCTTCTTTTTTAACAACGCAATATTATAGTCCGATTTTTAATACGGCACTGTTTGATGGACCTTTCAGAATATATTTTTCTCAAAGCTATGAATCAGTGGCCTTAAAAATCTATCACCTTTTACAAACTCAAGATCACGGCATGTGGAAAGAGTTCAAGCTATGGTCTGAAAAATCAAAAGAACACGCGTTCATTTTGATCTATCCTTCAGATATTGATTTGAAAATAGCTTTCGATGTTAATGAAATCCAAACGGCTGTGATTTCTCAGGAATGGACTGAGGGTTACATGTCAGGGATGTCTCAACCTGCAACGGATGAAGCCTTTAAAGCGATTTATGACAATCTAGTGAAGAACTTGAAAAACTTTATCGAATTCAAAAAATCGACGACCAATTTTCATGTTTCATTGGACTCTGATTTAGCTTAATATAATTAAATGAGATCTCAGCAAAGACTTCGTAAAAATTCAGGTCAAATTATCATTGAATACATTTTACTGATGGCTTTTGTTGTCAGCATTGCAGCAGCTTTAACCAAAGGCTTAGTCGGTCGTTCTGACAGCGGCCCTGGCCAAGGTGTCATCATCAAAACATGGAACAGCATTATTAAAGCGATCGGTAATGATTTGCCAGATTGCCCGAATCAAACAGATTACTCAAAACCTAACTGCGGGAATTAATTTTATATGAAAACGAAATTTTTCATGACAATTTTAGCAAATTTAATTTTTGGGAATTTAATTCTCTATATTCATGAAATTTATGGACGGCAGCAGGATGAAGTGTCTCCTCGGCTCTGGCTGAGCTTTTCTTTTGTTTCCATTGTGCTTTTGATATTTTGTTTGAAGCTTATAGAAAATCGTAAATCTTGGATGTTCAATTTAATTTTAAGCCTTGGTTTTTCAATATTTGTTCCAGTTGTTGGATTTTTTGTGGGTATGGGATTTTCGATAACAGCTCTATTTTTAGGTTCTGCTTATCTGTTCCATGGATTTTTCTATCTTATTTTCCCGATGTTTCTTCTGAATTTTATATTATTTCAATGGAATCACAGAGCTTGAATTCAATATTAAAAAAACTTATGTTTTTTCACTTCAGAATTTATTTTTTCTTGAAGCTGTTCTTGAATTTCAGAAGCTAAATCTCGGCACAACTCAGAATCACTAATTTTATCGGCGTTGTAGGGTAATTGAATCGGTTTTTCAAAAATAATTTTCCAGCGAACGGGCAGCGGAATAATGTTAAGTGGTAGAGGTAATACAAGGCCGCGCAAAAATTTTGAAAACTTAAGTTGTTTTAAATTAATATGGGTTTCTTCAGCTCCTAAAACAATTGTCGGAACAATACTGGCCTGAGTCGCTAAAGCCATGCGAATAAAACCCCGCTTAAATTCCTGCAATTGATAACGTTTTGATGTGGGTTTGAAATTACCGTGCTCGCCTTCCGGGAAAAGAACGATCATTTGTTTTTTCTTCAAATACGACACGCCATTTTCATAATTAGCTTCGATAAAACCTAATTTGTTTGCTGGAAGGGCTGTTGTTTTCGTTAAAAACCACAGGTGATGAGTTAACACTCTTGGTGTTCGCCCCGTTTTTTCTTGAATAATATAAGCCACAATCATGGCATCCATAGCTGTAAAACCAGAATGATTTGGTGCTATGATTACAGGTCCAGATTTGGGTAGATTTTCAACCCCTTCGATTTCTAAACGAAAATATTTTTTTAAAATTTCCATAAAAAGCCTTGGGAAGACTTTATAGAGCAGTTCATCTGCTGACAAAGAGCGAAGATTGAAAACTTTTTCATTGGGTTTTTTAAAAAAATTGATCATGATATCCCTATGAAAAAATATATCATGGCTATCGATCAAGGAACAACGGGTTCAACTGTCATTATCGTTGATCAAGGCGGAGGTCTCGTAGCCAGTAGTGATAAAGATTTTAAACAGATTTATCCTAGACCAGGTTGGGTTGAACACGATGCCAACGATATTTGGAATTCTGTGCAGCATTGCGCCAGAGAAGCCCTTCAAAAAGCCCATGCATCACCATCTGATGTGATGACAATCGGTATTACGAATCAACGTGAAACTGTTTTGGCCTGGAGAAAATCAACTTCTGAAATTTTACATAATGCCATTGTTTGGCAATGCCGCAGGACCGCTGATTTGTGCAAAAAATTAAAACCCAAATGGGATCGAAAAATAAAGCAAAAAACAGGATTAGTTCTGGACCCCTATTTTTCAGGAACAAAAATAAATTGGCTGATCGAAAATAGCCCTGCTGTTAAAAAAGCTGTTAAAGACAACGATATTGCTTTTGGAACTGTTGATACCTTTTTAATGTGGAAATTATCAAACGGTAAAATTTTTGCAACAGATGTCAGTAATGCATCAAGAACACTGTTAATGAATTTAAAAACTCTAAGTTGGGATAGTGAATTATTAAAGTTATTTAAAATTCCTTTGAACTCGTTACCTGAAATAAAATCATCAGCAGGATTGTTTGGTTCAACCAGCGCTTTAGGATTTATTGCTGACGATACGACAATTTCTGGGGTTGCTGGAGATCAGCAGTCTGCTTTGTTTGGTCAGTCGTGTTTTTCTGAAGGCGAAAGCAAATGCACATTTGGCACAGGTAGTTTTATTTTAATGAACACGGGTAAAAAAATAAAATTTTCTAAATCAGGATTACTCACAACAGTAGCGTGGAAAATTCACAATCAACCGGTGCAATACGCTTTAGAAGGCGGGGCCTTTGTTTGCGGAGCAGCTGTGCAATGGCTGCGCGATGGTTTAGGGATTATTCAAAAAAGTTCAGAAGTCGAACAACTAGCCAGCCAAGTTGAAAATGCTAACGGTGTAGAATTTGTGCCAGCGTTGACAGGATTAGGCGCTCCGCACTGGAATCCGAACGCCCGTGGGGAAATCACAGGTCTTACGAGAGGTGTTAGTAAAAATCATATTGCACGTGCCACACTTGAAGCCATGGCTTTACAGAACGCAGATATCTTAACAGCGATGCAAAAAGATTTAGGA
The DNA here is from genome assembly GCA_043747495.1 of Bdellovibrio sp. GTDB lineage: Bacteria > Bdellovibrionota > Bdellovibrionia > Bdellovibrionales > Bdellovibrionaceae > Pseudobdellovibrio. The sequence continues at coordinate 21,315 of JAYTPA010000197.1, forward strand.
AAAAAAATAAAAAAATTACGAGTCGACGGCGGGGCTTCAGCAAATAATTTATTAATGCAACTGCAGTCAAATTATTTACAAACACAGGTCGACAGACCCCAACAAATTGAAACCACATCCATGGGCGCAGCTTATTTGGCCGGTTTAGGTATCGGTCACTGGAAGACCACATCTGAAATTCAAAAAATTTGGAAAATAGATTCAAGTTTTAAACCGCAGATCACAAAAAAGAAATTAACTGACCGATTTAAATCGTGGCACAAAGCGATTAAGAAAGTGAATCTACGGTAGATCAGAAAGAGTCGAAACAGCGTCTTTGATTTTTTGTTCAACACTTTCAGCGTTATTGACAGCGCTGTAACTTGGATACATATCTACACCTGAGAAACTTAATTGAACTTCCATTTTTTTTGCAGCTTGAACTTGGTCAATATTTTGTGTCCATAAAATATTTTTATTAGGACCTTTGATTTTTTCGACCCATTCTATAACAGAAACCGGTTGATTAAATAACCCTGGATCAATCACATAAATTTTTTGATCTTCAGCTAAAACAACAACCGCCACGTGATAAAACCAACCACTAAAATCAGTTAGGTTTTGTTGGATGGGTTTCAAATTAAAACCATGAAGCCAAACTTTACCCACGATGATATTCTGCTTTTCTAATTCACTTGCCACTAAGTGACTTCGGGCAAAGCATCCGTCGAAGACATAATCATAGCGTAATCGGGGATCGGTTTTCCAGTTTTGAAATTGTGATGTTAATGATTCGATTGAAACGGGATGTGCTAAGGCTTTCGCACTGATTTTTTCAAGCACTGAATTTACCGGTAATTCAAGATCACGTTGTGGAATTTTTGATAATTCAGTATTTGTGTAATCATTTAATTTTTTTCTGTAATCAGCCTTAAATGCTTCGGGGCATTTATTTAAAGCAAAGCTTTGCGCCAAATGAATACCGCTGTTTCTAAAGTAATTTAAAAATCCTGAACCGGTTTTGTTAGAATACTGAAATTGACTTTTATTTTGAAAAATAATTTTGTTGTTTTGATCAGTGATCAATTTAGGAGTTTCAAGTTGAAGTTTTGATGAACTGATTTTTTGATACGTCGGAACAAGCCCATGTTGTGTAGCTTTCGGCCCAAATAAAAAACTATCATCAGCACATTTATAAAACGGGCATTGCGGACTGACTTCCTGGCAGGCTATTTTCTGACCTGATTTTAACTGAAGACTGACATCAGCAAACAATATTTGCGATGTTAACAATACAGCTGATAATAATATTGTACCCGAAATTCCCATGGCAGTAACCCCTGCTCTGACCATAACCCACAAAGGTGAAAAACAGGTAAAAAAATGGTTTTCAGTGGCTTTTGCCTCAGTACCTGTAAAAATGATCATTTGCTGTGTCTAGTGTTTAGACGGTCAGTTTGGAATCTTGTAAAAAAGTATTTGCTTTTAGTCGCTGAAAGCACAAAGTTATTAAGGATAGGCAAAAAGCTGTAGGCCATATCTAGCAATGAGGTAGATTATATGAAGCTCAGTGTTTCAGAACAAAAATTATTAATAAAAATTCTAGAAAGCAAAATCGAACGTTTTGAGCCTGATGATTTAATTCACATGATCAAAGGCCCTAAATATAAAATGGTACTTGATGGCCTTTATACAGAGTGTTTCAGGCCTCATATTAAATATAACGTGGGTTTGATTGACCAAGCGAAAGAGCTTTCAGACATAGAGTCAGAGATTATTCGTGTTATTTGGGAAAAAGTATCCAGCTATCTGTCTGAAGAGTTAGAATAGTTTATTTGTCGTAAAGTCGACAAAATTAAAATATTTCTCCTTTCCAGAGAAGTTCTACAAACTGATAAATAGGTAAAATTTCGATATTCTTTTTGGTCAATCGTTGATCACCCAAATAGATACCAATAGATTTGACCATTTTATTTTCACATTTAAGCTTTACTTTATGTAAAGTTTTTTCAAAATCAGTGTTCCATTTTTTAGTGAATTTAATTTCAATTCCAACAAATTGAGCAGGTTTAGAAATTGTCTTTTTTTTAGTTTCAACTATGAAATCTATATCACCGCCAGACGAAATGCTGTAATAAAATATTTTGTACTGCTTACGATGAACTTCAAAATATGTTCTCAGTTCATTTAATATAATAGTTTCTAAATAAAATCCTCTTTGGTCTGGAATATCCTCAAGATCTTGAATTCCAAGTGCTGCTCTGGCCACACCACAATCAAAATAGTAAAATTTAGAATGTTTAGTTTCTTTGGCTTCTATTTTTAAAGGATAGGGTTCTATCAGTTGTCCGACTAACGTATCTTGTAAAATTTGGAACCAAGCCTTGATTGTATCTCCAGATTTTCCTAATTCACGGGCTATGTTTTCAAAATTAAGAATTTGCCCATGGTATTGACCTGCCAATTCAATAAATTTAGAGAATTCATTCAAGTTTCTAACTAAGCCTTCCTGAAAAACTTCTTCTTTTAAGTACGTTTCTACATAAGTAAAAAGGAAATCATTAATACTGTCCTTATCACTCAATGTAACAACTTTAGGTAAGCAGCCTGAGAATATTAAACTTTGAATAGATTTGTCTTGATCAATTTCTTTTAAGCAAAGTGGATACATTTTTTTTGACAGCGCTCTGCCTGCAAGCAAATTCGCACCACTTTTTTTTAGCTTTCTAGCACTAGAACCCGTTAATAAAAAAACAATATTCCGATTTTCAATCAGTCTATGGACTTCATCTAGTAGTGAAGGTATTTTTTGGATTTCATCGATTAATACAGTTTGATTCGAATTGAGGTGTGCAACCATATCTTCGATTAGACTTGGGTTTAGCGATAATTTTCTGTAGGTTTCTTGTTTTAAAAGATCAATAATAAGATCTGGTTTTGCTTGATCTTTGATAAATGTACTTTTCCCAATTCCACGCGGTCCTAATAATAAAATGGATGATTTCGGTTTTTCATAAGCACGTTTGAATTTTTTCATATATTCACCCTAGTAGATAATATCCTACCATAACTAGGATAAATCAAGCATAATTCCTAGTTATGGTAGGAATTATGCTTGATCATAGACCGAAACTTCAAAAACAAGCCTAAATTTATATCACAACAAGAGTATCCAATCATTAACTCTATGCACGATTTCAATGTTAAACTACAGCCCATTTGACTGGGTATAGGGGCGTTGCTAGTCTTTGCCTAACAAAACAGACGCCCACTTAAAGGATACTTTTCATGCCAGAACAAGCTCCAGACCAAACTTCCCCAAAAAAACAAAACACAATTCCTGAAATTCGCCGACTTAAAGATTTAAATACATTAGTCAGTCTTTCAAAACGACGCGGTTTTGTTTTTCAAAGTTCTGAAATTTATGGTGGGCTAGGTAGCTGTTGGGACTATGGGCCTTTAGGCTCAGTGATGAAAATGAATGTGAAGCGCGCCTGGTGGAATGCGATGACCAGAAGATCAGATATCGTGGGTCTTGATGCCGCGATATTAATGCACCCCACAGTTTGGAAAGCGTCAGGTCACGTTGATGGTTTTTCTGATCCGTTAGTGGATTGCAAAGATTGTAAAACACGTTTTCGTGCTGATAACACAGAATCTTATCTAACAAAAAAGCAATGTCCAACTTGTGGTGGCAAAAATTTATCTGAAGAACGCCAATTTAATTTAATGTTTAAAACTCACATGGGCCCCCTCGAAGACACAGGATCTGTTGTTTATTTGCGTCCAGAAACAGCGCAAGGTCATTTTGTTAATTTTTTAAATTGCCAACAATCATCACGGTATAAAGTTCCATTTGGAATTGCAGCGATTGGTAAATCTTTTAGAAATGAAATCACCCCAGGTAATTTTATTTTTAGAACGCGTGAATTTGAACAAATGGAAATGCAGTACTTTGTTAAGCCAGGTGCTGACGAAGAAGCTTTTAAGGATTGGAAAGAACGTCGCTGGAATTTTTATATTAAATATGGTATCCGCCCAGAAAATTTAAATTTTAAAGATCATGATAAATTAGCACACTATGCTCGTGCTGCTGTCGATGTGGAATATAAATTTCCGATGGGATTTTCTGAATTAGAAGGTATTCATAACCGTTCTGATTTTGATTTAACCCAACATATGAAACATTCTGGAAAAAGTTTAGAATACTTCAACGAGGCTACTAAGGAAAAATTTATCCCTTATGTGATTGAAACTGCAGTTGGGTGTGATCGTTTATTTTTAGCATTCTTGTGTGATGCATACCGTGAAGAAGTCACTTACACCAAAGATGAAACAGGTAAAACAACCGAAGATGTTCGTGTGGTGTTAGGATTACATTCAGATATTGCGCCAGTAAAAGTTGCGATATTACCACTTTCTAAAAAAGATGAACTTGTTCAGCCAGCAATGGCCTTGCGAGACCAGTTAGCAGAAGATTTTGATGTGACATTTGATGAAACAGCATCGATCGGTAAACGTTACCGCAGACAAGATGAAATCGGCACACCATTTTGTGTGACTTACGATTTTGAATCAATTACCGATGGTGCAGTCACTATTAGACATCGTGATTTGATGACCCAAGAAAGAATTAAAATTAGAGATCTTAATCAATACATCGCTGTTCAGTTGAAGCAATTCAATTCAACTCAGCCTAACAACTAAAAAAAGGAATTTGTGTCATGGAGACTTTAAACACAAAAACTTATACGAAACCTGAAAAATTTGTTTATTACTTTGCGGCTGGCGAAGCTGACGGTAATGCCTCTATGAAAAATATCTTAGGCGGCAAAGGGGCTAATTTGGCTGAAATGACAGCGATTGGTTTACCAGTTCCCCCAGGATTTACAATTTCAACAGATGTTTGCACAGCCTACTACGCTGAAGGTAGCAAACTTCCCGACTGGGTTAAGCCCGATGTTTTAAAAGCTTTAACCCGTGTTGAAACAAAAATTGGAAAAAAATTTGGTGATGTTAAAAATCCATTATTAGTTAGCGTTAGATCTGGTGCCCGTGCATCGATGCCAGGGATGATGGACACAATTCTTAATTTAGGTCTTAATGATCAAACCGTTGAAGGTCTATCAACATCTTCAAACAATCCGCGTTTTGCATGGGATTCATACCGCCGATTTATACAAATGTATTCTGATGTCGTGATGGGAATGAATTCTTCGTTGCTTGAAGTAACACTTGAAGACATGAAAGCTGAAAAAGGTATTCACTTAGATACTGAATTAACAACGGATGATCTTAAAAAACTAGTTAAAAAATTTAAAGATTTGATTCAGCAAATGACCGGACAAAGTTTTCCGGTAGATCCACATGAACAATTATGGGGAGCTATCGACGCGGTTTTCAAAAGTTGGAATACAGCCCGCGCCATCACTTACCGCGAACTTCATGATATTCCAGCAAGCTGGGGAACAGCAGTGAATGTTCAATCCATGGTGTTTGGTAATTTAGGTGATGACTCGGCGACAGGTGTGGCTTTCACACGTGATCCAAGTACTGGTGAGAAAAAATTCTACGGTGAATTTTTAGTAAATGCTCAAGGTGAAGACGTGGTCGCAGGGATTAGAACTCCGCAGACGATTTCAATTTTAAAAGAAATCATGCCTGGTCCTTACAGCGATTTAGAAACAATTTATAAAAAATTAGAAACTTACTTTAAAGATATGCAGGATATTGAATTCACAATTGAAAAAAATAAATTGTGGATGCTACAAACCAGAAATGGTAAACGCACGGCAAAAGCGGCGTTGCAAATTGCAGCAGACATGATCGATGAAAAAATGATTACCGAAGAAGAAGCTATTTTACGTCTAGATCCAGCTTCATTAGATCAGTTACTTCATCCGATGTTGGACCCGAAAGCGCAAAAAACATTGTTAGCTAAAGGTTTACCAGCTAGCCCCGGTGGAGTCTGCGGACAAATCGTGTTTACACCTGAAGATGCTGTCTTATTCAAAGAACAAGGTAAAAAAGTTATTTTAGTTCGTGTTGAAACATCACCAGAAGACATTGCTGGAATGATCGCGGCCCAAGGCATACTCACAGCCCGTGGTGGAATGACTTCGCACGCAGCTGTCGTTGCGCGCGGTATGGGTAAATGTTGTGTGGCCGGGTGTTCAGAAGTTGAAGTGGATTACAACCAAGAACAAATGCGTGTAAAAGGTTACAATCTTAAAAAAGGCGACATCATTACTTTAGATGGATCAACTGGCGAAGTTTATTTAGGTGAAGTGAAAACCATTGAACCTAAGTTAGATGGAATTTTTGATCGCATCATGAAAATGGCAGATCAAATTCGTAGACTGAAAGTCAGAACAAACGCAGATACACCAAAAGATGCACAAACGGCGAAACAATTTGGGGCTGAAGGTATCGGTCTTTGCCGAACTGAACATATGTTTTTCGGAGCGGACAGAATTGATGCTGTTCGTGAAATGATTATTTCAGAAACGAAATCGGAGCGTGAAAGGGCTTTAGCAAAACTTTTACCAATGCAGCGAGATGACTTTTATCAGTTATTTAAAATCATGGAAGGCTTTCCAGTAACAATTCGTTTATTAGATCCACCTCTTCATGAATTTGTTCCGCACAGTGAAGCAGAAATAGTTGAATTAGCTAAGCGGATTAATCACGATGTAAATCGTTTACGCAGTAAAATTCAGTCACTTCATGAATTTAATCCGATGTTGGGCCACCGTGGTTGTCGTTTAGCTGTGACGTTTCCTGAAATTTATCAAATGCAATCACGTGCGATTGCGGAAGCCGCAGCCCAATTAACAAAAGAAGGTATGAAACTTGTTCCAGAAATTATGATTCCGCTGATTGCGACTGCAAAAGAATTAGAAATTCTTCGCTCACAAACAATTGAAGTCGTTGAAGCTGTGCAAAAACAAACGAATACAAAATTTGATTATCTTGTGGGAACAATGATTGAACTTCCGCGTGCTGCTGTGACGGCCCATGAAATTGCAAAGCATGCTGATTTTTTTAGTTTCGGTACAAATGATTTAACGCAAACGACATTAGGATTATCACGTGATGATTCAAGCCGTTTCTTGGGAAGCTACGTGACCCAAGGTATTTTTGCTAAAGATCCATTTGTCAGTATTGACCAAGTGGGTGTGGGCACATTAGTGAAGACAGCTTTTGATTTAGGTCGCCAAGCAAAAGGTGGACTTAAAGTAGGCATCTGTGGTGAACATGGTGGGGATCCAGAATCGATCGAATTCTTTGAAAATGTCGGTCTTGATTACGTCAGCTGTTCGCCTTACCGCGTGCCTATAGCAAGGCTTGCAGCTGCGAAAGCCTTCTTAAAAAAGAAGAAGAAATAATTTTTTAAAAAAGCGAACATACCCAACGAGAATTTATTTTTTAGTCAGAAAATCCGTGAGCTTTCAGAACTTCGCGGATTTTAAGTCCGACCTAGACTTTAGTAGCTTCAAGTGTACGCTTGGTGAGCCACAAAATCGAGTTCTTAGGAAATCAGGTTTTTAATAAGCTTTTAGTGCACAAAAAATTGATTAAAATTTAAAATAACTTAAGAACGGAGCCTATTGATAAGTGGGCTTCAATAGAATGTCGAAAATGCGACTGACCATCGATTTCATAGATATTTCTACGTCCTTCTTTTTTTATTTTCAGGCAACCGTGTTCTTTGAGGTCAGTCAATATTGATATGAGAGCTCTTTCTGTTATCCCAATTTTTTGAGCCATTTCTCGTACTGTTAAATCAGGATTGAGATGAAGAAGAATAATGGCATGTCCATGGTTAGAAAAAAAATTCCAATTTTTTGTGTTAGATGCTGTAGAGAGTTTATTTTTTTTAATCTTAGCCATATGTATTTACACTAATAGTATTAAAAACTTTGAACAATGTGTTTTTCATTTTTTATATAGGCTCTCGTCTAAACTGACGAGAGCCTATGATGAATAATTATCAATTTGGTTGATAAGGTAATGACGAGTGATGAAGATTAATCACTAAGCGTTCAGATTTTTTGGTAAATCCCATTGTAAAATTAGCCCGAGTCAGTTTTCCGTTTGTGTCTGTTAATAATTTGTCACCCATGACTATGGCATGATTGTCACCCAAAATAATTCCAGCGATATCAAAATCAACTTTAATCCAAGGATTTAGTGCAAAACCACGATCCTCAGCAAAGTTTTCATTTCCTCCAACAAAGTAAGAAAGTGCTCCTTCAAAAGTTGTGCGAAAAGCGGCTTTAGAAGCCAGTGTTGGTTTAAATAAAACTGTACCATTTTTGTAATTGTAAAGATCGTTGATCGTTTTTTCAGCTATAGCAACAGCATTGCCATTTGTTCGACCAGCTTTAGAAATTGCAACAAGGCCTTCACCCCAATTTTTTAAAGCTTGATCAACCTCTTGTTGACTGATTTGGCGATCAGAAAATGACTGAGTTTTTTTATCTGACAAGTTAGCTATTGTATCTGTTCTCATATTTAGCCTTTCTGTTAGTTTGTCCCTGGCTACTTATGTCATTAAGTCTACAGACGCTTTGACCAGGGTGATCATTTAATAATTACCTTCAATACATGAATAATACTTCATGTATTGAAGGTCAACAATAAAAAACATGACCAGTATATGCGTAATAAAGTGAATTAGATTAATTCTTAAGTGCTTTCTAAAACTGCATTAATAAATTAGTTTTTAAGTCTACTAACGTGGCATTAAGCACCGCAGCAAAACCCTAAAAAACTGAAAGTTTTCGGGGATTTCTCAATTGACTCATCTACCAGACCAAAGGACAGTTATAAGGTGTGTTAGAACTCTGTTAATCATGCAAGGAGTTTCCTTTGAGAATTAAAAAACTTGAGCTTATTGGTTTTAAATCATTTAAAGATCGTACAGTCATTCAATTTGATGCGGGTATTACAGGTATCGTTGGTCCAAACGGTTGCGGAAAATCAAATATCGTTGATGCGCTAATGTGGGTCATGGGCGATCAATCAGCTAAAGATCTTCGCGCATCGCAAATGACAGATGTTATCTTCGCCGGAGCTGAAAATTATGCGCCGTTAGGTCTTTGTGAAGTTTCATTAACATTAGAAAATGACGGCGGACCGTTTCCAGCAAAATACTTGAAACATTCTGAAATCATGGTGACTCGCAAACTACATCGTAATGGTGAAGGTGAATACTTCATCAATAAAGAAGCAGCTAGATTAAAAGACGTTCAAGAAATTTTCATGGATACAGGTGCTGGTTCAAAAGGTTTTTCTATTATCGCTCAAGGGATGATCGGAAAAATCATTACATCTAAACCTGAAGATCGCCGTATGTTGATCGAAGAAGCAGCGGGAATCACAAAATTTAAAGCTCGTAAAAAAGAATCTCAAAGAAAATTAATTTCAACAGATCAAAATTTATTACGTTTACAAGATATTATCGGTGAATTGAAACGCCAAATTGATTCTTTACAACGTCAAGCCCAGCGCGCTGAACGTTATAAAAATATCAAAACACAAATCGAAGATCTTGAATTGTGGTTATCGTCTGCCCAGTATGTGGATTTAAAACGCGCTGCTGATGAAGCGCAAAAAATATTTGATAGTGCACAGTCTTTAGAAGTTGGTAGTGAAGCTGATCTAGCGACAATGCAGTCACAATTAGAAACTTTAAAATTATCAATTCTTGAGCAAGAAAAAGCTGTTGAAGATAAACAACAAGATTTTTACAATCAACAAGGTCTTGTTCAGAAAAAAGAATTAGAAATTCAAGAGCACCGTTTTAATTTAGAACAAGCTAAACGCAATGAACAAATGACCGGTAGTATTTTGAACGAACAAAAAGCACGTCATGAATTATTGTCTCGGGATCAAGAAAGTTTACAGGCCCAAGCTACTGAATTAAAATATGAATCTGAAGAATTAGCGATTTCAGCTCAAACAAAAGGTGAAGCTTTTTCGGCGAATCAAAAACGATTTAATGAAATCGACACTGAATTAACAAATAAGCGCCGTGAACAATTTGCTTTTGGGCAAACTGAATCAGCGTTAGATGCAAAAGTAAATTCACTAAACGGTCAGCGTTCTGAAATGGTTGAGCGTTTATCAGATGAAGAATTAAAATTAAATGAACTTCGTGAAACGCACCACGATTTTGAAAATCGTCGTCGTAAAGTGAATAATCAATTAGATTCTGAACGTCAGTTACAACTTGATTTATCAAGTGATGTAGATTCATTTGAAGCTAATAAAAAAATCCTTACAGAACAGTTGCAGACAAAACAAACTGAAGTTCAACTGTTCAAAGATAATTTAAATGAAACAGCTTCTAGATTATACGGTTTAGAAAATCTTCATTCAAACTTTGAAGGTTTTGAAGAAGGCGTTAAGCAAGTTATGCTTTGGAGTAAAGCTCAAGCCCAGCAAGAATTGCATGCTGATGGTTCGGTTTCTGCTTCGTTTTCACCGGTGAGCGAAGTCATTAGTGTTCCAAGCGAATTTGAAATCGCAATGGAAGCTGCACTTGGTTCTAAATTACAAATGCTTTTATCGACAAAACAAGAAACAGCTTTACAAGCTGTGGATTTTTTAAAAACAAACAACACAGGCCGATCTAGTTTTTATTCGGCTGAAAATAAAAATAACTTTTCAGGTTTGCAAGGAAATCCAGAAAATGAATCGGGCGTTGTTGGTCTTTTAAATAAAGTTGTTAAATCAGACGAAAAATTTTCTAATTCAGTTGAAAATATTTTATCAGGCGTGGCGATTGTTGATTCAATTCGTACCGCTTTGGCATTAAGACCAAACTACGCAGGTTGGACATTTGTTACCCAAGATGGTGACACGCTTTCAGCTGACGGAATTCTAACTGGTGGATCAAAAGATTCAGCAGAAAGTGGTGTTCTTAAACGTCGTCGTGAAATTTCAGAATTAACTCAAAAGAAAAACGAATGGGCTGGCAAACTAGCGCTAGCAACAGCTTCTTTGAAAAAAGTTGAAGAACAATTAAATAATGTTGTTAACGATTTTGAAGGAGCACAAAAACGCCGTGTCGATCAAGAAATCAAAGTTGCTGAATTCCGTAAAGATCTTGAACGGGCTGAAAACGAATTTCAGCAAGCCACAAGTGCTGTTGAACGCCAAGAAAAAGAAGTTCGCCGTTTACAAGACTTAGTGACTCAAACAGATGAAAAAATTTCTGAATTAAATGATTCATTAGTGGGTGTAAGAACACAAAAAGTAGAACTTGAGTCTACAGTTGAAGCTTTGACTGAAGAATTTGAATCAATGAAAGACGGATTTGAATCACAACAAAATGAAGTGACTGATCTACAAATCAGATCAGCTTCTAAAAATCAAGAATACCAGGGTTTAGTTAGACAACTTGAAATGGTGACAAACCAAGTGAATTCATTAAATGATCAACTTTCAAGAATGTCAGAAGAAGCTGAAGGTTATAATTCGCAAATGACTGAAGGTCAGTACGTTTTAGAACAAGCTAAAATTGATTTCGAACGTATGGTGGCTGATATTGAAGTTAAACGTTTAGAGATGGCGCAATTTAAAAATCAATTTGAAATTGAAACAGCTCATATTCGTGAACTTGAAGATAAAGTGATAACGTCTCAGCGTGAACGCAATGAACGTTTAGGCCGTATGAACGAAGCCCAGTTAAAACTTGAACAAGCTAAAATGAAAGAACAGTATTTGATCGATCAAACTCGTGAAAAGTACATGTTGAATTTACCTGATGTTATAGAAAAATATGCTAGCCGCGAAGGTGATCCAGTTACTGCTGATGCTGAACTTAAAGAGTTACGTGAAAAATTAGCAAAAATTGGTGAAGTGAACTTGTCTGCGATCACTGAGTTTTCTGAAACTCAGCAACGTTACGATTTCCTAACGGGGCAGCATGCGGATCTAACTGAAGCTAAAGAGCAATTACGTAAAGTCATTGAACGCATTAATAAAATCTGTTCAAAACGTTTTAAAGAAACTTTTGATTTAGTTAACGAACGGTTTCAAAAAGTATTCCCAGTTCTTTTCGGTGGTGGCGAAGCTATGCTTCAAATCATTGAAAATGAAGAAAAAGGCGAAATGGGAATCGAAATCATCGCCAAACCTCCAGGGAAAAAGATGCAGAACGTGTCGTTGATGTCTGGCGGAGAAAAAGCATTAACGGCAGTTGCGTTAGTATTTTCGATCTTCCTTGTTAAGCCGTCACCGTATTGCTTACTGGATGAGGTTGATGCTCCACTTGATGATGCGAATGTTTTCCGTTTCAATGAACTTGTAAAAGAAATGGCTAAACGGTCGCAAATTATTGTTGTTACACATAACAAGCACACTATGGAAGTGGCGCAAAAACTATACGGCGTTACAATGCAAGAACGTGGCGTATCGACAATGGTTTCAGTAAGCCTTGCAGACATCAGGTAGGCATCAGATAATCAATATTTCGTAGCCTGAGTGGTCTTGTCCTGATATAAGATCACTTATGCAACAGTCCCATGCCCAGCAAATTCAAATACTATTAGGTTTTATCGGTGTACTGATTTTAGTGATCTTTGTGCCGTTAATTTTATCCGTTATTCGCAGTCAGAAAAAAAATACAACCTTACAGCAACCTTTGACTGGAATTAGAATTGAAACATCTGAAGCTGAAAAAGTAACAGCTGAAAAAGTCACGACTATTCAAGATTCACTCAAGAAAACAAACGAGCATTTTTTTGGACGGCTAAAAAATGTTTTTTCAAACAGCGAATTGAAATCAAATAAGCAAAAAACATTAGATGAGATCGAAGAAATTCTTTACACCAGTGATCTGGGCCCTAAAACGGTTGAAAAATTATTAGCGCGGGTGACTGAAGAATTATCATCATCTGAAATGACCAATATCGACAAAATTAAAACTGTTTTAGATCAAGAAATGCAAAAGATTTTATTAGATATTCATTTGCCACAAGAAAACTTCAGTCGTGTTTCAGACATTTTAACTAAAAAAGATAATTCACCTGTTGTGTTAATGATCGTTGGGGTAAACGGTGCAGGTAAAACGACAACCATTGGTAAAATCACTGCGCAATTAGCTAGTGAAGGACATAAAGTTTTAGTCGCAGCTGGGGATACTTTTAGGGCTGCAGCTGGAGGACAATTAAAAGTTTGGACTGATCGTGCGCAAGCGGAAATTTTTTGGCCAGACAAAGTTACAGACCCTGCATCAGTCGCTTTTGATGCGGTTACAAAAGCTAAAAATCAAAAATTTGATTATGTTATTTTAGATACAGCTGGAAGACTTCATACACAGTCGCATTTGATGGAAGAACTTAAAAAAGTAAAGCGTGTAATGGCAAAAGTGATTCCAGATGCACCCCACGAAACCTGGATTGTCCTGGATGCGAATTCGGGGCAAAATGCTTTAAACCAAGCTGTCGAATTTAATAAAGCCATTGAAGTTTCAGGAATAATTTTAACTAAAATGGATGGGACCGCTAAGGGCGGAGTTGTCTTAGGTGTTGTTGATCAATTAGCAAAACCAATTCGGTTAGTTGGTCTGGGTGAAAAAATAACTGATCTACAGGTTTTTAAACCGCGTGAGTATATTCAGTCAATTCTAGGAACATCAGTATGATGAAGAGTTTTATAATAATGTTTGTGTTTTTTTATTCGATTTTAACATTAGCAGGTTCAAGTTCAAAAGATGTAAACGCAAAAATTTGGCCTGATTCCAGACCCAAAAATTTAAGATTAAGCTCGATGCAAAAACATATTCAGGATTGTCAGTTTGAGCTGACAGATTTGAATTTATTAAATTCATTGAAAGACATTTATGAAGCTTTGGATAAAAAATATTTAATTTTAAGTGAAAAAACAATCCAGCGTGAAATTTTTTATAAAGCTGATTCTCAAAGTTACAAACTCAAAGTGATTAACGATAAGATCACTAATTCAAAAATTGATGATCAAGGCAAAGTTAAAAACATGGCCATCGACACTAAAAATAAAGTTTCAACGGTGAAAGGGCGCATTCAGCAGGCCTTATTGAATGCTGAAATTGAAAGCGACTGGGGTCATTTTTCAGAGGTTCGTGAAAAAGGAATAGAGATCGAATTCCGTTTAACGTCAGAAAAAATGACTCATTTGGTAGTTATGAATACAAAATTGAATTTGAAATTGGCCTGTTCGATTAAGAGTGAAGTCGATGTCTGTGTTTGTGGTCGAATAGACGAATCTAAATAGTCAGTCATTGAAGCCTTAACATATTGCCCCGCGCAATATTAACTTAATTCTGAAGTAATTGTTGCCAGTTTCTCTCTGCAGCTTATACTTATTGATGTAAGTCCTTGTTTATTTTGGAATTTTTCAATTTCTATAAATCAAGGTTAAAGCAGAATGCAAAAGTAGTAAGTATTAGTAGCAACTCATTTATAGATTGGTACTAACTTTAAAAAAGGTGATTTAAGAAGTGAATTCGACGCTAGAAAAAAATCTAGATAATAAGTCCGAGAACGAAGCTAAAACTCAAGTTGATGCTAAGAAAACTTTTGATTTTAAAATCGCAGGTGTTTCTTATAAAATCAAATCCTCTCATGATGAGCAAACCCTTCAAGAACTTGTTAGTTATGTAAACAACAAAGTGACCGAAGCCATCAAAGTCACTAAAAACTCTTCTTTTCAAAACGCAGCTGTTTTAGCCTCTCTGAATATCGCAGAAGAAATGATTCTTCTGAAGCGCAAAGCTCAACACGAGCTTGATAAATTAGAGAATAAAGCCATTAAGTTAGCTCAAGAAATTGATTCTGCCAAAATAAACAAGTTTATTTAAACTTTTGTTTATTTGGAGATTTTTTGTCAGCACAGTTGATATCCACTAAAAATGATTACCGACAATTTGTTTTAAGCCGATCGCTTGGTTTAGAAACTGCTGTTGTAAGTGACTGGTCTATGTTGTTAGAAGCACAGCTGGGTAAAGTGCTTAATTCTTTCAATGGTCTTTGGGGAGCGTTTAAGCCTTTGGCTACAGAGCCACAAATTAGATTTGATCAGCTTAGTAAAAATATCCAATGGGCTTATCCAAAAATGGCAGATCTGAAAACAGATAAAAAATTAGAGTACTATAAAAATGTCAAAAATTGGATGAAGTCATCGGTTAAGGTTGTAGAACCTACAGATGGTGAACAGGCTTCAATACAAGATCTTAAAGGCGTAATAGTGCCTGCATTAGCTTATCACGTTTCAGGACATCGTTTAGGTCGTGGTGCAGGTTACTACGATCAATCATTTAAAAACTATAAAGGTTACAAAATCGGATTATGCTTTGATCAATTTTACAATCATGATGTTCCGTTTGAAAATCATGATCTGTTAGTTGACTGCGTAGTCACAGAAAAAAATGTGTACAAATTAAAAAATACTTTAAATAAAGGAGAATTCTAGTATGGAATTAATTATCGCAGCCCTTGTGGGTTTAGTTATTGGGGCATTTGTTGTTTTTGCAGCTATTCGTATTCGTGAAAACAACACTAAAAAAACAGCAGCGTCAGAAGCAGACAAAATCATTAACAAAGCAAAATCTGAAGCTTCTAAATTAAAAAAGGACTCAGAAAATAAATCGAAAGATTTTGAAACAAAAGCACGTAAAACTGTTGAAACAGAAATCAACAAACAAAAAGCTCAGTTAAAAAATAAAGAATCGCAACTTGAAAGACGCTTAAGTGAAATTGAAAGTCAGCACAAACAACGCGTTGATGAAAATGATAAATTTGCCAATCAATTAAAAGACCGCCAAGAACGTGTTCACATTGCTGAAGGTCGTCTTCGTGAATTAGAGAAAACAACACAAGATCAAATTCAATTTGTTCAGAAAAAATTAGAAAACGTTGCAGGTATGTCACAAGACCAAGCTAAACGTGAATTGTTTCAAGTTTTAGAAGAAACAGCGAAAAAAGAAGCGGCTGTTAAAATTGCAGAAATTGAAGAAACAACTAAAAAAGAAGCGGATAAAAGATCACGAAGTATTTTAGCCAGAGCGTTGGCAAGATTCGCTTCTGAGTATACATCTGAACGAACAGTTTCAGTCATGAGCTTAACATCGGATGAAATGAAGGGTAAAATTATCGGTCGCGAAGGCCGAAATATCAGAACATTAGAAGCTTTATGCGGAGTCGATTTAATTGTTGATGATACTCCTGAAACTATAGTTATTTCTGGTTTTGATCCCGTTCGTCGTGAATTAGCTAGAAAAACGATTGATAAATTAATGGAAGACGGTCGTGTTCATCCAGCCCGTATTGAAGAAGTCGTTGAAAAACAAAAAATTGAATTACAAAAATCAATGAAAGAAGAAGGCGATAAAGTGATCGTCGAACTTGGAATCACAGGTATGCATAATGAGCTTGTGAAAATGCTTGGCGCTTTGAAGTACCGCCAAATTCATGCGCAAAATGCTTTAAATTATTCGCTTGAAGTCTCTCACATCGCGGGGCTTTTGGCCTCTGAATTAGGTTATAATATTAAATTAGCAAAACGCGCAGGTGTCTTGCATTCAATTGGCTTAGCAGCCGATCATTCAATGGAAGGCAGCTATGCCGTTGTCGGTGCCGAGATCGCTAAAAAATTCGGTGAAAGCGAAGAAGTTTGCCATTCGATTCAATCGCACACAGATGATGACAGACAGTCATCAATTTTGGCGTGGATAGTTCATGCATCAAGTATTTTGTCGATGACTCGTCCTGGGGCTCGTCGTCCACAAATGGACAGTTTCATTAACAGACTTAAAGATTTAGAAAGTATTGCGAATTCTTTTGATGGGGTTATTAAATCTGTGGCTTTACAAGCTGGACGTGAAGTTCGTGTACTTGTTGAAAGTTCTCGTGTGACTGATGATCAATCAGTGATGTTGGCCCGTGATATCGTGAAAAAAATTGAACGTGAAATGCCGCATGTTGGTGGCGTTAAAGTATCTGTTGTTCGCGAATCAAGAGCAGTGGAAGTGGCAAGATAATATATGGGATTTTTACCCGTTGAAGAACAATTAGAAATTATTAAGTACGGCGCTGTTGATTTTATTTCTGAAAGTGACTTTACAAAAAAACTTAAAAAAAGTTTTGAAAAAAAGAAACCTTTAAAAATTAAATTAGGTGCTGATCCAAATCGCCCAGATATTCATTTGGGACACACGGTTGTGATTAATAAACTTAAAGTTCTTCAAGATCTAGGTCATCATGTGCAATTTTTAATTGGTGATTTTACCGCCCTCATCGGTGATCCCACAGGTAAGAATACAACAAGACCCATATTGTCCCGTGAAGAAATTGACGCCAATGCAAAAAGTTACGCTGAACAAATATTTAAAATCTTAAATCCTGAAAAAACTGAAATCGTTTATAATTCAAGTTGGCTTTTAAAATTAACATCCATTGATTTTATTAAACTTTCGGCCCAGTACACTGTGGCCAGAATGTTAGAACGTGATGATTTCACGAATCGTTACAAATCTGGTATCCCGATATCACTCCATGAATTGATGTATCCACTTTGTCAGGGCTATGATTCTGTAGCGCTACAAACCGATTTAGAACTGGGTGGAACAGATCAGAAATTTAATTTGCTTGTCGGCCGTGATCTGCAGCAGTCCTATGGGCAAGAACAGCAGTGTATTTTAACGATGCCTATCTTAGAAGGATTAGACGGAGTTAATAAAATGTCTAAATCGTTAGACAACTACATTGGCGTGAATGAATCACCCAAAGATATGTTCGGTAAAACGATGCGTGTTTCGGATGAATTGATGTTTAGGTATTATGAACTGCTGACTGATTTAAAGCCTTCAGAAGTCGCAAGTCTTAAAAAAGAAGTCCAAGACAAAAAAAAGCATCCACGTGATGTCAAAGTGAACTTAGCTAAATTTTTAGTGGCCAGGTTTCATTCGCAAGTGGCGGCCCAGGCTGCAGAAGATGAATTCAATCGTATTTTCGTTGATAAAGGTTTACCGGATCAGATTAAAGAATTTTCTGTGACGCCTCAAAATATTGGCATTGTACAGTTAATGGCAATGGCAGGTTTGACAGCGTCAAACGGCGAAGCCAGTCGGTTAGTCATCGGCGGCGGAGTCAGTATAGATCAAGAAAAAGTTAGTGATGCCAAATTAAAAATTGATCTTAAAAAAGGTCAAAGCTTTATTTTAAAAGCTGGCAAAAAGAAATTTATTAAAATTGTAGTAGGTTGATCATGAAAATTAAGTTTATGC
>JAYTPA010000198.1:0-1541 GCA_043747495.1 Bdellovibrio sp.
AAAACCTAAAGCTTGAGTTTTCTGATTATAGGCAACAATAGTTTTAGATTCAGCCAAAGCCTCGGTCCTTAAAGCCGAGGTTTTTTTATGAAAAAACCACGAATAAAAAATGCCAGCTCCTAAATTATAAATGTTTGTTCGAATATTATCATTCGATTTAAAATATCCAGCCTGCGCTTGACCTGTCAGCCCGAAGTGTGAATCGTCTTGGTATAAACGGTAATCACCGTAACCACCAACAAAAAGTTTTGTATTAGCTCCTCCACCTAGATCAAGGCTTTCAAATTGAAAAGTCGGTCCGTATTCGTAATCAGCATCGATCCAGCCATAGCGGGTTTCTACACCAAAAAAGATTTCCTGTAAGCGATCTGCTTTAGCAAACGATAAGTCTCCGCCGATGGTGAAAGAATTTTGAATATTCATGTTTTGAGCTGCAGAAGTGCTGCTGTCAAATTCAACGATTCGATATTTTTTACCTTCGATTAAAGGTTTGTCTGATTCAACGATTGCAGACTGACCTTTTGTTTTTTTAATAAAAATGGATTGATCTGCGAGGGCGGGCGCTGAACCAAGTAAAAAAACGAAAATGGTTAGAACTGTAAATTTCGTCATTATGATCTGTTCGTGCTTTCAAAAATTTTATCTGCCGATTTTGCAATAAAGCCTTGATAAAGAGTCCCTGATTGATCTGGATATCTTTTTGCAAATTCGTAATAACAAGCAGGTATTGAATGTGTTCCGTCGGTAAATTTAACAGGAATGGCATTTGCCAAAGTAGAGCTTTGTTCTAATAATTCAGCGGCTGTTCCCTTAATTTCCCCACCTGAAGTATTTAACTTATGTCCAAATGATTTAATAAAATCATTCACTTCAGTAATAGTTTTGAAACTTTTTAAATGATTAATGCTGACAGTAAAATGATTAGGCCTAAATCCAAAAGCGTACACCCATGATGCATATTCACTTTCTTCAGCTAACTTTAAATAAGTTGTGTAATCAGCTTTCCAGTGACGGCCACTATATATAAAATTTTCAGCAGTGATTTTTTGATCGGGGATTTGTTGGATTATTTCAGTTAATGTTGTTTGTACAAACGACGACATTTTTTCTAGTTCTAGTTCTGAAATAAAAATTTTAGGACTGTCAGGGTTATTGATGTTTTCATAGTGTTTAGCGTATAGTTTTTTCTCTTTAAAGAAATACTCTCCACGATCGACGTAGCCGTATTTTTCAAAATGCTGAGCTAACGATTTAAGACCAAGCTTTGGATGCTTAAATGTTCTTAAAGCGATATGATCGTTGATCACAGTTTCATTTTTTTGTTCAGTGAAGGCTTTAAAAATATCATTGGCTTGGGGATTCATTTTACAATAGTCATCCCACATGGTTGTTAGTAATGAATTTACTGCCGCACCTGATGCTGAATTTTTAGTCATAGTATTAACCTCGCTTTAATATTTGAATTTTTTTCAATCTCTGTGTCAATCCCAGTGTTATTTATGTTGATGTTTACATTTTTGCGTCATTCATTTGACTCTCAT
>JAYTPA010000199.1:0-1571 GCA_043747495.1 Bdellovibrio sp.
TCTTAGTAACTACTTTTGCTTTAACAGCCGTTTTCTTTTTATTTTTTTTAATAGCTTTAGCCACGACGATTTTTCTCCTCTTCGTAATATTTTTTATACAAAATTTCCCATTCAGGAGTACCTTCCATCACGTTGCGTTTCAATGAGGTCACTTTTTCACGGGCTTTGGTGTCGATTTCAGAATCTTCTTTAACAAATAAAACGACGGCTTTTTTAGCTGCTCTGAAAGCTTCTTCGTCATCACTAAAATCAGCGATGTCGTCTCCCCAGACCTTGTCAGTCACGATGCGTGCAATATGAGCCTGTCTATCATCAGATAAAATCATAAAATAATCTTCTTTTCTTTGGCTAATTTTTGTTTCAACAAATGAAACATTTTGCCACGTTGAAATTCCTGGCCATGTTTTTTTTCCATTTCATCCATCAAGCCGTGAACTTCACGTTCAAGATCAGCTTCTCGCTTGTAATCATTGGCGATGGAATCTTTAATGGTTTGTAAAACAACTTTTTCATCAACTTTAAAAGTAATTAAATTTAAACTTTTCCATTGATTAAGAATTTTTTCTGATAGTCTTTGTATTTGGATTGAAGTAAGCTTCATTGATGTCATTAGAAACTAAAAAAAAGCTGAATACAAGCCAAAGAAACAACTTCTATAGACGCACAATCCCACTTATTTTGTTATTTATGGGTCTCAATCTGTTTCCGCTGCCTCATAAAGCTCAAACTTTGAACCCTTTTGAAATAAAAAAAGAGTTCGAAGACAAGCTCACAGCCCAATCTATTCTTCAAAGTACAAAATATTATGCTCGTGGACTGACCTTTACAAAGGGGCAAATTTTTAGCGTTGAAAAATTTCACTCAGAAATGAGTCAACGCAGTTATAGAAAGCGTTTGGCTGAGCAGGCTTTGCTTAAAGGCGATTACGGCCCTTTAGATTTACAAACGTGCAGCAATATTACTCAGCTTGAACTAAAAACCACAGCTGAATGTTGGCAATGGATTAATTCAGATGAGCGATTTCAATTATTAATTGTCGACACTGGGCTTGTCGAACAAACTTTCGGCGGGACACCGCTTGTTCTTCAACATTCAGTTTCATCAGACGCCGTGCTGGTCGCTCAGTTTCGAAATAATGAACCGCTTATGCAAAATGAAATTAAACTTTCTGAATATCCGATCGCGTGTCTAAACGCCGTGATTGCTATTGAGGACAACGATTTTCTACAGCATTCCGGCATCAGCTATATGGGTTTAGCAAGAGCCTTTGTTAAAAATGTTATGTCGATGAGAAAAGCTCAAGGCGGCAGTACAATTACGCAACAGCTGGTTAAGAATTATTTTTTAACTCCTGAAAAAACCTTAACCCGTAAAGCCAAAGAACTTTATATGGCCACACAGCTCGAATCCCGGTGGAATAAGGATCAAATTTTAGAAACCTATTTGAATGTCATTTACATGGGACAAAATGGGGCTTTCCAGGTCCGAGGGTTTGGCGCTGCCAGTTCTTATTATTTTAATAAGCCTGTACAAAATCTGGATTTAGCTGAATGTTCCTTGTTAGCAGCGAT
>JAYTPA010000200.1:0-1478 GCA_043747495.1 Bdellovibrio sp.
GTGACCAAGGATCACCTTCAAGTTGTTTAATACCTAAAGAGAATCTTTCGTTTTCAGTGTCGACACCTAATACAACGGCGCGAACTTTTTGGCCTTTAGTAAACATCTCAGAAGGATGATTTACACGTTTAGTCCAAGAGAAATCAGAAATATGAACTAAGCCGTCGATACCTTCTTCAATACCAATGAAAACACCAAAGTCAGTGATTGATTTAACTTCACCTTCAATGATTGTTCCTGGTGGGTATGATTCTTTCATTTCTAACCATGGGTTAGTTTGAAGCTGTTTCATACCCAAACTGATACGACGATTTTCCATGTCGATAGCTAAAACTTGAACATCAACTTGTTGTTCAACTTGTACGATTTGGTTGGCGTGTTTTACACGTTTAGTCCAAGACATTTCTGAAACGTGGATTAAACCTTCAACTCCGTCACCTAATTCTACGAAAGCGCCATATTCAGCAACTGATACGACTTTACCTTTATGTTTTGAACCAATTGAATACTGAGCATGAACCGCAGCCCATGGATCTTCAGTTAATTGTTTCATACCTAAAGATACGCGTTCTTTTTCAGTATCATATTTTAAGATTTTAACTTTGATTTCATCACCAACGTTGATCACTTCAGACGGATGTTTAATGCGTCCCCAGCTCATGTCAGTAATGTGTAATAGACCGTCTAAACCACCTAAATCAATGAAAGCTCCGTAGTCTGTGATGTTTTTCACAAGACCCATAACTGTAGCGCCTTCTTTCATTTGATCAGCTGTTTGAGCTTTCAATGTATCGCGTTCTTCTTCAAGAATGGCACGACGAGAAAGAACGATGTTTCCACGTTTTTTATTAAATTTGATAACTTTAAATTTATATTTTTTACCTAAATAAACATCCATATTACGCACTGGACGTAAATCGATTTGTGAACCTGGTAAGAATGCTTTAACACCGATATCAACACTTAATCCGCCTTTAACTTTTGCAATCACTAAACCTTCAATGATTTCTTCGTTTTCAGCAGCTTTAGAAATATCAGACCATGCACGTAACATGTCTGCTTTATCTTTTGATAATGCGATCATGCCGTTTTCATTTTCGATACGATCAATGAGAACTTCAATTTTATCACCTGGCTTGATTTGGCGAACGCCATCAACCACGCGAAATTCATTGATAGGAATTAAGCCCTCAGATTTGTAGTTGATATCAACTAATACGTAATCTGATTGCACTTCGACAACTAAACCTGTGACAACGTCACCGACTTTAAAGTCTTGTTCTTTAGTTGCAGCTTCGAAAAGTTTTTCAAACTCTCCAGCTTTCTGAGCTCCAGAATGAATCCCTGGATTCGCTGGAATTTTTGCATCTTCAGCATCTAATAATGCTAAGACCGATAGTTTTTCTTTTTGGCTTTTGCTTAGTGTTTTGTTCATGTTTGTTTTTTTCTTTCCTCCCACGCAAAGAATCCTCTTGGAA
>JAYTPA010000201.1:0-3378 GCA_043747495.1 Bdellovibrio sp.
AATGTGGTCTATTTTTTCAGCCTTATATTTAATTATATAACATTTGACCGCGGAGAAGTGGGTGAGTGGCTGAAACCAAGTCTTTGCTAAAGACTCGTACTTCCAAAAGAGGTACCGTGGGTTCAAATCCCACCTTCTCCGCCAATTTATTTATCTGTATCAACAATAGCTATACGACGCTGCGAGCTTTTCACAGGATTCATTAATTCACGGATTGCATCGAAAACAGCTTTGAATTGAACATCGTATTTTTTCTCTAGATATTTGAGTTTTTGGGCCAGATCCTGATTTGATAATAAAATTTCTCGCAACTTTACAAAGGTCCTCATAATTTCAACATTAACTAAAGCCGCCTTTTCGCTTTTTAAAACACTTGAAAGCATAGATACTCCCTGCTCTGTAAATACATAGGGCCGAAATCTTCGCCCACCATATGAACTTGAGATGCCAATTTGGCATCTCAAGTTCTCAGATTCAATTTTAGTAAGCTGAAACATAAAGTCAGATGGAAATCTGACGATGTTTCTTTGAACTGCGCGATTTAACGCTCCCGTTTTAACCTCATAAAGTTCTGCTAGATCTGAATCAAGCATCACCTTATGGTCGCGAATAAAATAATTTTTTTTTACTGATTTTTTGCTGTAATAAGTTTGACATGAAATGTGCTATGCAAAAAATAATACAAGCAGGCTTGCGCTAAAACGTTTAATAAATCCGAATTACGGATTAATTAAATCACTTTTATAAAGACTTTTGATTTTTCGATAAGACTTTTTCAATTCTTGAATCGGGATACAACCACAGTATCGCAACAAACGCATACAAAGCAAAGGCCACTTCGGGTATCCAAAAAGAGATAATGATGGCAGCAATATAGAGAACTAGTGAAAGTCGTTCCTTTATTTTGTTACCTACAGCTCTATGTAACTTAGAGTCCGTGGAATGATTGTTAAGCAAACTGACTGTTAATATATAATAACCAACTGCGCACATAAGCAAAACAAAACCGTACAATGTCACAGTTATACTCGCAAAATTATTTTCACCCATCCAGCCAGAAGTAAATGGAATCAACGACAACCAAAATAACAGAAATAAATTAGCCCAAAGAACTTTTCCGTCAATTTTAATTATGGATTGTAATAAATGATGGTGATTATTCCAGTAAATACCCACATATATAAAACTAATAATATAGCTTAGAAAAACAGAACTTAATTTTATAAGCGATTCCAAGGTAGCCACCTGAGGAACTTTAATTTCTAAAACCATAATAGTTATGATGATTGCAAGGACACCGTCACTAAACGCTTCAAGTCTATTTTTATTCATTATGTTTTCCTCATAGCAAATATTAACTTGCAGAAGCTTCGATTGTAAATTTATTTTGCTAATGCTTTGACCACCACAGCCAAATTATGTTTTGCAGCTTCGGATTCAGGGTGTGATTTGACGGCTAGTTTAAGTAAAGAAATAGTTTTTTTATACTGTCCTTTTTTGAAAGTTAAATTTGAAAGTCCAATTAAGGACACTAAACTTGTAGGCCATTTTTTTAAGATACTTCTATAACTGATTTCTGCCTCAAAAAATTTATTGGCTTGTTCTAAACCAACAGCAGCTGCTGCGTGTGAAAGTTCGCTAGCTGAAGCGGATAATTTTCCTGCGGGTAAAATAACTAATCCCCAATAATCACCTAAGCGCCATGTTCTTTCAAAATCAGCCATGTCTATTTTTGTATAAGCATTGTGACCGGAATGCATGATGATTTCTTTTTTTTGCAGATCATAACCTAATATCAAAGCGTAATGCCATTGCGGCATCCAACTTAAAGCTAAATTTTGAAAAATAATAACGGGATGACCAGCTGAGACTTCTAACAACAATGAAGAAAGATTTTGAATCGGTATCGCTGTCATACCTTGCCGGCGACTAGTGCTAATCATATCTGATTGTAAACTGCCTTTAAAACCTGGGGTATAAACCTGGGCTGCAATCTCTTCTATTTTGACTGCGTGGCCAGCGTGCTGCATGGCCATCGTCAAAGTTGCCGGTCCACAATAACCCACTGACTGATCAATAAAATGAATATTTTCAATCGTTGATGCTATCGGAAGATTATTTTGTCCGGCTAATAATTTTTCAGTCTGAATAGCATTACTTGCGCATCCACTGATTGCAAAAATAAAAAATAGCCGTATCAGGTTAACAAGCATTATTTAAATACGTTGAATTAAATAAATAATCAAAATAACTACTAAAACAGTTATTAAGATGTCGCCACCGGCGCGGGCCTGTTGAACTTGCCCGGAAAGCTGTCGTATTTCTTGATCTGATAAACTAGCTAATCGTGAATTGACTTCGTCAGCTGTTAAACCGTGTTTCATCAATTCGGACTGCACTTCAGTTTTAGAAATATAATTTTCAACATCTTTTTGTGCGTTTTCACGCGTGATATCGGCCAACACTGAACTGGCGGGGATCATTTGACTTTTTTGAATCATGATATCAGCTAAGACCACATCTGGAACATGAGACATTAAAATTGTCATGGCTGCTATTGTAAATACTTTTGTAAGACTTGATAATTTCATTAAAAATCCTTTTCTTGCGATACGTGATCGCGTTTTAGTTTGAACAGTTTGGGGCATTAATCCACGTTAAGGGACATTTAGACTCGTGTTAATGAGTATAATTTCCCCTAAAGTTTCGAAATTCCCTACATATAGATTAATAAAGCAATCTACGGACCGCTTCTTAGATTTGATATTTTTTGAGCAACTGATTTTTAGTTTTGTTTAACGCCGTAACCCATATAGGACAGCAGAAGACTTTTAGTTAATTCAAACTTCATCGTTTCTGGCACTAAGCCAGTGAAAAAGTTTTTAATTGGAATTGTACTAAATACGGGCTTAATCCCCGTCATGTCTTTAACAACAATTTGATTCAGCAAACAATATTTTTCTAATTCCGCGGGTTTAATAAACATGCGTAGTAAGTGAATATTCTTTGGAGAATTTTTAATAAACCATTCTACAAACTTAATAACGACAACAAAGGCCAAGATATTTCTGTTAAATGTGTGAAAAATAAAAATGCCATTTGGTTTTAAAATACGTGAAATTTCTTTAACCACTTGATCAGGATGTTCAACGTGCTCTAAAAAATCCATTGCAGTGACCACATCAAACGATTCGTTTTCAAACGGTAACTTGTAAGCGTCGGCTTCTAAATAAATCACACTTTTTGTAGCGTCATGACGTTTAGCCACATTCAGGCTTTCCACAGACATATCAACACCGGTGACTTCATAATTGTGTGTTGCAAGCGCATTTGATAGAAACCCACCACCACACCCTACATCTAGTATTGTTGTGGTTT
>JAYTPA010000202.1:0-1055 GCA_043747495.1 Bdellovibrio sp.
GTCACAACCAAGGGCGGTAATCGTCTGATTCTTGACCCTGTCCAATTTAAAGAAATGGCTTATAGCATTAAATATGTCATACATCCTAATTACAAGATCGGTAATGAATTCTTTGATGTGGCTGTCATAGACCTAGATCGTAAATTGAAATCTCAACCCATTAAGATCAACACAACACCCTCAAAAACTGATGATCTTATTTGTTATGCTGCAGGTTTTGGTTTAGATAAAAATGCAACAACAGGTTTATTAAATGTTGGCTTGATCAATTCAAAGCAATTACAAGAAAGCTCTTTCACAACAACTGAAGAATTTTTTAATATTTTTATGAATAATCCTAATGAAGAAGACCAAGATGTTTTAGAAATTCCAACTTATTTTAAATATTACAAGCCAGAGACTTTAAAATATTCTGTGGTTTCTTACGGTGATTCTGGTGGGCCAGTGTATTGTCGCCCGAACACAGAAACATTCACTGATTCAGACTATTTTCAAATTACTGTCAATCGTGCCTTGTATTATTCACGAAAAAAACTATCTGAATTTTTATATAAAGCTCAATATATGTCAGCCTATAGTGAAATGACGTCATCTTTTATTGAAACAGCTTTAGCTGATTAATTTGTGTCGTTTATCAGTCGACGGGTATTAATACCCCTTGGCCTATAGATAGTTCACAGTCAGTTGTTATATTCCAGTTAAATTGAACTCAAGTTGCCTCTAGTAATTGGTAGCAGTATGTTGATCATCAAATACAAGAGGCTACATTTATGTCTGTAAACTACACCTATTTATCAGATTTTGAAATTTTTTATCCGAAACATCGTTTTGATCAAACTGATTTATTGAAATGGACATCGAATTGCCACAGGACAGCAGAAAAATTAAATCCGAAAACAACTTACAATCAAGATAATCTAATTACTTTAGAAAAACTTTTTGATCGCTACGCGGTTAAAGAAAATCAAATTAGTCAGCGCTATTTGGAATGTGACGACGCTATCCAAACAGATTTAACCAAAGCTGAAATTTACAAAGTCGATGAGAATCAGCAA
>JAYTPA010000203.1:0-1039 GCA_043747495.1 Bdellovibrio sp.
TCAGAATCAAATGCTTTAAATTTATTAGGCTATGAAGTCATTAGGGATTTAAAGCCCTCTGAAATCTTATTCATCGATACTAAAGGTGTTGTGCATTCATCAGTTGATTATGCACTGACTCGTGAAATAAAAGCTAAGCCTTGTATGTTTGAATGGGTTTATTTTTCTAACCCTGAAACAACATTAGAAAATCGCAGTGTGTACGCAGCAAGGCTACAGTTTGGTCAGGCATTGGCAGCAGAAATAAAATCAAAAATTGATTCAGGCCTTATCAGCCCTGACATTGTTGTCCCTATACCAGAAACAGCTCGTGTAGCTGCAATTAGCATGAGTGAAACCTTAAAAATTCCTTACCGCGAAGTTTTAATTAAGAACAGATATATCCAACGCAGTTTTATTTTAAATACTCAAGAAAGCCGAAAGCTGGCTGTTCAATTAAAATTAACGGCCATTGCCAGCGAAATTAAAGGTAAAAACGTTTTATTGGTGGACGACAGTATTGTTCGCGGAACGACATCAAAACAAATTATTGAACTAGTCAGGCAAGCCGGGGCTAAAGAAGTTTACTTTGCATCAACCTGTCCTCCGATTCGTCATCCTTGTTATTATGGTGTTGATTTTCCAGACCCTAATGAATTAATCGCTTATAATAAAACAGTCGACGAGATCACTGAAAAATTAGGGGCTGATCAAATGTTTTATTTATCTGAAGAAGGTCTTAAGAAAAGTATTAATCAAGCTGATGTGTGTATGGCTTGTATTAATGGGAAATACCCAGTGGATTATAAAAACAATGAATCATTTCTTGATATGCGCAACACGCATAGGAATGCATAAAGCATGTTAGGTTTTTTGCCTCCTCTTCTTTATACAGGATCTGTAAAGAATGTGCGGGGTGAAGTATCCGAATCTTTTTGTTACTTTGAATACTCAGATCGCTATTCAATTTTTGATTGGGGCGAAATGCCAGATCACATTGATCAAAAAGGTGTGGCTTTAAACAGAATGGGATCCGCTTTTTTCGAATACTTTGAAAAAC
>JAYTPA010000204.1:0-3442 GCA_043747495.1 Bdellovibrio sp.
ACTAAAATTCGCTTCAGACAACTTACAAAATTAGCTGCACTACTTCATGATATTGGTCACGGCCCTTTAAGCCACACCACTGAACAGGTCATGCCCCAACTTAAAGATCTTGATGTTAAAGTTTTCAACGATCAAAAGATGGATCAAAACCGTCAAGCCAATCACGAAGACTACACGATCAAATTCGTCACCGATTCGAATATCGCTGCTATTATCAAAAAATACTTTTCTGATATTGATCCACTTCATGTGGCGGCACTTATAGATAAAAATTTATCAGCGGATGCTGATATATATAAGGACGGATCAATAGACTTTCGTCCAATCCTAAGCCAAATCGTCAGTTCTGAATTAGATGCCGACAGAATGGATTACTTAGAACGTGATTCTTATTATTGTGGAATCAGTTATGGTAATATCGACCGCGACTGGTTAATTCAAAATTTAACCTTAAATATTCAAGATAACAGAGCTTTTCTTGCACTGAACCGCCGGGCGCTTTATGCGTTCGATGATTTTTTGATTTCACGCCATCACATGCATTTAATGGTTTATTTCCATCATAAAAGCATTATTTATGAAGAGATGCTAAATCTGTATTTAAATTCCAAAGATGTTCAATTTAAAATTCCAGCGAATTTGAAAGATTATGTTTCGTACACGGATTACAAATTATACGAACATTTAGATACAGTTAAAAATGAATGGGCGAAAAGAATCGCTGAAAGAACGCCGTACCGTGTGGCAATTGAATTACACAACCAAGATCTAGAACGCTCTGAAAATGTGATCAAATTATTTAAGGCTTCAGACATTCATTCGATCTGGGCCAGTTCAAAAGTTCGACTTTCGAAATATCACGCCACAACGACTGATGATAAAATGAATATCTTTGTGGTTGATCAGTACGACAGATGGGATAAACCCTCACCAATCGATTTGGCCACACAGATCTTTCAAAAATATGAAGGCGCTCGTGTGATCGACCGGATCTACGTCGCCCCTGAAAAATACGACCTCGCTAAAAAGATTTTGAACGAAGAAAAATACTAACCAGAAAAGAATTAGTTAGGAATAAACTAACTAGACTCGCTCGATCACCATGGCGATCCCTTGACCACCACCAATACACGCAGAGCCCAGCGCATACTTCGCATTACGACGTTGCAGCTCGTAAGCTAATAAATTCATAATGCGTGTACCTGAGGCCCCTAGCGGATGACCAACAGCGATGGCTCCACCATTTACATTGGTTTTTTCGGAATTTAATTTTAATTCTTTTTCAACAGATAGATACTGAGCCGCAAAGGCTTCGTTCACTTCGACTAAATCCATTTGATCTAACGTAAGGCCTGCGCGTTCTAAAGCTTTGCGTGCTGCTGGTGCTGGACCAATCCCCATGATTTTGGGATCGCAACCTACGCTGGCCCAAGACAGTATTCTAGCCATCGGTTTTAAACCATGTTTTTTAATAAAACTTTCGCTAGCAATCATCGAACAAGCTGCGCCGTCCACAACACCAGAAGCTGTGGCCGCAGTCACTAAGCCATCTTTTTTAAATAAAGCTTTCATTGTCGAAATTTTTTCTAATGTGGCATCTGGTTTTGGATGTTCATCTTTATCAATAATCAATTCACCTTTTTTGGTGACGACTTTCACAGGACAAATTTCATCTTTGAAATAACCTAAATCAAAAGCTTTTTTATATTTGGCTTGGGATTTAATTGAATACTGATCGCACTGTTCACGTGTGATGGCGTACTTTTCCCCAAGGTTTTCCGCAGTGATCGCCATAGGTATCCCCGCGTAAGCATCTGTTAATGCAGATGTCATATAATCTTCTAATTCAAAGTTTCCCATTCTCATCCCGTCGAATCTGACTTTTCTTGCGACGTACGGAATTTGTGACATCTGTTCAACACCACCAGCTAATATACACTGCGCTTGATTGGTCAAAATCATTTCTGCAGCGTTAGCTATGGATTGAAAACCAGATCCACACAAACGATTTACAATGTAGGCACCACTGTGTAACGGGATTCCTACTTTTAAACCCACATGTCTGGCTAAGTACGCGGCGTCTGCACCACTTTGAATAACATTACCGATAATTGTGTGGTCAATATTTTCTGTTTTGATTCCAGAAGCTGCAATTGTAGCTAAGGCTGCAGTGACTGTTAGATCAGTGGCTGAAACATCTTTAAGACTTCCACCGAATGATCCAAAGGCTGTTCTTTTTCCTGAAACAAGATAAATATTTTCTGTGGTTTTTTGCATGCTAAAAATCCTTTTTTAGACAAATAAATTTGAAATGTTGGAGATTTTAGATTACCAATTCCAACGCATGGCTAATTCTGATTGATTTACGGTGTTTTGTACAGCGTGTGAAATAATTATTTCACTATTATTTGAAATAGCTTCGATAATCTCTGCTTTTGTCTGTTCAGATTTGGCATCATAGTTAAATGCGGCTTTGACCCAACCCGTGTATTCAATTTTGGCTAAAGCCTGCATGGCTAAAATTTTAAAATTAAATTTATGTTCCACATTTTGTGTATCTTTAAATCCTGCTTCAACTTTCATGTTTTGTTCGACAGCTTCTGCAGCACGACCAATCGATGTCTGACGAAGTGGCGTGACTTTCCAATAATAAGATATACCTTTATCTGCCATTTTCATAAAAATTTGCTGTTCAGATTCACCGGCCGAAATATTACTTGGTAAAATCTCAGTACCGATCACATTCATAATGGATTCTTGGTGCACATCATTTGGTAAAATTAGTTTTTTGGTTTTTTTCACATTCACATACTGACCATAAGCAGAAGAGCCAAACGAACACAGCATCAGTGGGATTAAAACTGCTAGTGTCATTAAAATGGATTTATTCGTTTTGAATTCCATAAACTAATACATTACAAATCCCAGGCCAGCGGATTTAGCCAAAATGACTCTGGTGTTTATAGATGTCTCAAAATGAAATGCTTAAATCTTCTTCTCGAATATAGAAAAAGTGCCGTAATTTGTTAATCAGAAGTAATAACTACCCGATACCTATAAGCGGAGAGCAAATGAACTTACACACCTTGACAGCACTACTTAACACTAAGAAAGACAATCTAGATTCTCTAGATTATGCCTACACGTTTCTTGATGATAAGTTAGATTTCAAAGCTTTTTCATGTGCAGAAGATGTAGAAAGATATGCGAATTCGCAGGAAGAAGAAGTAGAGCAAATTATACTTAAAAAGTTTAATGGTAAAAGAAGTTTATTTGTCGTTACAAATGTTTACAACGCAATCCTTGTCTACGATGGCTATAAGTTTTTGACAACTACCTATAGGCTGAAACAAAAACCTCAACCAATTGATCCTAATTATGAACCTGACTATAAAAATTTAAAAGAAGAGCTGCTAAGATTGTTTGCTGAAGCTAACGAAGA
>JAYTPA010000205.1:0-4109 GCA_043747495.1 Bdellovibrio sp.
AATTGTATCTAATAAACCCATATACATTTATCGACAGAGCAACGCTAATCATAAACCGACTAAAGTCTTGAACTCTGAAAGATAGTTCGATTCAATATGAGAATGAAAATTTCAAGCTGGTTCAATCAATTGCTATTTGTTTTTATTATTAATGCTTTTCTTCTCAGTTGCGGCACTTCAGGCACTGGCTTATTGGGCTCGATCACTCAGCCTAACCCAGTTTATCGCGGGCCTATTATTGATTTATCCAAGGAAGCCCAAGCTAACTTACCTTACAGAAGTTTAGACACTTCTAAAGAGCTCACAACGATTGGTTTTGGGTCCTGTAGCGATCAAAATTTACCACAACCGGTTTGGGATGTAGTCCTTAATAACAATCCAGATTTATTTTTAATGATAGGCGATAATATTTACGCTTCAAAACCAGAGGACCGCCCATTCATCGACCAGTATATTAAATTAAATGCGAACACGTCTTACAGAAAACTGCGGGAATCCATCCCCTTTTTAGCCATGTGGGACGATCATGATTTTGGGCAGAACGACGGTGGATTTGATAATCCTGATAAAGAAGACGCTAGGCGATCGTTTTTAAATTACTGGGGTTACTTGAAGCAAACATTGCCTAAAAATCAAAAAGCACTTTACCACAGCCGACTGGTTGGAACAAAAAACAAACAGGTTCATTTTATTTTATTAGACACGCGCTGGGATCGAACTGCACTTTTAAAAAATACAAATATCACAGATCTTGTGAATACGACTCCGAAGCTTTATGCCGCCCAAACCGATTCAAAACAAAAAATATTGAGTGAAGAACAATGGCTGTGGCTTGAAGAAGAACTTAAAAAGCCAGCTCGTTTTAAAATTATTGTCTCTTCAATTCAAGTTATTGCAAACGATCATGGTTTTGAAAAGTGGGGGAATTTCCCTTTTGAAAAAGAAAGACTTTTTAAATTGTTAAAGAAGACAAAAACTTCGAAAGTTTTATTTCTATCTGGTGATCGCCATTTGGCTTCGCTAGCTAAAATTGAAATTAAAGATTTAGGTGTAATCTACGATTTAACTGGTAGCAGTTTAAATAGACCATCTAAAATGATCACTGCCGAACTTGATGCAAGTTATGTCACAGAAACTTTTCAAGAGGCCAACTTCGGCTTACTTAAATTTAATTGGGAACAAAAAAAATTAGAAATTGAAATTCGTGATCTTAATAACGAAGTGAAAATTTCTCATACGTTACTACTTTAAGGAGGGTTATGAATGCACCAAACAGGGTTTACCTTAAGGACTACACGTCGCCAGATTTTTTAATCGAATCTGTGCACTTATATTTTAATTTACATGAAACTAAAACTTTAGTCTCTGCAGATATTAAATTCAAAAAAAACAATTGCGCTGCAACTGATTTGATTTTAAACGGCGAAAAAATGATTTTACATAAAATCGAATTAAATGGCGAAGCTCTCAAGCAAAATCAATATACTATCACAGAAGAAAATTTAACGATATCCCATGTTCCGAATCAGTTCACATTAAAAACCCAAGTCGAAATTAATCCCTCTGAAAATAAATCCTGCGAAGGTTTATATCTTTCAAAAGGAGTCTTTTGCACACAATGCGAAGCTGAAAGTTTTAGAAAAATTACTTATTTCATTGATCGCCCTGATGTGATGACATCCTACACTGTTGAAATCGAAGCCGATCAAAAATACGGACATTTATTATCAAATGGTGATTGCGTAGATCAAAAGCAATTGGCTAACAACAGGCACTACGCAAAATGGATTGATCCCTTTAAAAAGCCCAGCTATTTGTTTGCACTGGTTGCTGGTGACATGGGTGTTATCGAAGATCAATTCACAACAAAATCTGGCAAAAAAGTAAAACTTGAAGTCTATGCTCCTTACGGAAAACAAGATCGCTGTAAACACGCGATGATTTCATTAAAAAAATCCATGAAGTGGGACGAAGATCGTTTCGGATTAGAATATGATCTGAATCAATACATGATTGTTTCAATTGATGATTTTAATATGGGTGCCATGGAGAACAAAGGATTAAACGTTTTCAATTCACGTTTGGTGCTCGCCGATGAAAAAACAGCAACTGATCATGATTTTCATCAAATTGAATCTGTGATTGGTCATGAGTACTTTCATAATTGGTCTGGTAACCGTGTCACATGCAGAAACTGGTTCGAGCTTTCACTGAAGGAAGGCCTGACTGTTTTTCGTGATCAAGAATTCTCAGCCGATATGAATTCGCGTGCTGTACAAAGGATTAAAGATGTTGATTCTTTAAGATCTAGACAGTTCAGTGAAGATGCTGGACCAAATGCTCACCCTGTAAGGCCTGATTCGTGTCTAGCTGTCGATAATTTTTATACAGCAACAATTTATGAAAAAGGGGCCGAAGTCATTCGTATGATTCAGACAATATTAGGACTAGATGGTTTTAATAAAGGCATCAAACTTTATTTTGAACGCCACGATGGTCAAGCTGTCACCATTATTGATTTTGTCAAAGCCATGTCTGATGCAAACCAAGCTGACCTTACCCAGTTTCAATTATGGTATTCTCAGGCTGGCACGCCAGTTATTGATGTTACGGATACTTACAATTCTGAAAATAAAACTTACACTTTAAAGCTTAAACAAAACTGCGAACTGACTTTAACTGAAAAAGAAAATGGTCTTCATAAAAAACCATTTCATATTCCTCTAAAAATAGGTCTTTTACTGAATGATGGAACAGCCCTTAAACACACTGAACAGATTTGTCATTTAAAAGAAACTGAGCAAAGCTGGATTTTTGAAAACATTCCCTCAAAACCAGTGCTATCAATAAATCGAGATTTTTCGGCCCCCGTTAAAATAAATTGGAATGCGTCGACTGAACAGTATCTAACTTTAATCAAATTTGACACTGATGCTTTTAATAAACGCGAAGCTTGTAATAAAATGATCAAAGATGAATTAATGCGTCTGATTCAAGATCACATAAATAAAATACCGCTTAAAGCTAATCAGAAAATAATTGATGCTTTAACTGTTGTTCTAAATGATTCAAAACTTGATCCACAATTTAAATCTTTAATGTTATCTTTACCAAACGATCAAGTGATCGCCCAAGATTTAGCTGTGCTAAATGCCGAAGCTATCTATAATGCTAAAAAAACGATTGTGACTGCTTTTGCAAAACAAAACTATGAATCGCTTCTAACAATTTATAAAGAACTGAAAAATCAAAACCAAATAGGCCCTAGATCACTCAAAAATAAAATCTTAGGTTATTTATCTTCAGTCGAAACACATGAAGTTATTGATTTGATGACTTCACAATACAACCAAGCCCAAAACATGACAGACAGCATTTCTGCATTAGCTTGTTTGTCTGAATTTGATAATGAACATAAAACTAAAGCTCTGAATGATTTCTATATCAATTGGAAATCAGAAAGTGTTGTTTTTAATAAATACTTATCTTTGATTGCAGGTTCATCATCTGAAAAAACTTTTGATGAGGTTATTAAAATCAGTCAGTCTAATGATTTTGATTTGCAAAACCCTAATAATATACAATCCCTTTACGGCAGCTTTGCTAATAACTTACATCGCTTTCACACAACCAAACAAAACACTTATGCCTGGGTAGTCACAGAAATTTTAAAAATTGATAAAAACAATCCACAAGTTGCTGCCCGCCTTGCCAGTATTGGATTTAATTTGACAGCTAAGTTACCACAGGATTTAAAAGATCGCGCTCAGACTGAAATTAAGCGGGCTTTAGCTGATACTGCTTTGTCTAAGAATGTTCGCGAACAATTAGAAAAGTGTGTTTAAGTTTAATAAGTTTTTTTAGCAGTATTTTAAAAATTCTGTTCGGGTTTCTGCAGAGTTTCTAAATTCACCGCGTAGATCAGCCGTCGTTGTTGAGCTATGTGTATCTTGAATACCCCGGGCAACAACGCAGTAATGTTTAGCTTTAATATGCACGGCGATGTCTTCAGTTTCTAAAATGTACTGCAGACAATCTGTGATTTGCTTTGTTAAACGTTCTTGAACTTGGGGTCTACGACTAAAGTATTCAACAATGCGATTAATTTT
>JAYTPA010000206.1:0-5938 GCA_043747495.1 Bdellovibrio sp.
CCAGCGTTATCAAATAAAACTTTTGATCCGTATTGTTTAGATGCGTTGTACAGTTGAAGCAGTGTCATTCCTGTGCCATGCTACTTGATATTAGTTTTAATGTAAAAGGGGGATTTATGAAAAAGGTAAATGTTTTTTTTCTTACTCTGTTTTTGGCTTATCAAGCGGTGGCTGCACAAAATTTAATTTATTGTATCGAAGGCAGTCCGGCCTCGTTTAATCCTCAACTTGTTAGTGACGGAGTCAGCTTGAACGCTAGTGCTAGAACAATTTTCAATCGTCTTGTGGAATTCAAACCAGGTAGCACTGAAATCATCCCTGGATTAGCTGAATCATGGAAGATTTCTAAAGATAAAAAAACATACACATTTAAATTAAAGAAAAATGTTCCATTTCATTCAAATGATTTATTTACGCCAAAAAGAACAATGACAGCCGATGATGTAATCTACAGCTTCAAAGCGCAAATGAACCCTAAACATCCGCTTTCGATTCCAGCGGCTAACTACGAATATTTCAAAGCCATGGAATTAGAAAATTTAATTTCAGATGTGAAAAAAACAGATGAATACACAGTGGTGTTTGAATTAAAACGCCCAGAGGCTCCGTTTCTAGCTGATTTAGCAATGGATTTTGCGAGCATTCTTTCAGCTGAATACGCTGAATTCCTTGTCAGTTCTGGAAAAGGATTAAAAACTTTAGAAACAAAACCGATTGGCACGGGGCCCTTTGTTTTTAAATCTTATCAAAAAGATTCCTCAGTGAAGTACACATCTTTCGATCGTTATTTCAAAGGCAAAGCCAAAATTGATAATCTTATTTTTGTGATCGTAACTGATTCAACAGTTCGCTCACAAAAAATGAAATCTGGCGAATGTGATGTCATGAGCCAACCTGACCCCCAGGATATTGCATCATTATCACAGAACCAAAATATCAAAGTCATCAGCACAGAAGGTTTAAATATTGCTTACTTAGCTTTTAATACAGAGAAAAAACCTTTTGATAATGTGAAAGTTCGTGAAGCTTTATCATTAGCGATGAATAAAAAATCCTATGTAGATGTTCTTTATAAATCACAAGGTGTGACTGCAAAAAATCCAATTCCACCAACAATGTGGTCTTACAACACTAAAACTGCTGAAGATGTAGTTGACATAGTCCGTGCTAAAAAATTATTAACTGAAGCTGGATACCCTAACGGTTTTGAAACTGAAATGTGGACTTTACCAGTCACCAGAGCTTACTTACCCAATGGCAAAAAAATGGGCGAGATGATGCAAGCTGATCTAGCTAAGATCGGTGTGAAAGTAAAATTAGTGACTTTTGATTGGCCTACGTATTTACAAAAATCAAAATTAGGTGAACACCAGATGATTCAATTTGGTTGGGTTGGCGATAATGGCGATCCAGATAATTTTATGAACGTATTGCTTGGTTGTGCTGCGATTAAGGCCGGTAGTAACTACGCAAGATGGTGTAACAAAGGTTTTGATGATCTGTTACAAAAAGCAAAAGAAGAATCAACACAGGCTAAAAGAACTGTGATGTACAAATCAGCACAAGAAATTTTTACGAAAGAAAAACCTTGGTTTCCTATAGCTCACGCAAAGCAAAACAAAGTGATTTCAAATAAAGTTCAAGGCTACACGGCAAATCCTTTTGGTTATGAACAGTTTGAAAATGTTTCGATAAAATAGGTATGAAGTTATTAGGATCGTTTCTAAAAATACTAGGTTATTTTTTATTTATAAGTCTGGTGAGTTTTTCAATCATCAGACTTATTCCGGGCGATCCTGTACAAAATATCATTGGTGAACGTGGTGCTTCAGAAGAACGTGTTGCTGAGATCACAAAAAACCTAGGTTTAGATCAACCCATCTATGTTCAATTTTACAAATTCGCAGTCAATGCTTTAACTGGAAATTTTGGTGAATCAATCGTCACCAAACAACCAGTGATGAGCGATTTTAAAGTTCTGTGGCCAGCCACTGTTGAATTAGCCCTATTAGCGCTACTATGGTCATCAATTATCGGGATTCTGTTAGGAACATTAGCCGCAGTAAAAAGAAATTCAATTTGGGATTACGGTTCAGTCAGTTTATCCACTGTGGGTTTTGCTATGCCGCTATTTTGGTGGGGATTAATTGTTATTTTCTTTTTTGCAGTGAAGTTATCATTGTTCCCTGTTTCGGGCAGGGTGGATGTGATTTATGATATCCCTTACGTCACGGGATTTTTCTTTATTGATTCGCTGTTTTCAGAAGATAAAACAGCTTTTATTTCCAGTTTGAAATATATGGTCTTACCAGCGTTTGTTTTAGGGACAGTGCCGTTAGCATTAATCGTTCGTATCACACGCGCATCAATTATTGATGTGGCTAATGAAGATTACGTCAGAACCGCACGGGCTAAAGGGTTACCTTATAAAGTTGTTTTATTTAAACATATTTTTAAAAATGCACTTCCACAAATTATCACATCGATTGGTTTAGCTTTAGGTCAGTTACTAACAGGCGCGATCATGACAGAAACATTATTTTCTTGGCCTGGTATGGGAAGATGGTTAGTAAAAAGCATTGAAGCCCGCGATTACCCAGCGGTGCAAGCTGGCGTATTTTATTCGATGGCTATTGTTATTGTTGTAAACTGGTTAACTGATGAATGTGTTAAAATGGTGAATCCAAAAATGCGAGATCAACAAAGGTCACAGTCATGAATACAGAAATAAAAAAAATCTTCAGACAAAAAAGCATTTTGTTCGGGACTATTTTGTTTTCATTTTTCATGATTATGCTTTTAGTTTCTTTTGCTTGGATACCTTATGGTTATGACATTATTTTTGATGGAAAATCTTTATTAGGTCCCAGTTCTGAATTTTTCTTAGGGACAGATGATTTAGGTCGCGATTTATTTTCAAGACTGCTTAAAGGATCACAGTTTTCTTTAGGTATAGGATTAGTTGTTGGTGGAATCAGTATTTTCTTTGGTGCTAGTCTTGGCCTTTCGGCAGCTTATTTCGGTCGAAGAATTGATTTTACATTCACGCAATTAATGAATGCTCTTCAAGCCATGCCCAGTCTTTTGTTAGCTTTATTTGTTGTGGCGATTCTTGGGCCAAGTATTACTAACACAATTATTTCAGTGGCCTTGGTTTCAATTCCATCGATGTATCGTTTAGTTAGATCACAGGCCTTAGTTGAAATGAGCAAAGAATATATTCAATCAGCAAAAGCTTTAGGTGCCAGTGACAAAAGAATTATATTTCGTCATCTATTACCAAATTGTGCCACAGCTGTTCTTGTACAAAGTGCAGTCTGCTGTAGCGAAGCGATTCTAAATACAGCGGCTTTAGGTTTTTTAGGATTAGGAATTCCAGCACCGTATCCTGAATGGGGAACGATGCTATCAGACTCTAGAAACTTGATGGAATCAGCCCCGCAATTAATGTGGATTCCAGGGCTTTGTTTATTGTTATTAATCTTATCCACACAATTATTAAGTGATGGATTCAGAGATCAATTGAAGCGGAAATAATTTTACAACACCATCGCTTTTTTAAGATTAGCATCGATCATATCTAAGAACGGCTCAGTATTGACGTACTGATCTTTTGTGACTTTATCGCCGTAGATACAAACCGCTAAATCTTTTGTCATTTTTCCTGATTCAACTGTTTCAACACAAACTTTTTCTAAAGTTTTTGCGAACTTATCTAAAGCGGGATTGTTATCAAGTTTAGCTCTGTGTTCTAGGCCACGAGTCCACGCAAAAATTGAAGCGATCGGATTTGTTGAAGTTGATTGACCTTTTTGATGAGCGCGGTAATGACGAGTCACTGTTCCGTGAGCTGCTTCAGATTCCATTGTTTTACCATCTGGAGTAATCAACACTGATGTCATCATACCTAATGATCCAAAGCCTTGAGCAACTGTATCTGATTGAACGTCACCGTCGTAGTTTTTACAAGCCCATACAAAATTACCATTCCATTTTAATGCTGATGCCACCATGTCATCGATTAAGCGATGTTCGTAAGTGATCCCGGCTGCTTCGTACTTAGCTTTGAATTCAGCTTGA
The DNA here is from genome assembly GCA_043747495.1 of Bdellovibrio sp. GTDB lineage: Bacteria > Bdellovibrionota > Bdellovibrionia > Bdellovibrionales > Bdellovibrionaceae > Pseudobdellovibrio. Next base: position 4,081 of record JAYTPA010000206.1, read on the forward strand.
TAAATCGTTTCAAAAATATCTTTGAAACGACCATCGTATTTTTTAAGAATTGTATTTTTAGTTGATAAGTACAAAGGCCATTTTTTTGTTAAGGCTTGATTAAAACAAGATCTTGCAAAACCCATGATTGATTCATCTGTGTTGTACATTGCCAAAGCAACGCCATCGCCTTTGAAATTGTAAACTTCATGAGAAATTTTTTCTCCGTTTTCGCCTTCAAAAGTAATTGTTAACTTGCCTTTGCCTTTTGTAACAAAGTCAGTCGCGCGGTACTGATCACCAAACGCATGACGACCAATACAAATTGGTGCTGTCCAGTTTGGGACAAGTCGTGGAACATTTTTACAGATAATAGGTTCACGAAAAACAGTGCCATCTAAAATATTACGGATTGTTCCATTGGGCGATTTCCACATTTGTTTTAAGTTAAATTCTTTAACACGGGCTTCATCAGGAGTAATCGTGGCACACTTAATACCCACATTATATTTTTTGATCGCTTCAGCAGCGTCAATTGTGACTTGATCGTTGGTTTGATCACGGTATTCCATGCCCAAATCAAAATACTTAATATCGATATCTAAATAAGGTAAAATTAATTTATCTTTGATAAATTTCCAGATAATACGAGTCATTTCATCGCCATCCAGTTCAACAACGGGATTAGCTACTTTGATTTTTTGCATATAAACCTCTTTCTGTAATCGTAGGTTATAATAGGGTTTAGATAAACATTTAGCACGAAGTAATGCTTTATATCATCTTGAAAAGAGTGATTTTCAGGACTACATTGCAGATGTGGATAAAACACAAATACTAAAAACAAATTTGCTTCCAAAAATGTCTTCAGTTCAACGCTTAGGCGTACAGACTGTACTTATTTTCGATCAATTTTTGCTAAAAAAAGCATCTTTGAATAAATGGATCAAGCAGTTTGAATTTAGAATACCTGTTAAAGCTGGGGAATCCCTGAAAACACTGAACCAGTATGCTAAGGTTTTAAGCCAAATTCAAAAATGGCAAATAACAGGCGCACTACATAGCCCTATTCAAATTGTTGGATTAGGCGGGGGATCAGTTGGGGATTTTTCAGGGTTTGTGGCTTCAACTTATAAAAGAGGCTGTCCGTTAATTCATATCCCTTCAACGTGGCTGGCAGCCATTGATTCAGCCCACGGTGGAAAAACCGGTTTAAATCTTAATCAAACTAAAAATCAAATTGGAACTTTTTATCCAGCAGCTCAAGTTATTCTTTCAAAAAAGATATTACATCAACAACCTGATGAGCGTTTAACTGAAGCCTACGGCGAAGTTTTAAAAATAGCTTTAACTAATCGACCACAGTTATTTAAAAAAGCAAATTTTACTGAAAAATTTCTATGGGACAATATTTTGTCTTTAGTTGATGGAAAAATACAAATCGTCAAAAAAGACCCATTTGAAAAAAAAGGCATCAGACATTTATTAAACCTGGGTCATACAATGGGTCATGTTTACGAAGCTGAATTAAATCTGCCACATGGCCGAGCCATCATGATGGGTTTGTTGTTTTCTTTACGATGGAGCTATCACCAAGGTTACATCAAACAATCGGATTTTATGACAATCGCTCAAAAGCTGATGTCAACAGATCAAGCCGAAAAAGATTTTTTAAAAGTGAATGCCATGAAAACTTCAAAAGTTTATAAACATTTATCGCAAGATAAAAAAAGAGTTTCAGCAAAACACATCCGATTCATTTTTATCCATAAAATAGGTTCAATTTTTTCAGCATCAGTCACAGCCCAACAAATTATTGATGAATGTGAACGCCAAAGGTTTAATGCATGAGTTTTCATTTTTCAGGTTCGCTTGAAAT
>JAYTPA010000207.1:0-3979 GCA_043747495.1 Bdellovibrio sp.
ATAAAATTTATTTTTAGTTAAATAAAATTTTCTATTTAAAGAATAATAAATCTCTAAAGCTGATAATTTGTAAATATCAATGCCTGTTGTTTGGTGGGCTGTGACTAAAGCTTTAATGGCCAAGCCATAATCATACGATGAAACACTTAATTTTTTCTGTCCAGTTTTAAAATTTAATTCAGAAAAAACATAGTGATCGCGTGTAACAAGCTGGTTCGACACAAAATTAGCTAGGGTGACGATAACTAGCTTCACTTGTTTTCTGGAATTTAAAATCTGGGTTTTTAAGACTTCGTCTTTTAATATATCAGAAGTTGATTTTTCGATATCTTCAGTGGCTTTGTAAAAGTCAGCTAAAGCATCAATCATTAATGTAATATCTTGTAAATGTGTTTCATCTGATAGAATTTTATTTTTGATATCAGATGCAGCGGCATGAACTACCACTGCGTTTGGATTTTCAAAGTTATTGTTTAAGTAATCAGTAATCGAAATTCTTTGATTGTTTTCATCCATCAAATAGATCGGCGATAATTCGCTTTCAAGTTGTTTCAGTGTTTGTGCGGCCAGTGATAGCGCCATTCCAAATAAATCCGACTTCGGAAACACTAATTTTTTAAGATCCTCAGACTGATATTTAGTGACTAAATCCTGCGCTAAATATTCAGTAATGCCTGTATCAAAAGTTGAAGGTCTCCAGTCGGCCAGTTGATTCATCATTTGTGTGTAAAACTTTAATGAAGCCGCTTGGTCCTTAACAGTTAAGATGGGCTCGTTAATCACTTTGTTAGTTTGGTCATAATAAAAGCGGGCATCAGCTTTAGTTAAGATCTCTTTAATTTTATTTTGACTTACTTTCTCATCACTATTTTTTCCTAAAAACATAAACTGTAACAAATTATCAATCAACTGAAACTGCTGACGCACATTATTTTTCTTCAAAAAAACAGACGCGTAGTAGTTTGACATAAAGTTTTCAGAATTGGATTTATTCAAATTAATGCGACTGATTGTTGGAGTTGCCAATTTAGCAGCTAAACCTTCGGCCATAAGATTTTTGAAGTCTTTAGCAAAAAGCTGAATTTCTGCAATTTCAGTCTCAACACCTTCTTTGATATCATCTTGCAATGTTTTCCCCAAAGCTATCAACGTCATTTGTGAATTTGTCTGTACGGCTAAGTTCAGTGAATTGATTCCGTTTAAAGTAATATCTTTTTTTATATTTTCGACGCCATAATCTTCGATAGCTGGGTAGACTCCTACTTTTAAAATAATCTTTGTTATGAAACTGTCACAGTTTGCAGCCACAATACATTGAATATCTTTGGGGCCCTTATCATTAAAAAAATCATAGAGTTTTTTATTTGTTGTTTTAAAATGTAGAACTCTTTCTTCAGGTGTTAAAATTTGCCATGTTTTAGCTAGGGCTTGTAGCGCAGATTTTGAATTTTTGATTTTATCAACTAACTGACCCAAGTGATCAGCATTTTTTAAAGCTTTAGCATCTTCGGGCAACAACACCACTGCATTTTTAGTCACATAAGCACTTAATAAATCGATCCCTTGTTTCAGCGTTGTGATTTTCTTTAATTCTGCAGCTAAAACTTTTGGACCAGCCAACTGCGCAGCAGATTGAGTTCTCATTTCAGTCACCAGCTGAAGTTTAAATTCTGGAAATAATTCAGCAGCTTCAATACTTGTAATGATATTCTGTAAAACTTTTTCAACAAGTTCTAATTGTTTTGATAATAAATCAGTGTCTTTAACAGTTTTTAAAATTTCAGTTTGTGTGGCCACAAGGTTTTGCACAGTTAGAGTGTCTTTGCGTAAAGTTTCAATGATGGTTATAGTTCCGCTTTGAATGGCATCAGTGCTTTCCTCATGAACCAGCTGTAGATAATAGGTGTCTTTAATGGCCACTGTATTTGCTGGCGAAATTGCAGCTTGATTTGAAACGGCTTCATTAAAAAATGAAAAAGCAATATCATCAGCAAGACCGTCTTGAAGTCGTCGGCTAACATCTAATAAGTTTTCAGCGTCTGTGAATAAATTTTGGCTATTGTTTTTGATATTCTTCTGCGCATGCTGAAAATCAGCGAAGGATCTTTTGTTTTTTTGAAATAGATTTGTATCATTCGTTCTGGCTGTCGGAACAACAGGACTGATTCTTTGTTTTTCTTGAACTTTCGGTGCACAATTCGTGAAAGCTAGCAGACAGGCTAGCCCTAGAAAATGTTTTATGTTTTGATTTCGTGTATTCATGTCAGTTCCTCAAATAAAAAATCATAGTTAGAAAAATAAAGCCACTGAAAGTTCTTGTCCGATTCGGCGTTCAACATTTCGGCCGCTAATCGTGTCGTAAGCTAAAAACGATAAATTCATGGGTATAAAACTTTTCTTCGAAAGATAGCTTTTCACTGTGGAATAATTAAGTTCGAAACCCACTTTGTGCCAATCCGATTCTGTATTTGTTTCCAGCACTTGTGAATCACCTTTGTTCGACTGATCAAAAGTGTCTTTTGTTTTCTGACCGATGCGATAATCAAAACCAAAACTCAGGTCATCGTTGACAGCTAAATTCACTTGCCCCCCAATTTCATATTGGTAGCCTTCGTATTTTGTTAATTTTTCTTTGCTAGATTCATCAGGTAAAACATCAGAATTATTTTTAGGGACTCGGATATCAACTTTTTCTGGTAAATAATAACGAAAATTTGTGTACGGGTTTAAACTTAAGTATGTATTCACTGTTTGTGAAAAGGTCACAGAATTTTCTAAGTATGTTCTCCCAAATGCATTCAGTGCTAATAAATCATCTGTGTCATATTTTGGTCCGGTGGGTAAATTAAGCGTCATTTGGTGGACTGATTTATTTGTGACACCTTCATAAAATTTCCACAAGCTGACCATTTGTATATCGCCTAAAAAACTTTCGTCTCTGTCGGTAATGGGCTCGTAACCTTTTTGAATCAATGTGTTTTGTGTGGCAGCCCCTAAATCAGTGTCTAAGGCAGCATCCAGTTCAGGAGACAGACCCCGAAACTGATTATAATAGGCAATATTAGAAAATGATTGTTGAATATTAACGTCATTCTTATAGTTAATAACAGGAATCCCTATTCCCAATGTCCAATTTTTTGTGATGCCTCGTGCGTATACAGGCGCTACGAATTGTATTGTGGGTTTGGTTTCAAACTCTAAAGTTCCTAAATTAAATAAATCACCCGCATTGTATAAACCAAAGCGATTTAAAGTTTCAATTAATGTAGCTGCTTCTGGGTTAAATTTAGCCAGTGTTTCTGCATCAAATTCGATGGATTTATAATCTGTTAAACGGACTAAGCTTTTATCTTCTGTAAATCTTTGTTCTAGGCCAGTTATTTGTCCGTATCTAACAGAAGCTGTGGATATGGACTCAGGTAAAGTTTCGGTCTGGGCGGCTAAACCATGACTAGTGTACATAAATAAAAAAACGAGACAAAAAATGTCTTTCAAAAGACGGCTTTTAGGCCAAGCCGTAGTCGAATTTTTAAACACATGATGTTGATTCATGTTATATTGTCTCCCAAATCAAAAAAGCAGACTTTAGAGTTGATATTCTATTTTTAAACCGTGCTGTCTACGTAAGTCTAGCGAGGCTCATGCCAAGTGGTTTTTATCTAAAAAATGAATTAAGCTAAATGATATGATTCAGAATATAACTCAGAAAAAAGTTCTTTTTATAAACCTTATTTTAGGTTTTTTTATCTTTGCTTATGGTTGTATCTCTAAAGATTTACGTTTGCCGAGCAATGCCCAGGAAGTTTATAAAAATTTTGATATTCAACAAAACTTAATGTTAGCCGCTAGCAATAATATTTTATTTGTTATCCCCAAAGATACACTCACTGACATGCAAAAAACTGAAATCGATTTGCAATGTCGTGAATTTCAAAATCCATTCTGGGCTGAAAAATTATCAGCTTATTTAAACCAAATG
>JAYTPA010000208.1:0-1290 GCA_043747495.1 Bdellovibrio sp.
AAATCCGCGAAGTTTGAAGGCTCACGGATTTTCTGACTAAAAATAAATCTCGGCTTGGGTGTGTCCACTTTTTTATAAAACTAGGGCTTTAAATAAACCGCGGACTGAATTTCCCACATAGATTTCCACAGTTGATAGTTCTGATTCATGTAAAGAACGTTCTGATATTTTGTATTTAGTAGAATCGATTTCAATAAAGCCTTTTTTTAATTGATGAGATCTAAAAACCCCGTTAATACAGCCATCCGATAGTGGTGGTGTATAAATCTGATTATCTAATTTATAGAATAAATTAAAAATAGATGTTTCAGATAAATAACCGTTAGCATTAATCACAACAACATCATCACTCTTTTCTGATTTTGAATTGAATAAATTATCCCAACAGGTTCTGTCATTTATTTTAAAAATTGAATCGTTAATTTGGCCAGAATATTTTTTTTCTAATATGTATGTTTTATCTTGATGATGATACTCTAAATGACGAACACTCACAGAACCAGCTGTTAAGTTTAGCTCGATGGGGAATTCCAAGCTGACTCTGTAACTTTTTGTAGGATCAATTTGAGTTAACAATTTTTTTTCAAGATCTTTGTAAATTAAGACGACGTCATTTTCAGCTTTATAGTGTGCTAAAGCTTTAAATGTTCTTTCAACATGGTCATCTAAATAGGTAAATCCATTTTTTGTTATTAATAATGTATCTAAAACTTTAAAATCTTTATTTTGAATATTTATGAAACTTGATTTTGTTAAATACTCTAACCATTCAGATTTTGGATCAGAATCATAAACAATTCCACAACCTGCGTAGTAATAGATTTCATGATTATTTTTTATAAAACTACGAATGGCGATATTTAATGAAAAATCACTATTCTGCCACCAACCAATAGATCCGGTGTAGAAATCTCGTGAATATTCTTCAGTTTCATTAATTTTAATTAAACTTTCCTTCTTGGGGCATCCTGAAATAGACCCCCCAGGAAACGTTGCTTGTAAAACATCTGGTAAAGTTTTCTGACTTTGAACTTCAATTTCTGAATAAGTATGATGGGTATATCCCACATCTAAAATTTTTCTGTGAAAATTAACTTTCGATCCTTGTTTGGAATCACTAGCAATCGCATTTAAATCATTTCGTAATAAATCCACAATCATGGATAATTCGGCAGCTTCTTTTTCGCTGTCAGCTAACTGGCTCATTTTTGAATCAGTGATTAAGGTGCCTTTAATAGGCTGAGTTAAAACTGTGTTGTTTTCTTTTTTAAGAAAAAGTTCTGGTGATAA
>JAYTPA010000209.1:0-1603 GCA_043747495.1 Bdellovibrio sp.
CATCTTTATACCAAATTTTAAAAAATCAAAGTTATTCACAATTTAATGTGGTTTATTTAAGTAATGCTCCATCTAAAAAATTTGGAATCTCTTTCATTGAAAAATCGCACCGAAAACTCATCAAAAATAACGGTTTCCCTGAGGGTGATTTATTGTTTAAGGACATGGCTTTTGATAAAGACCATAAAATTAAATCTATCCGAGAAATGGTCAAAAAATATAATCCAGATCTTGTCATTATGATTGGTGATAATGGCGAACAAGACGCCGTTGTTTACAGCCAAGCAGCAGAAGAATTTAAAACACAAAGCCTTCAAAGCATAACATACATTCACCAATTATATTGGTCCAAATCTAAAAAAGAAAAGGGACAACTTTTACGTCTGGGTCAAATGGGTTATGCAACACCTTTTGAAATTGCTTATGATCTTTATCTTAAGAAGCTAATCAATCAAACATCTTTAGAATGGATGGTTAAAAACATTATTCCTGATATTTTAAGCGAAAAATCAAATTTTTTTATGGTGGATATATTAACTGCAGTGACATTTCCATCATTTAAAAATTGTGCCGATTTTAAATGGATTTGGCCGATCCAAAATAGTCCAGAAATCACAGAATTTAAAAATCACGTTCTTGATAGATGCTCTAGACATGATCAAGACTAGTCTGCCAAAGATTTACCAAAAATTAATTGATCCACAGGTGCTTAAGCTGGATATCGTCGAAACGAAAGCCACATGTCATGATTGTTTGAGATCTCGTGATCAGCGGTTTAGTTATGAGTATAAGCCCAATTTAAAATGTTGTACATTTCAGCCTTTTTTACCAAATTATGCCGTTGGTGGAATACTCACTGAAAAACTGAATGGCGCTGATCGTATTTTAGAAATAATTAAAAATAAAGATTACAGTTTGCCACTTGGAATTTTCCCCACATTAAACTATCAGCAAAAGTTTTCTCAGAAATCGAAAACTGATTTCGGGACAAAAGCAGATTTGTTATGTAAGTATTATGATCAAAAACAGAATCAATGTTCAATTTGGAATTACCGCGGAGTTGTTTGCACAACTTACTTCTGTACAAGCAATTATGGGTCTCAAGGCCAAGCATTTTGGAAAAAAATGAATGATTATTTAAGTTTTACAGAAATGGCTTTGGCTGAAGACTGTTTGGTGCTTAAAGATTTTTCTCCACGGGAAATGTCTGATCAATTAGTGTACCTTAATTTTTCAGACTTTGACCAAATCGATGATTATAAATTAAGTACCCAGAAGTATAAAAAAATGTGGAATGGTTATACTGATGAAGTGGATTTTTATAAATCTTGCTATCAGTTGGTTGAAAATCATTCCAGAAGCGATTTTAAAAAGATAATGTTGAAATTAGGTTTAGAATTGGAACAAGAAGTTTTAAAGGCGGGATTATGTCTTTAGTTGATAAATCAAATACGTTGATTGCTGATTTTAAAAGCTGTCAAAATTGGGAAGATAAATATGAAAAAATTATTTTGTATGGTAAAAACTGGAAAGGTTTATCTGACGATTTAAAAATTGAGGATTTAAAAATCAAAGGCTGCCAATCACAGGTTTGGATTAAAGC
>JAYTPA010000210.1:0-15453 GCA_043747495.1 Bdellovibrio sp.
GAATCAGCTCGCCGATTTTTTAGTGAACAATCAAATATCTTCAGCTTTAGCATTTCTGCGGGGTTCACAAATCGAAGAACAACTTAAGCCCTGCGAACAGCTAACTCCCGATGAACAAAAGTTAGCTGAAGATTATTTAAACGCTCTGTGAAAAAAAATTAACCCCGTAACATGTAGGTTAAAACTTTACCGTTTTTAATGTCTGGAAACTGATCTGTTAAACTTGTTGGCAAACCCGCAGCATGCGCAATCGTTTTATAGATATCTGCTGCCGCTACACGTTGTGTTCTCGTGCCCTCGTTAACACCAACTGCAACTGGCAATCCAGCATCATCAGGCCGATGATATGTGAAATTTGCACCTAATCTGATATCGCCATAATAACCACCTTTAATCATTCCTCCAGCTAACACGATCCCGTTCTTAGAATTTTCACCGGTAGAACTAGACATAGGTGACCTGCTACCATCGGTCGTAAACATCACGATCAAAGTTTTTTCCCACTGCCCTGAAGCTTTCGCCGCTGTAATAAAGCGGGCCAACGACATGGCCGTTTGCTTAGCTTGGGTCGACATCAAGTTAGCTGTCCGATTCGTGTGAACATCATACATATTAAAGTCAATTCCGATGGATCGGACTTTTCCGGCCTGAAATAATTTTGCCGCGTAACCAAAAATTTCACCGATGTTCCATAAGTCAGTTCTGCCGAAGCAGTTGTTTGCGTCATCACCAGGGCATTCTTGTGCATCAGGGATGCTTTGTTTCCAATAATTCATTTGCTCTGCAGTGTGGGCTAATGAAAAAACTGTTTGAGTCATCGGTATTCCAAATTGTCCCTCTAAAGCTGTTAATTTAGCTGTGTGATCAACAGAATCTTTTTTAATGCGATCAAGAAATCCTTGATCAGATTTTTTAAGAAGTCTTGAGACAACAGCGCCGTATTTTTGCAGCGTTGTCTGACTTGTCGGAGTCTGCGCAGTTGTTTCAAACGCCTTTAATAAAGTGCTGCGATCAAAATAACGATCAACTTGAGCATTCGATAAGTTTCCTTGAAAATGATAAAAAGTATGTGTCTGCGGACGAACACTGCTTCTCATTAAAATTCCATTCCGTAATTGGGATGATAATTGCTTTTGATAATAATTATGTAAAATAATTGGAGTTGGTGAACTACTAAATAAGGGCTCATTTCCACCATCGCCGGGTCTTTTATCAACAATGTCCATTGCTGTTTTACCCAGGGCTGAATTCTTAACTCGTCCCGGTGATCTTAAGGGATTACCTGCTTCATGTCCGTGAATGGATTCATTTCCCGCTAAAACACATTCTCCTAATTCCATCACGGCAATATGATCTAAATGAGGTCTTAATTCGGCTGAATCTGGGGATAAATAAAAATTGTTGATTTCTTTTGTGGGCATACTGAACAACGGCGCCCCTTTGGCTTTAGCATTTTCATAGTTTGTGGCTATACCAGGTGCTACAAACACTGAACCAAAATCCCATTGATCTCTAAAGTTAACTTCAATCATATTAATTGGCGAAGCCATCAAAGTTTGCGCCTGTGCTTGTCCAACTAATGATTCAAAAATATTCATCTTTAAACCATCAAACAAAAACGGTAACGCAAAAGCACCGCTTAAGTATTTAAGAAATTCTCGTCTTTCAAGTGGCGTCATTTTTTCAAACTCATCAACTTTTGATTCAAAATTTTTATTTTTCTTCTGTGATGTCATTCTAAAATCCCCTTAAATATAAAAAGTTAGACTTATAATCCTAAACCTAATTTTTTATAAGAACTGAACACGTGTTTATTTGTAATAATACTTTTAATCAAATCAGAAAATCTTGGATCAGGATTATTAACAACAGCTGCTTTAACAATTTCTTCGAACAAAGCCACATTCACTGAAGCTAAATCTTGATCTGAAAGTCTTAATGAATACTTCAATAAATTTTGCACAGCACAGGTTTTAAAACGTGGATGTTCAACGACAATTTTTGCAGCTTCAGCCAAATTTTTAGCTGGACGGCCAAAAATACGACTGGTTTCGTCTTGTGCTCTGAGTGGGGCTTTTAAATGCGAAGTGTAAGTTGAATTTGTTGAAAAACCATCTGTCACTGCTGTGGATGTATTTTGTAAACCAGTTGCTAAAGGCTTATAGACACCGTTTGTATCAAATTTAACAAAAAACTGAGTATGCAAGCCGAACTGCGAATGACAACTGTAACAGTTATTACCGTTACCAAAAGTAATCTTACCAGATTGAGTTGCAAACTGGGATATAAGTTCTTCCTCTGATAATTTGGGTTCTTCTGCATCAGATAATGGGTATGATGCACAAGCAAATTTCTTTAATAACTTAGCAGCTCTTGAAATATTGTAGGCCCCTTTGTAAGTGGTTAAAAAAGCTTTTGTTGTTAACACGCCAGCTGTAAAAGGCGCTTGTGTATCACAAGGAATAGCTGCACCAGCTGAGTTCACACAGCTTTGGGCCGTGAGTAATTCAGAATAGGGTCTATTTTTAAGAGCAATATCTTTAGCTAAATAACCTGGCAAATTAAAATCACCTGCTGATGACACGCCACTTGTTCCCATTAATGTATCCATATAAATTTGCATGCTGGCTGCAAATCCGGGCTCGCTAACCCAAGCGCTCGCTATTTGCAAAAAAGCGTTGGATCCGTTGGCTTTTAATAAATTAATTTCAGTCGCATTTAAAGGTCTTCCGACAACGCGCACACTTAAATAGGACATATAACTTAAAGCTTGCGGTTGATCTTGCGGGTCTTCAGCCGTAGTGGCTTGAAGAGAGAAAAAAAGGATCAATAAAACTGAGCTCAAAAATATTTTCATTGAATTCTTCCTCGTTACTTTGATAAAAATTCTAAAGATGTAAAAGTCGCCATACACAATATTTCCATGCGCTCTAAATCGGTGGCTGCTGTGGCCTGAATATCGTTAATAATTGCGTAATCTACGCTTTGCAATGATCTGGCTTGGGCCGTTTGAATAAAGCTACTTGCACCATTTGGCCAAATATATTTAGTTGCTAAACTAGGTGCGCGGCACACACTTTCAATGTTTGTTAACCAGTTAAATAAATCACTTGTTTCCAATGAATATTTTGGTGTTACACCAATTGAATAATCATAGTCCCCTAACAAATAGCGATTATCTAATAGACCTGCTAGATAGGTTGCGCTGTTGTTTCCGACCAAGTTATAAACTTTTAAAAGGCGATGTCTAAATAAATGTGGCTGAGAACTAACAGTTAAATTAAACGACAGATCAGAAGGGGCAATAGTTTCAACGGGGCCTTTGTTGCCTAAGCTTAAAATCCAATTATTAAGTATTGTTTGATCTTGAACACTTAAAACGTAAGTCGGCGGCATTGTTTTATCAACAACGGCTTTGTATATTTTTGACTGACTGGTATCACCCGGGACAACTAACCCTTGCGCAAGTAAATAAGCTGGATCCGTAATTTTTGAAATATTTCCTAAACCCGTGGGGCCATGGCATGAATAACAATTTTGCTGTAAAACTTTAAGGGCTTGTGATTCTTCAACTGAAGTACTTGCAAAACTGCTTTGTTCACCTAAAAAAGTTGTTTGATAATTATTAGGACTGCAATTTTGAAACAGAGTCATAAACGGCAAAAAGACAACAACACAAAATGCCAATCTGAGACGATCATAAGATAAACACTTCGATATGAACAAAGTTATATACTTGATTCTAAATAGCATAGTTTTGTTATCCCCCGAAAAGAAGCCTCACTTATTGATAAAGCAATATAGAAACCAAGTAAGAACCTCTGTAGGACCTATCGGGTAATCAACTTTTCGACATGATAAAAACTTAGACCATTTTAGATTGAGTCGTGTTTTTTTGTACTGTAATGAGATAAATTAAAGATTCAGCTAAGAATGATATTCTAATTGGTTTTTAAGATCTGTCCAAAACCAATTCAACTTTGGATCTTGAGAAATAAATTCGCTTAATGGTGAACTGTTCATTTTTAATCTTAATCTTAAAAAAGATTCTAAGTCATCAAAGCCTGGTCCAATTGTGACAACTTGAATCTCATCAACAGTTGATAACTTTTGGATCACATCTGTTAGATCAGAAAACATAAAATAATCTGATCTTTTTAGAATAAGATCAGGTTCGATTCCTTTTTTCAACCACCGCGAAAAAAGCGCATTTTGTAGGATCAATTTAAGATGTGTTTTTTGGTGAAAATTAAGTTGGCTATAGACTGATTGTTCGTTCATCGCTAAAAATAAATCGCAGTTGATAAATTCTTTGCTTGAGGCTTTTAGCGCAGTCAATACCTCGGGTATCCGAAGAAGTGATCTTCGGATAAAAATATCATCAATGAGTGTTCCGTCCGTGAAATAGATGACCGTCATAGTCCTCGCCCAGATTTAAGGATAGTTCACAAGACTTTTTTAATCTAGCCCTTAGCCGTAAACGAACTTAAAAACAAAACTTAGGTCTAGTACAGAATTTTTGCAGTCTAGATTTTTAACTTGAAGTGAATAAAACTCCACGGGACCTAAGCCTATTGTTATGCTAAAAAAGTGAAAAAGTTAAAACTTGAAAAAAAGGCCAGATATTCAAAGCTTGCACTTGCTGCTTTACTTTTATTTGTTGCATTTGTAGCAGCCGATTTAATTATTATTTCTGTCCGTGAATATTTTTTGCCAACAGAAGCGCCACCGAAAAAAAATCAGCAATTTATTTCACAAAAATTTACTGATCGCAGTCAGTATTCAATTATCACTCAAAGAAATTTATTTTCGTCTGCAGGCAAAATTCCAGATCCTTTGGTCTCAAGCCAACAAACTGAAGTCAAAGAAGATGTTCCTGTTCTTTCTGCGCTTCCTCTTGTTTTAATTGGAACTCTTGTTCATACAAATCCGGCTAAATCAGTCGCTGCTATTGAAATTAAATCAAAAAGTATTTCAGCTTCGTTTATGGCTGGGGCTGAAATTGAAAACTTAGCTCGTATCGAAAAAATAGAACGAGGTATTGTTTATTTTAGAAATCTAAATAACGGCGCACTGGAATACATCGAAATGAGTCAAGGTAATACCAAAGTCACTTTTGATAACAAACCCGCTGCGGCTTTAGCGCCTGTGAAAACAGAAATCGAAAAAATTGGTGAAAATTCGTTTCGCATGAAGCGTTCTGATTTAAATAAATACTTAAGTGATATGTCGAGTATTCTCATGCAGGCGCGTGCGATTCCAAACAAGGATCCGATCACTGGCGAAATCAATGGTTTTCGTTTAGTGGATTATCAGCCAGGATCAATTTTCGAACAGTTGGGCATCCCTAAAGGGGCTATTATCAAATCAGCCAATGGCGAAGAAATCAATAGCATCCAGTCAGCAATGGCTATGTTTAATCAGTTCAAAAGCGGAGCCGATCGAATTAATTTAGGTTTAGATATTAATGGGTCTCCGCAAACTTTTAATTATGAAATATCAAAGTGAGGCTAAAATGAATTTTAAAAAAAATCTTATAACAGCAGCCGTTGTTTCAGCTTTTTTATCATCTCAACTTGTTTCGACACATGCCTTGGCTCAGTTTGATGAATTTCCACCTCCTCCAGTGATCATCCCGGAAGATGACGACGTTGGCACTGGATCGGTGAATACTTACGTGCCTCCTCCTCCTCGTTCTGCCGACCCGTCAGCTGTTTCGCCAAATTCACCCAGTACTTCTGCTGGACAAAAAACTATCCTTGGTAGCAAAACTGGTAAAACAAACATTCTAAGCCCCAAGCAAAAAGAAAAATTTGCAAAAGCAACTCCTGAGGATATCACTTCAGAAAATTTTCCTGAAACAATTGAATCATTTGATTTTCCGAACGTTGATATTTTAGATATCGTAAAGGCTATTTCTGAACTAACAGGAAAAAACTTTATTATCGATAATGCTGTCCGTGGCAAAATCACAATTTTAGCGCCCAGTAAAATCACTGTTGCGGAAGCTTACAAAGCTTTCTTGTCAGCTTTAGCATTAAATGGCTTCACCCTTGTCCCAAGTGGTGGCTTTTTAAAAATCAGAAATGCAAGGGCTGCACAACGTGATAGTATTGATATCTATTCAGGATCGTATTATCCAAACACAGATCAAATGATCACTAAAGTTGTGCATTTAAAACATGTCACAGCAGAAACCATCAAACAGCAATTGGGTCGTTTATTAAATTCATCATACGGTGAAATGGAAGCTTACCCACAAACAAATTCAATTATCATTTCTGATTACGGTTCAAGCATTGATCGTATTATGAAAATTATAAATCAATTAGATGTTCCCGGTTTTGAAGAACAATTAGAAGTGATTGGAATTAAATACGCCAAAGCTAAAGACATCGCTGACTTGATTGATAAAGTCGTTAATAAAGGACAAAGACCAGCGAATCAAACAGGTGGTTTTAATGCTGGAGTCCCACGTTTTAGTTCTAATACTGGTAGCACGGCAGGTAAAACTGGCGGGGCTGCTTCATTTTTAGTTTTCCCAGATGACCGAACAAATTCATTGATTATCATTGGTAATAAACCAGGAATTGCTCGTGTAAAAAGATTGGTTCTGCAATTAGATTTTAAAGTTCGCGCTGAAGATCAAGGTGGAGTTTACGTGTACTACGTTAAACACGGGAATGCAGAAGACATTGGAAAAACTTTAAGCGAAGTTGCAAAAGATTCAGGAACCAAAGCCACTCCTGCGCCTTCGGGTGGTTTTGGTTTTGCTCCACAAGGCCAAGCTGCTGTACGTGAAGGTTTATTTGGCGGCGAAGTTTCAATTAAGTCTGATAAAAATACAAATTCATTGGTTATATCAGCCAGCAAACAAGATTTTGAAAAAGTGGTCAATATTTTAAATAAATTAGATATTCCGCGTGATCAAGTTTTTGTTGAAGCTATCATTATGGAAATGAATATAACTGATGGATTAACTTCAGGTGGTGGTTTAGTTAAGTACGATAATTCCGGTGTTAAATCAGGATTTATTTCAAGCCAAGAAGATGTGGCTGCTGTCTTAAATCCGCTAGCTGGCGCTGGTACTGCGATTCTTCCGTTCGCGAACGGTTCAGTCACTGTACCCCGTGATATTTTAAATCCTGCAGCTGGTACATTACAAGTCCCAAGTCTTTTAGGTTATATCAACTTTGTTAAACAGTTTGGTAAAACAAATATTTTATCAACTCCACAAGTGATTGCCACTGATGCACAAACTGCAACGATCGAAGTTGGTGACAGCGTTGTGACCCGGGCCATCGTTACTCCTGGCGCTAACGGAGCGCCTTCACAATCAACACCTGAATTTGATAAAGCGACTATTAAAATGGAAATCAAACCATTTATTAGCCCAACATCAGATTCAATTCGTATGGAATTTTCGCAAAGTGTAAAACAGTTATCGAGCGTTCAAGTTCCTAAAAGTTTCGAAGGAACTGTGCAGCCGCTAGCTGAGCGTAGTATTAAAACAAATGTGATCTTAAATAGCGGTGATACTGCAGTCATCGGCGGATTAATGAAAGATGAAGACACTGAAACGATTCGTAAAGTTCCTATTTTAGGTGATTTACCTATATTAGGTTGGTTTTTTAAGAGCAAAAAATCTGAAAAACGTAAAGTGAACATGCTTGTGTTTTTGTCTCCTAAAATTATTCGCACCAGAACGGATGCACAAAATTTAGTGATTCAAAAAACGAATGATCGCTTGAAGTTTTTAAAAGAAAATGGCGGCAAAGATCCTTATGGTTCTAAAATTGATCAAATTTTAAAACGTGAGGCTCGCGCGCCACAATCGACAACCGCACCGATTAAAAAATAAGGAATCCAGGTAATATGTCACAAACAGACATTCCGCTTATTTTAACTAAATCCACCAGTTTGACTCAGGATCAGATTCGCTCTGTATTAAAAAACCCTGCAACTTCACAACCCAGCAGTGTTGGTGAAACGCTTTCACTCCGTGATTACACAACAGCTGAAGATCTGGTCGCTGATTTGTGCCGCGAATTAGGTTTAGATTTTATTCGTGATATTCCAGTTAGTGAAATTTCTGCAGATCTTGTTCGTGATATCCCGATTAATTACGCAAAAACTCAGGGCATATTACCTTATAAAGACGAAGCCGATTTACTGACTGTGTTGACTTCTAATCCCGTTAACACAAAAGCTTTAGATGATTTGCGCACACTTTTCGGTAAACGTGTTAAGCCCATGATGACCACAACGCAACGTCTACAAGATGCGATCAATCGCGTTTATGAAAAAAGCACATCAAACATGAGTGGTATGGATGAAATCGAATCTGATGAAATGGATCTTGAAGATCCCATTATCGATTTACTTGAAGCTGGCGAAGACGATGCCCCAGTGATTAAACTTGTGAATTCTATTTTATTTCGTGCTGTGAAAGAAAAAGCTTCTGACATACACATGGAGCCCTACGAAAAAGATATGGCTGTTCGTTACCGAATCGACGGTAATTTATATGATGTCTTCAAACCACCAAAAAAATTACAAAATGCAATCACTTCACGTATTAAAGTTATGGCTAATCTTAATATTGCTGAGAAACGTTTACCCCAAGATGGTCGTATTCCGTTAAAAGTGGGCGGTAAAGATATCGATATTCGTTTATCAACAGTACCCACTACTTTTGGTGAACGCATTGTTATGCGTCTTCAAGATAAATCAAATCAAGTCCGAGAACTTCACCAAGCCGGTTTTTCTCAAGAATTACTAACGGTCTTAGATGATTTAATCAGTCGCAGTTATGGTATTTTACTAGTCACTGGCCCAACAGGCTCTGGTAAATCAACAACTTTATATGGCTGTTTATCTAAATTAAATAAACCTGATATTAATATTTTAACTATTGAAGACCCTGTCGAACAACGGGTTCACGGTGTCGGCCAAGTGCAAGTGAATGCAAAAATTGGTCTAACATTCGCAACTGGTTTAAGATCTTTTCTTCGTCAAGATCCAGATATTATCATGGTCGGAGAGATCCGCGATTTAGAAACCGCAGAACTTGCAATCAATTCCTCGTTAACAGGCCATCTTGTGTTATCAACCATTCATGCCAATGATGCATCCGGGGCCTTCCCCCGTTTAATGGATATTGGGGCTGAGCCTTTTTTAATTGCCACTTCTGTTCTTGGGGTTTTAGCACAACGACTTGTGCGTGTTCTCTGTCCGCATTGCAAAGCGCCGCACACACCAACTGCTTTTGAATTAGAAACTTTAGGTATTACTCATGATAAAATTCGCGGTGCTAATGTTTGCAAAGCCATGGGCTGCGAACACTGCGGCCAAAAAGGCTACATCGGTCGAACTATTATCGCTGAATTACTACCCGTCACTGATGATATTCGTTCTTTAGTGATGCAGCGTAAAGATGGTAACACTATTAAAAAGCAAGCGATCTCGCGTGGATTTAAAACTTTCAGGGATCATGGTATTTTAAAAGTTTTAGCTGGAATTACAACAATCGAAGAATTATTAACTAACACGCAGATAGATATATAAGCGCTCGCGCAGGATGTAACACTCGACTATGCCTATATTTGAATACAAAGGTCTTACTAAAGACGGCAGAAATGTAAAAGGTAACTTAGATTCAGAAAATCTAAGGACGGCCCGTCTTAAATTAAAAAAAGACGGTGTATTCGTTGTTGATATTAAAGATCGAAAAAAAACGGCAGCTAGAAAGTCATACTCAAAACCATCTGGGTCGGTGAATGTTAAAGAATTATCGCTGATGACCCGTCAATTAGCGACATTGATTAAAGCTAATATTCCGCTGGTTGACGCTTTAACTGCAATTTCTGAACAAGTTGAAAATAAAGTTTTAGCTGAAGCCATTGCTGATTGTAAAAATATGGTGAATGAAGGTCAGTCTTTACATAAAGCCCTTTCAAAATACCCTAATGTCTTTGATAAAATTTTTATTTCTATGGCTGAAGCCGGTGAAATGTCAGGAACACTTGACGTTATTTTATTACGATTAGCTGAGTTCACTGAAGCCCAAGCTGATCTTCGTCAACGTGTTGTCAGTGCAATGACTTACCCAATAATTATGTTAGTCGTTATCACGTTAGTCATGTTTGGATTATTCACTAAAGTTTTACCAGAAATTTTAGGAATTTTTGAATCCATGCCGGATATGCAGCTTCCTGAAATGACAGTTTTTATTTCCAAAGTCAGTAAAATATTTGTCGCTAACTGGTATCTCATTGCTGGCTTTATGGTAATTTCAGTTTTGGTTTTTATGAATTGGAAAAATTCAACTGAAGGTCGCAAATCCTGGGATGCTATTTTATTAAAAATTCCAATTGTAGGCGAAATCGCACGGATGGTGGCCATCGCTAGGTTTACCAGAACACTGGCCACTTTGTTAGTTGGCGGTGTTCCGATGTTAAATGCCTTAGATATCGTGCGTAATGTTGTCGATAATCATGTTTTAGCTTTAGCTATTGATGAAGCTAAAAGTAATATCTCAGAAGGTGAATCCATTGCCGGCCCATTACGTAAATCAGGGCAGTTTCCCCCGATCGTAGTGCATATGGTGAACATCGGTGAAAAAACCGGTGATCTTGAAAATATGCTGACCTTGGTCGCAGATGCCTATGACTATCAAGTAAAGTCTAAAGTCGACACTTTAACAACATTGCTAAATCCGATTATGACATTATTGATTGGTATCGTAATCTTTGTCATAGTAATATCTATTGTTGTTCCTATGTTTGAAATGACTTCAAATATACAATAAGCGGAGGCTATCATGCAGAACCAAAATCAATTAAAAAATATTATAAAAAATCAGCGCGCATTTTCACTAGGTGAAATCATGATTGTTCTTGTGATCATTGGCGGTTTAATGGCTGTTATCTTACCAAAAATTAAAGATGGTGGCGAGCGCTCTAAAGTCAGTAACACCCGTCTTAAAATGACAGACATCACTACACGTATTAACGAATATGTGGCTGAATGTGGAAAACTTCCGAATTCATTAACGTTTATTACTGAAGATAGTTCTGATTGTAAAAATTGGACAAGCAATTCGAATTTAAAATCTCTACTTAAAGATGCCTGGATGAATGACTTTGAGTACTCAACAGCTGGCAGCGGGTATATTTTAAAATCTTTAGGCGCTGATAAAAAAGAAGGTGGAAAAGATTTTGCTAAGGACATCATTTCAGATGAATCTGTTGGTGAAGAATAGTCTTTTTTAGGAGTTCCTTATTAAAAAAATAGGTCTTCAATCAAGTTCAGCTTTTTCACTGATGGAAATGATTGTTGTCATCATGATAGTCGGGGCTATTTTAGCTTTAGCCATTCCCCGATTATCTTTTAAAAAAATGGATAATAGAACTGTCTTTCGAGAACTGATTCTGACTGTCAAACAAGTCAGAAATCGGGCAAAGCTTTACAATACATCTTATCGTATTGCGTTTAAAATCGATGCTCAAGCTGGCAGCTACTGGGTTGAAAAATCATCTTCACCGACCCTACTTGATAAAGCTTTTTTAGAAAAAGAACGGGAACAAAAAGAAAAAGGCGCCAGTTACTCTGGTGAAAAATCACAAATCACATCACCCTACCAATTAGATAGCAGCTACGCCAAGGCCACAATTGATTTACCCGGTGGATACATTATTAAATCTGTTGAAAGCGGACCGCAAGATGCCACTTTCACTGAAGGTGTTGGCTATGTGCACTTTTTCCCGCAAGGCTTTATTGAACCTATTGCGCTGCAAATCGTTGATCCTAGAAAAAATGTCTGGACGCTTGTCTTTAACTCAATCACAGGTCAAGCTGATATCATAGACGGAGCAAAGTCTTTAAAAGACCTTAGCCGGTAATTAAACGAGTACACAATGCGAAGAATGAATAGAAAAGCTTTCACATTAATTGAAGTTGTATTGGCTATGATGGTCATGGCTTCTGGTTTATTTATTTTAGCCAATTCATGGGCTGGCACTTACACTCGTCTGCGAAAAACTCAGATCCAAGTTCAACTGGCATCGCTCTTAGAAAGAAAGATCATTGAGGTTGAACGTGAATTTCGTGGAAAACCGATTGACACAATTCCAGAAGAAAAATCAGACACTTTCGGAAGTGAACTTCCAGGCTATTCATGGCAAATGACTTCGCAAGAAATTAATATTCCTGATTTAAGCCCCCTTTTTGGCACAGCCGGCGAAGGCGAAAATATAGATCTTGTGTCGATTATGAAAATATTTACGGAACATCTCAATAAATCCATTCGTGAAATAAAAATTGAAGTCTCTTATGCTGAAAAAAAGAAACCTATCGTTGTTGATGTAGTTTTTTATATGGTTGATTTCGATAAGCCGCTGCCTTTACCGGGTGCCGGTGGCTAAGCGATGAGATCCCAAAAAAACTTCAAAAAAAATGGTTTTAGTCTTATTGAAGTTATATTAGCTATCACGATTCTATCGACATTATCAGTTCTCATTGCAGCGTCTCTTAGCCGCGCCTTGAAAGCTAAAAGAAAAATTCAAGCTGAAGTTGAAGATGTTTCTTCTTTACGTGATGCTGTTAAAGTTATGCGCGCTGATATTTATCAAGCGTACAACCATTATGATTTTGAAAAAGAAATTTTTGATGTGGCTACAAAACCAGCCCCGCCAGCTGCTGGTTTACCCGCCCCGCCTGTTGAACCCAGAAAAACACAGCGTGTTGATCCTGCAACTCATTTTTCTGGCGAAGCTGATAAAATTAATTTTGTAACTTTAAATAATGGCCGTTTTTTAGCCAACGAAGTCCAAGCTGATTTTATTGAAGTCGGTTATTCTCTTAAATCGTGTCGAAATTTAACTAAGGAAACGACCAGTCAATGCTTGTATCGTCGGGTGCAAAAAATAACAGATGAAGATGTGACCGAAGGTGGTACTGAATCAGTTTTATTAGAAGACATTAAAACATTTAAAATTCGCTACATTGGCGAAGGTAAAAAAGAGTGGGTTGATATTTGGAAAACCATTGGCGGCCAAGATGATTCAACTAAAAATATTTTTCCAGATGCTGTAGAAATAACTTTATCTATTGAAAGAGAACTAGACAAAAAAAAACGAGAATATTCTTTAGATTATGTGATTCCACTTCACTTTCCAAACAATGTGAAACCAAAAGCTAATCCGTCAATTCCAACACGAGCAGGTCAATAAGGCTATTATGAAAATAAACTTCACAAGATTTTTTTATAATCCAGTTCGTAGTAAAAATAAAAAATCCAATAAAGGCTTGGCTCTTATTTTAGCGATGACAACTTTAATGTTAATGGTTTTCGTGGCCACTGAAGTTTCAAAAGACTCAACAGTTGAATTCGTGGTGAATTCTCAGGAAATTAATCGGATTAAAGCTTTTTATGCGGCTAGAAATAGTTTAGAAATTGCATTATTTAGAATTAAAGTTTACCAGCAAGTCGCAAATGCTAACTTACCGCCAAGCTTTGCTTCGCAAATTAATCAAATCTGGAGCTTTCCTTTTGCATGGCCTTTACCCATTGCTAGTGACGCTACAATTATCGATAAAGACGGGGTTGAAAAAACCACAAAAGAAGCTTTATTTCAAGGATCCTATACGCATTCAATTTCCGATGAAGGCTCAAAAATTGACATTAATGATTTAGGGTCTCCGTCTAAAACTTTACGTGAAGTCACAAAAAAACAATTATTAAACATCTTTGAAAGTAAAATCGAAAACGATGATTCTTTTAAAGAAGCCTATCAAAATTTTAATTTTACTGAATTAGTGAACCGCATTGCTGATTGGATGAGTGATAAAACTGAATCCGATAATGGTGGTGATAAAAAATCAGCTTTTTCTGAACTAGGTGATAAATTTCCGCCTAACAGAGGCTTTCGTACGATTGATGAATTACGATTAATCCCTGGAATGAACGAAGAATTTTTTACTTTATTAGCACCACAGGTCACTATTTACGGATCAAAAGCTATCAACCCCAATACGGCCAGTGAATCTGTTTTAAAATCATTAGATATAGGTCTTACCCTTGAATCGGTTAAAGAAGCCCTTGATCGTCGTGATGACCCTGAAAAAGGTGGGCCTTTTGTTGGCGGAACTTCTGAAGAATGTCGAAATGATTTTAAAACTTTCGTTGAAAGTAAAGGCGCTAGGCTTAACCCAGAATTTGATAAAATTCCTTTTATTTGTGACAAAGTCATTAATTTTAAAATTGAAGCTATCGGACGAACTGGTAGCGGACCTGGTTCCGTGCAGAAAAAAATACTAGCTTACGTGATTGATACACAAAAAGCCGGAGCCGCAATCAAAGGTTATCTTGATCAAGAAAAAAAAGAAGCTGACGAAGCTGCAGGTATAACTCTGCCACCACTACAGCCACCTGGACCAACGCCTAGTGCTCCTGCCAAAGTTAATCTTCCCAAGGGCCGCCCACGTATCGTATACTGGTCAGAGTTCTAGCGAAGTACACAGCATTATAAGGGGCAGCATGCGCGCACTGGGTATTGATTTCGGCGAAGATTCAATAAAGATTGTCGAATTAAATCAAACTAAAAAAAATATTTATGTTTCTGCTGTTTATGAAAAAAAATTATCTGCAGAAGGCTCTGATCACGATCGTGAAATCGAAGCGATTGAATATGTCCGTCAAATTTTAAGTCGAATTGACACCAGCAATGTCCGCATCGTGACATCTTTGAAACAAGATAAAGTCACTGTTCGTAAAAAACAATTTCCGTTTGCTGATAGATCAAAAATTTTAAAAAGTCTTTCATTTGAAATGGAAGAAGATATTCCCTTTGATCCTGAACTTTGTCTTTTTGATTCCAAAGCTATTCTTTATGAAGGGTTTTCGGCCCATGTTTTAGCGATTGCAGCTCCTATTTCACATATCGAAAAATCTTTAAGCTTAGCCAAAGATTTCGGTATTGAACCTTATACATTAACTGTTGATGGTTTAGCTTTTACTAATTTGGTCGAAGACTCTGACGGCGTTGTTCCAACTTATCCTGCTGATACCGGCCCATTTGCAACTACAGAGGATGAAAGCCTTGAAATCCCTGATCGATCCCCCGTCGTTCAAACATCTTTACAAGTGACATTAAATATCGGTCATAAAAGAACTTTACTGTGTGCCCAAATTGACCAACGTGTTGTTTCTGTGCGAAGCCTTATGTGGGGCGCTGACTTAATTATCCAAGAAATCGTTCGTAAATACCAAGTCCCTTACGTCGAAGCTCAAAAAATTTTACAAACACAAGCAAGCCTTTTACTGATTAAAACAGGGCAAGATTTTGATTCGGCTAATTTAGCATCGACAATTGAAAAACCTTTGCGTGAATTTATTCGTGATTTACAAATGTCATTTTTAGAAATCAAAAGTGAATTTCACGGAGAAATTCA
>JAYTPA010000211.1:0-2858 GCA_043747495.1 Bdellovibrio sp.
TAGCTGTTATCGATACAGGCGTGGATTACAACCATGTCGATTTGAAAAATAATATGTGGGTCAACCGTGGCGAAATAGCCAATAACGGAATCGATGACGATCGAAATGGGTACGTTGATGATATTCACGGGATTAATCTTTTAGAAAGAAATCCAAACGGTGAAGGGACTGGCAACCCAATGGATGACCATCTTCACGGAACATTAAGCGCTGGCATTATTGGCGCCCAACAAAATAATAAAATTGGAACTGTTGGAATCGCTTCAAAAGTTAAAATTATGCCTATCAGAGCTATTCCTTCTGATAAAGATGAAAATGATAAAGATGTAGCTGAGGCTTTAATTTATGCCGCAAAAAACGGAGCAAAAATTATCAATTGTAGCTTCGCAAAACGCGGTAATGAAGGCGGATCACTGATCACAGAGACTTTAGATTTTATCGCTAAAAAATACGGTGTGCTAGTCATTGCTGGCGCTGGTAATTTTAAAGAAAATATTGATCAAAAACCCGTTTATCCAGCTTCATTAAAAAATGATAATTTAGTTGTTGTTGCAGCAACAGATCGTGATGGTAAATTGGCTTATTTTTCTAGTTATGGGCTAGCTGGCGTTGATGTGGCAGCACCCGGTGTAGATATTTACTCAACTATATTAAATAATAAATACGCATTTTATTTTGGAACATCAATGGCGACACCAGTCGTATCCGGCATTGCTGCAGAAGTTTGGTCTAAGTTTCCGAAATTAAATTATAAACAAATTAAAGCGGTTATTTTAAATTCGACAACACTAAATAAAAATCTTAAAAATAAAATTTTATCTGGTGGTCATGTTGATTTATATAAAGCTTTATTAATGGCTAGCGAGATCAAATAAAAAATTAGAACTACATTTCAGGATGTAGTTCAGTTTCTTCTGAATCAGATTCATTCGTAAATTCATGCTGAGCTAATTTAAAATCACCAAAGCCCAGCGCAGCTAATGTGAGCTGTGACTGCATGAATGATCCCATCAAGTTGGCATAGGGGCTAACCTGCGCTGAAGCAATCCATAAATTTTGAGTTTTATGTAAAGTGCCATTTGAATTTAATTTTAATTCTCCACCAGTGATCGGTGAGCTCATCGAAATTCTTTCAGCTTTGATGTTTTCAGCCATTTCTGGGAAAGCACGTTTAATCTGACGTTTCATTTTCTTTAAAACTTCACCGATGTTTTCAGTTTCTTCGCTGGTGTTTAAATCAACAAAACCAAGCCACTGTGACATCTGTTGATTTTTTTGATTGTTAGACACATCAGCCGGTGTTGCGGCTTGATAGCGGCCAATGCTAGGGCCTAATCCATCATCAGTTGTACCATCAAGAACAAATAAATTATTTTTATCGATCGTTGTTTCTTCATGATAAAGATCAAGACCCACTGTCATCCAGTAGTGTGCTTTTTTGAGTTTAACTTTAGCACGTGGACCTAAAACATCATCAGAAACCAATGTAGCTAAATCACGAATTTGACCTGTGAAAATAAAATTTTGGGCATAAAAAGACTTTGAACCATTCACAACAACATGGCTAACTTGTGCATCGGCTTTAGCATTTATATTTTCTTGAAAAGCGATTTGGGTCACATGGGATTTTAATAAAGTTTCGCCTTGATATTTTTCTTTCAGTAAATTTACGATTTGATGAAACGGTAAATTTAATTTTAATTCAGTGGAGCTTAAAAAATAAGAAAACTGATCGTAAAATTCTGGTGATTTATCGCCGAAACCAACAAAGGGTTTAAATCCAGAAGCATCGTAAGTTTCTGGTAAATTTTCAATTTGTTCATTAATTAACTTTAAGCCAATTAAATTTTCAATTTCTTGAATAGCTTTAACTGACAATTCTGTTGCTGGTAAAAAGCGTAAACCATTTTCTAAAGTTTGGTTGGCTAATTGTGTAGGTCTGTGTGATCCACCAGTGATGTTTTCTGCTTCGATTAGTAAAACATTTTTTGTGTCTTGTGATAATCGGGTTGCAATTGTTTGGCCTGTTAAGCCGCTTCCAATGATGATATAGTCGTAGATGTGCATATTAATACGATCAAAAAAGTTTTAGGTTGTGGCAACTAAAAAAAATTGAAATCAACTAACGCATTTGATCATTATTAAAGTAAGCTCATTGGATCGACATCCACCAAAACCTTGACCTGCGCGGGAACCCACTTTTCGTCAGATAGGATTTGACGTGCGAACTGATTAAGCTCTTGGGATTTGTCACTTTTTAGTAATAAGTGATAACGAAATTGATTTTTAATCCGCGCAAGTGGCGATGATGCCGGGCCAAGGATTTCAATTTGTGAATAAAACTGTGGAAACTTTTCTTTTAAAACCTGACATCGTTGTAAAATCATTTTACTAGTGTTTAATGCTTTTTCTTGATCCATAGCCTGAATACGAAATGAAACTATTTTTTGAAATGGTGGGTATTTCAAAGGATTTCGGTTTATTAATTCTTGTTTCGCAAAACCAATGTAGTCATGTTTAACTGCAAACTGTAGCGATTCGTGTTCAACATTGTAGGCTTGAATAATGACATGGCCTGGGGCTTCATCTTTTACAACGTGTCTTCCGGCCCGGCCACTCATTTGTGTTATTAACTGAAAACTTTTTTCTGAAGATCTAAAATCAGGTAAATTAAAACCCACATCAGCCAGCAATAAGCCCACTAATTTAAGTTTTGGAAAATCCAGCCCTTTGGCAATCATTTGGGTTCCGATTAAAATATCGATTTCTCCGCTTTCCATATCTGCGATTAATTTTTCCATATCAGATCGTTGAGTGATTTCATCACGATCAGCACGTGCAATATTTTTATCTGGAAA
>JAYTPA010000212.1:0-1383 GCA_043747495.1 Bdellovibrio sp.
TTTCAGAAATGGCGGGATGTCCCGTTTTTTATAGCCGTTACAATAATCACTCACAATGATCGCTTCTGCAGAAGTCGCATCCATGTGTTGTTGTAAAAATAGATAAGCTTTTTCAGTTAAATTCATTAATGAAATAGAATGAGTTTCTGAATACTGCGAGGATAAATACGTTACAAAATCCATAAAACGGTGAAAAAATGACCCCTCATGATTCTTCATCCAAATCATGAAGTTTTTAAATTCTCCGCTGTTTGCATACAAATCCCAGAATTTTGCAAAGCGGTTCATCACTTGCAGTGTCTGATAATTCATCGTTGATGTGTGCAAAATCTGATAAGGCGGGGCATCTTGATAGCGCATATCAAAGGTTTTTTCATGACGGGTAATGGGTGTCCCTTTAAGACGCTTTAAAATGCCCACTTGAATTTCATTGGGGCCCATTTCGGCTAGACGATTAAAACCTTCACCGAAAGATTCAATAGTTTCGCCAGGAAGACCCACAATCAAATCAGCATGTGTGTGCACATGAGTAAATTCTTTTAAATATTTAAAATTTTCAGCAACTTTCACTAAATCATTTTTTCTGGATACATTTGCAGCGACTGCAGGATTCATGGTTTGAATGCCCACTTCGAATTGTAACGAGCCCTCAGGAAATTGTTTAATCAAGTCTCTGATTTCAACGGGTAATCGGTCAGGCACCATTTCAAAATGAAGAAATAACCCTAAATGAATACGTTCTAAGAAAAACTTTAAAATTTGTGTTGATGTCGTAGGGCTTAAATTAAATGTGCGATCGACAAATTTAAATGATGTAGCACCTCTGGTGATTAACACATCAATTTCTATTAAAAAAGCTGCGAGATCAAAACTGCGAACTGATTTATCTAATGAAGATAAGCAGTATTCACACTTATATGGACAGCCCCTTGAAGCTTCGACGTAAATCACCCGATTTTTGATATCTTCATCAGTGTACAATCCATAGGGCATTTGAATGTCTTTAATATTGGGTAATTCTCCACGAATGATTTTTTTTGTAAAATCAATCGTAGGATGAGTGGCATTTTGCAAATGCACTAAACAAAAATCTTTGAATAAAAAATCAGCTTCACCGCAAATCACATGATCAACCAGTGGAAACAACCGTTGAGATTCTGTCTCGTAGGATATTTCAGGGCCGCCAAGGACCACAATCGTCTGTGGTGAGACTTTTTTAAGAATACTGACGATATCAAAGATTTCGTTCGTATTCCATATATAGACGCCAAAGCCGACAATGCGGGGGCTGTGGCTTAAGATCTTTTCGACGATGGTGCGTGGGTTTTCTTTAATGGTCCATTCGAGCAACTGGGTCTGGTCTGTTAAAGACCCCATTTGGGC
>JAYTPA010000213.1:0-6836 GCA_043747495.1 Bdellovibrio sp.
GGTGGTCATGGAATTATTTCTGTGATGTCGAATTTATTAACTGAACAAACCGTAAGATGGACCAAGCAAGTTTTGTCAGGTGAAGTTCAACAGGCTAAAGATGATTTTAAAAAATATTCTAGATTAATTCAAATGATGTATTGTGAGGCCAACCCCATAGCTATTAAATGGATGCTTTTTAAAGCAGACTTAATAGCATCTCCAGAATTAAGATTGCCTTTATCAACACTGGATATGAAATATCATACTGAAATTTCACAAGAAATAGAAAAACTACTTATCATTAAAAAGTAATTTAAACTACAACCAGCAGGTCATATGAGTCGAAAAATAAAAATTGCGCTTTTAGGTTCAAACGGAAAAATGGGATTACATGTTCAAAGTCTTTTAAAAGACAATAAATCTTTTGAAGCTTATCTTGAAATCACTTCGAAAAATAAATCTAAATTATTTAAGAAAAGTTTTGCAACACTGAAATCAGTTCCAGATAAAGTTCTTGAAGAAGTCGATGCGTGGATTGATTTTTCAACGCCGAAGGCCAGCCTTGAATTGATTAAAACTTTACAGAAATATAAAACGGCAGTGATCAGTGGTACTACAGGATTCACTCCCGTTGAATTTAAAACTTTATTTAAGTACGGACAAAAAGCTGCTTTTTTTTGGGCATCAAACATGAGCACAGGTTTATGGGCCGTCAGACAAGCGCTAAAAGCTTTAAAGTATATTTCTGATTTTGATGTTTGTGTGGATGAAATTCATCATACAGAAAAAAAAGATAATCCCAGCGGAACAGCTGTTACTTTACATCATGATTTAGAGGCTTTATTAAAACGTAAAATTAAAACGCCACACGGCCAAAGAATTGGGCGTATATATGGCATACACACAGTGACGGCGGCTTCGCACAGTGAATTGATTAAAATAGAGCATCAAGCATTGAGCCGATCTGTCTTTGCAGAAGGTGCTTTAAAAGCCGCGGTGTGGATTGTCAAACAGCCCGCTGGGCTATATAGTATGGATCATCTTATGATGAGGAGCCCAAAATGAAATTTTTTATAGATACCGCTGACTTAAACGAAATTAAATTAGCTCATGAATGTGGTTGGGTTGATGGAGTAACAACTAATCCATCACTTATTGCAAAGTCAGGACGCCCTTTTCACGAAGTTATCAAAGAAATTTGCAAAATTACGAATGGACCAGTTTCTGCAGAAGTGATTTCTTTAGATGCTGATCAAATGGTTAAAGAAGGTCTTGAGTTAGCTAAATTAGCATCGAATGTTGTCGTCAAAATTCCGATGTGCGAAGCTGGAATGATTGCAGTTAAAAAATTAACTGCTTCTGGAATAAAAACTAATGTGACATTAGTTTTTTCTGTGATGCAGGCTTTGTTAGCCGCGAAAGCAGGAGCTTCTATGGTTTCACCTTTTGTTGGCCGCTTAGATGATATTGGTTCAAATGGCATGTCAATGGTCGCTGATACAGTTGAAATGTATCAAAATTATGATTTCACGACTGAAGTTCTTGTCGCATCAGTGCGCTCGCCTATGCATATTCAAGAAGCTGCATTAATCGGTGCTGACATCGCAACAATTCCCTACAAAGTTATGCAACAAATGACAGGTCATCCATTAACAACTAAAGGGATTGAAATGTTTATGGCTGACTGGAATAAATCACAGAAAAAATAAATGACTAAAAATGATAGCAAAAAATAGTGTTAAACTTTTAAATTTATTTTTGGTTCTTTTTATCTTCACAAGTTGTGTAATGCCTGGCTATTACATAGAAAATTCAAATCTTCCAGTACCCCAGACACGGATTTCAATCACAACTGTCATTGGAAAACCACGACTAGTCAGTATTAACGGTCGAGAATTGACTTCTTTATACCACGACCAAAGTTTTGAACCGTTAGATGAAGAAAAAAAGCACAAAGATCGCTATTCAACTAAAACCATTATTTTAGGGGCCAGAAGGCCCTATGAGATCAGTGTCCAAGTCATCCGAGAGAAGTTTGACCCCCAAACCCAGACCTATGTCGATTTAGGTGTCGATGAAACACTTAGTCAGCAGCGGGCTCTACAGATTAAAAAGTACCTTAACAAAAGTCTCGACGAATACCAGAAGGTTGACGGAGAGAACCCTTTCTAAATATCCTATAGGTAGTCAAGGAGTGACTGTTGGCTTACCTGATTGCACTTATATTACCTTTAACTTTTTTGTATTCACCTTCGGTTGAAAAAACAAATCTCGTTTTAGTCACGAAACCCTTGGTCATTTCTCAAGAAAAAAATACACCTGCATTTTCTTTATTTCAGCAAACACAAAAAATTATTCATACTGAAAATCATTATGCAATTCCGACAGCATTAGATTCTACGCAAACTGTTGTTCAGCTAAGCACAGAAACAGTTCGCGCTGCTGGAGATGAAGTCCATGTTCCTGAAATGGCTTTAGCTAAAAACGAATTGAATATTCAAGTCAGCCGTCAGTTACAATCGCTCGCAAGAAGTACGCAGGATTCAACTTTACCTTTATTTGACCAAGTTCAATTTACAGCACCACAACAAGGTGCCGTCATTCGTGGATTTTTCGAGCTTAAAGACGGTGTAGGAATAGTTGATCATAAAGTCAGTTTAAAACGTGTCTTTGAGGGCCAAATCCTTGAAATGGGACAAGTCGATTTAAAAGCAGGGCAATACCAAATTGCTGTTGGCGCTTTTGAAGGTGAACTCGTTGCAGAGATCACAGACAAAGTCGGTTTGATTATTGGAGAAGATCGTCGTAAAATTTTAAATTTGTCACGAGCCGGTCATTATTTTCAGGGACCAATATTAAGTCTTGGCCGACCATCTGGGTTTGCTGTGAATGTACAGCAAGCTGATGGCCGAAGAATTAATGAAGACTTCACAAAATCAAGTTTGTTCTCGGGATATTATGATCTAAAAAAAACAACTGACGTCTATCCCAATGTCGCGCGACATTCGTCAACTTTAAGTTTTACAAAAGATCTGAATAAAAAATTAGCCCCCACAATCAGTGTGCGCACTTCAATCGATAAAACTGAAACTTTATTGTTTAGCCAGGCTTGGATTGATGGAACTAAAAATTATATTTCTGAAAAAATTCAGATTCAGTATATGTCTGATACAGGCGTTATTTTAGGGCGTGTGACATTGGATGGAAAACCTGTGGCTGGTGCACAAATTAATGTTGAAAACCAACCAGGGTTAGAATCTTACTATTTTGATCAATTCTTAATTCCACAAACTGATCAAAACACAACTTCAGAAAACGGATTATTTATTATCGCAGGAATAAGTAACGGCTCTTACCAAGTTACTGCAACATTAGGATCAAGAACTTTAGGTTCTCAGCAATATTTAGTCGAATCAGAACTTACAACTTATCAAGATGTTGCAGCCACATCAGTGCCACAATCAATTATTGTTCGTAGCTTTGACGTAGTCAGCGGTGAACCAGTCAGTGCTGATGTGATGATCCCTGGTCAAAAAGATATTCTAAATCTTGAATCTGGTTTAGCTAGATACAGAAGCGCTGCCCATTCAGGATTAGTCGAAATTATTAATCGTCCTTTATCACAAGATTATGCAGCTTATGTATATATTCAAAATCACAGTAAAGATCATCTTCACTTGCCGCAGGTTAAAGAATCATTTGTTGATTACGCTTTAACAACTTCAAAAATTCAAATCGAGCCAGAGACTTCAACATTTTTGGGATTCACGACTGTTGAAAACTATTCAGTACATATAGCTGATGAAAATTTTGATCCGCAGAATATTCTTTATTTTGATTCAACAGGGCAGTTGGTAACCCAACCACAGCAAGGTGGCGGATTTTTAATATTTAATATTCCTGCAGGAATTCAAGAAGTCATCTTACAAGATACAAAAACAGACAGAACTTATTCGACTGTTTTGTACAGCAGACCGTCTTATTTTCTGGTCAGCCATTTTATTGATTAGTTTATAAATTAAAATTAAACTAAAGATCAGAAACTTTTTGTTTAAAAAAATTTCCACGATCTTCAAAGTTTTTAAATTCATCAAGACTTGTTCCGCCTGGACTTAGCAAAACAACATCTTTTTTCTGAACGAGATCTTTTAACGAATCAAAAGCAGCACCTAAAGTTGAATAATATTTAGATTTAAATGCCATCATTTTTATTTGTGCTAACTTTCCACATTCACCAAAATAAATAATTTTAATTTTATTGTTTTGAACTAACCCTGCTAAATCATCCCATGGTAAATTTTTATCTTTGCCGCCTAGAAGTAAATACAAGTGTGATTCAAATCTTACTTTTTCAAGACTGGCTTTGACTGCCACTAATACTGAATCCATTGCCGTCGCCTTACTATCGTTAATGTAAGTGATTCCATTTTTTTCAGCGACGAATTCAAGACGGTGTTCTAAACCAGAAAATTCGATCATGGATTGAATTGCTTTTTCCGACAACCCTGCGTTCTGTACCAATTCATAGGCAATGCAAAAATTATCTTTGTTGTGTTCACCAATTAATTTTACTTTATCAAGCAAGTCTGCATTTTTAAACATTTTTGCTGAAGTCATTTTGGTAATGCAAGCGATATATTTTTGATATTTAATGATGTCTTCAGATTGAGAATTGAGTACGCAAATATTTTTTGTGATCTGGCTAATGTGACATTTTGTTAAGTAATACTCATCGATCGATTCATAACGTTCAAGATGGTTAGCTGACAAATAAGTTATGGCTGATGAATACAGCTGCAGACCTCTGCAGTTTTCTAATTGATAACTAGATAATTCTAAAACAATCCACTTAGCTCTTGGTGACCCATTTAAAATCATTAAAGCGTATTCAGAAAAAGGAATTCCTAAATTACCCCCAACAAACCCGTTGGGATCATCGGCTAAAATAGCTTTTCCTATAAGTGAGGTCACAGTGCTTTTAGCAACAGATCCCGTTATTCCAATAATTTTTTCATCTTTTAAAAATTCACAGGCTAAAGAAATTTCTGAAGATAAGTCCCAGCCTTTTTTCAGAAGATTTTTTAAACCTTCTGATTTCAAAGATATCCCTGGTGAAACAATCAGTGTGCCTACTTCTAGTTTTTCAAAATCTTGCCACTGCGTTAAATCGGCTGGTTTTTTTTCGTCAAAAGTCAGCAGATTCTGAGATTCATAGCCAGCCTTAAGTAATAAGTTTTTTGCAGAACTTCCACTTTTTGCAATTCCCAAAATAACAATCGGAGCTTTCATCTTTTTCATCAGATGACATTAAAACAGATTCATGGGATTCTGTCATTGTGAGTTTAAAATACACTGCAATTATTAGTGATCTTCATTTAACAGACGCCGAGCCTTCAAGGCCTGGCTACAGGATTCGTCATCGATTGTGGAAAAAATTTAAAACTCGAGAATTTTTTATAGATCCCGCTTTGGTTGAATTTTTAGAAGAGCTTCAAGTTAAATCCGGCGGTCAGCATATTGAACTTGTTTTAAATGGCGACATTTTTGATTTTGATAGCGTCATGGCTTTACCAGTTAAACCCATCTATTCACTTCACTGGATTGAAACCAGAAGGGGTCTTTTTCCTAAAGAAGAGCGTTCGGTGTTTAAAATGAATGTTATTTTGGAAGAACATTCACTATTTATTAATGCGTTATCTGAATTTATAAAAACGGGTCATTCTGTAGTGATCGTTCCAGGAAATCACGACGTTGAACTGCACTTCCCGAAAGTACAAAAAGCGTTTTTTGATGCTTTAAATTTAAATGCTATGGATTTAAAACGTGTTCGATTTGTTAAATGGTTTTACATCAGTGAAAATGACACTTTGATCGAGCACGGTCACCAGCAAGATCCCTACTGTCTTTGTGAGGATCCATTAAATCCTTTTATTATTGATTACAATGAACTACGAATTCGTCTGCCTTTCGGGAACGTAGCCTGCAGATACATCATGAATGGCCTAGGTTTATTTAATCCACATGTTGAAAAAAACTACATCATGTCTTTGTCTGAATATTTAAAATTCTTTTTCAAATATTTACTCACAGCGCAGCCACTCATTATGTGGACATGGTTGTGGGGTTCTGTTGCAACGCTGATTCATGTCACTAGAGATCGCTTCAGTGAAGTTTATAAACCTAAAGTTAGTGTTGAGGACATTGTGAATAAATCAGCTGAAGATTCACAAACTTCACCGCGCGTGGTTCGTGAACTGCAACAACTGTTTGCACCACCAGCTACTCAAGATCCTTGGTTAATTGCTAAAGAATTGTGGCTTGATCGCGCTTTTTTAATCCTGACTGGTTTAACAATGACTTTTCTTATTGTAGCGCAGTTAAAATCTTTTTTTGGAATTTCATTTTATTGGATTTTTGTTCCCTTAATGCTGCTTATTCCTTTTTTCTTATTTTATGCTCGTTCAATAACGTCATTGGTTAGCACTTACAAAGAGCCTGATGAAATTTTATTTGCACAACAATCAACAATTACTGGCGTTAACCGCATTGTTTACGGTCATACACATATTCCACGTCATGAATTTTACGGATCGGTAGAACATTTAAATTCTGGAACCTGGTCTCCTGGGTTCACTGATGTCGAATGCACAACATCCTCTGAAAGAAATAATTACGTCTGGATTTACCCGAACCCCGAAAAGCCAGATGTTAGAAAAGCAGAACTCGGTCAGTTCGTTTCTCAGAAAAACTTGACTGATCGCATTATAAACGTCTAGTGCCGTTTATTTCTATCTTGTCTTAACTAAGGCCCTATGTAAGCATTTTTAGTGTGCATTAAATTAAAAACGGAGGAC
>JAYTPA010000214.1:0-2673 GCA_043747495.1 Bdellovibrio sp.
TTCCTTGTAAGTACGAGCATGTAAAGACTCCTGTCTAATAACAAGCGCATTTGTGCGCTATAAACCTCTATCGGTTAATCACTGAAAAAAGTTTAATTAGTTGGACTATCGTAGGAAGTCAAGCAGGCTTTGGTTCATAAATTTGGTTGAAGTCTGTAATGTGGCTTCTAAAGTCTGGTTCGATTTAGTTAAATCTGTCATGACCTTAAATACATCGGCGTCTTCAATTTGTGAATTGTAGGATTTGTTGTCTATTATACTTCGCTGAATGCCCTCGTTGTTGGCATTTAACTGATTAACACGTCCACCAACTTCAGCTCTGGCTAAATTCACTTGGTTTAAAGCTTCATCTAAAGATTCCAGAGACTGTTGAATTCCTATTTTATCGTCCGCCCTTAAAGAAGCTTCTAAGCCAGACACAGCCTGAAAAATATTAACTCCACGAGTCCCCGAAACTGGATCTCTTTCAGCAGCGCCAGCCCCGCCAACACGTTGAACGCCACCTAGACTAGCAGGAGCCCGTGTTTCAATACTATCTTCTTGTGTGTTTTCTTTTTCGAACTCTTTTTCTATCTGACTTAATTTGTAGGATTGAAGTTCTTCGACAGTTTGTGGAATTTTCATATCGCGATTAACAGCGCCACCATAACTTAAATCTTGTCCTAGGAAAACTTGCGAACCAATTAAATTAATCGGTAAAAATTGTCCCGTTAAAGTTTGAACTTGAATTTGACCATCATCACCAGCGTATTTTCCAGATGTGTCAAACGGAGCTTGTGTCGTTTTATAACCTGAAAATATGAATCGATCACCAAACCGACGATTACTCATTTCAACAAGTGATCCATATATTTGCTCAACTTCGGAAGCAATCATTTCACGTGGCAAACCACCATTCGTGTCATTAGCTGCTTGGATCGCTAATTCTTTCGCACGAACAACAGCTTCGCCTAACTGAGACAATGTTGATTCAGTTGTTTCAAGAAAAGCTTTACCGTAAAAAATATTTTTATCGATTTGTTCTAATGTTTTATTTTCAGTTCTATTTTGTAATATTTTAGCAGTCCCTGTCGGATCATCAGACGGCTTAGTCACTTGCTTAAGGCTTGCCGCTTGATTTTGTAAATTCGAAAGCTCTGATCTGTTTTTATTCAGATTATTAATAACTTGGGTTTGTAGCATTTTATCAGATACTCTCATGTGCTACTTCCTACATTCTTTTCAGGTTAAGAATTGTATCAAACATTTCATCTGCAGTACGAATAACTCTGGCTGAAGCTTCAAATGATTTTTGGTACTCAATCATTTTGGCTGCTTCTTCATCCATACTGACGCCGCTCAAACTTTCACGAATATTTTTTAATTGATCTAATGTATTTTTTTGAGTCTCTAAAGTGCTATTAGCCCGTTGGGTTAAAACACCTATTTCACTGACCTTCGCATTATAAAAATTATCAAAACTGTATTTTCCGTCTTGCATAAGCGGTTGCGATTGCAAACTATGAATCAAGTTGGCCACTGTATTATCACCAGGTGCATTAGCTTTTGATGCTGCGGCAATACGACTAACATCATTGGTGATGTCTTGATTCACTCTCATGTTTTCAATTGAAAAAGGTTGGCCTTTATCGACTGTTTCAAAAAAGTTAGTTCCAGTGCGATTATAGCTATCGTAACCTTCTGCATGGGCACGATTAACCTGATTGGAAATGTTGTAAGCTAATTCTTCTAAGCTGTTTTTTAAATCAGTTGTAACTGTGTCTCTGATTTCAATTGAAGCACCAATTCTACCACGCTTAAACTGATCCGTAATGTCGATGAGAGTTCCGCCCTTACTCATTTCGCTCATGATTTGAGTTTTTCCCATTTCTTTTTCGCCAGTTTTTAATTCTGTAAAAGTTGTACCGGCTACAAGAATCGCTGTCCGACCAGCTGTGATATTGATCATGCCTGTCTTTGGATCTTCAGCGTAATTCACATCAATTTTTTCAGATAATTTTTTAATTAATTGATCACGGTGATCACGTTCATCGTTTGCGCTTTCAGTCCCGTTGATTTCAATTTGCTGAATTTTTTCATTCATCATTGCTAATTCTTTAGCTAAACCGTTCACTTCAATGATGTTGAATTCTACATTTTTATTCATATCTGCAGTCACATCATCGATCTGTTTTCTAGAGTCTTGAAAAACTTTTATCAAAGATGCACCAGCTTCGCGAACTTGAGTTCTGGCTACAGCACTTTCAGGATTGTTTGCTAATTCACGAAATGTATTAAAGAAGCCAGCAATGGAATCATTAAGACCTTTAACATTTTGTTCATTAACCACAGATTCAAGTCGCGCTAAGCCCATTGAAGCTTGTTCTGTATGTGAAAAAGATGAATTTTCTTTTTCTAATTGCTTTTCTAACCATGGATTATTAACACGAGAAATTCCAGCAAGCCTAGCACCAGTTCCTAAACGATAACGACCTTCATCGATGGCAGGATTTGTTTTGAAGTCGACACGTTGTCTTGAGTAACCTTCAGTGGATTTATTGGCAATATTATGAGATGTTGTTTGCAAAGCCGTTTGGCTTAGCAACATACTTCTTTTTCCCATATCCAACATTCCGTGAATTTTGGCCATCCTGTGCCCCTTCAAAACATTTTAAACAATCCGTGTTTAATGCC
>JAYTPA010000215.1:0-1091 GCA_043747495.1 Bdellovibrio sp.
ATAGGGCTGATCTTCGTCTGGTAAATCAAGGCTGTTTTCACCTTGTAAAAGAAAACCACTTTCGGGATGAACAACTAAAGCCATAGAATTTCTAAGTCCACGCGCAAAGGACTCTGTCGAAATTTTATTTCCGGAAGAATCTAAATTTATTTTCCAAATACCGGCATTAATAATTTCGCTTTCAGATTGGACACATAATTTAGTGATCGAATGAATGGATTTGTGGCCATTAGTGCAGCGATCTGACGGCGCACTGACATTAAAATAAATTTCTGTGAAATCACGATTAGCAGCTAATTGAATTAACGGATGTTTATTGTTTAAACCCTGATCTGCTGTTTGATTATATGTTTTAGCGCTGATGTATTCACTAGATCTAAAAATTGATTTTTTAAATTGGTCTTCGATGAGTTCTAAATCTGAATTTAAAATCCACTGATTTAAATTATTTTTAGTGGGTTTAAACCGATATATACCAACAGGTGTTCCGATATAAATTCGTCCTTGGGGATCAACCAATAAACCATTCGGCATCGTTAAAGGTTTTCCAGGAAATAAATTTGTTAGTTGAGTTTGCTTAAGACCATCAGCTGAAATAGTTTCTTCAATGGCCCAAATAGTTCCGTGGCCGTAAGCCCACCCGCCCATGTCGCTGACATAGATCACATTATTTTTATCTTGAACAGCATAACGGGGCATTTTTAGACCCTGATTTTTATCGGCAACAAGACCTGCACATAGACCATCTAAAGTTTGCACTTGAATGCGGGGGTAACCATCACAAAGATCCTTATTATTTGTTAAATATTTTTGAGCTGTAGTTAATAATGTTGGTTTCAATTCAGGATTGGCAAAAACAAGTGATGTACCAATTTGAGACAGACAAAATATAATTAATAAAAGTTTCTTCATATGCTGATGAAGTACAAGTTTGAAGCCAGCTTATAGAGATTATATTGTCGATTCAGACAGGCTGTCCGTTAATTGGCTATACAGGTGTTAGGTATTAGCTGCCTATTTGCACTCAGCTAATTTTTCTAAATAGTCTTTACGGTCACAGATAAATTTTATATTTTTATTAACAAGCTGCA